>JAFKES010000114.1 GCA_017308495.1 Afipia sp.
CACGGCATCGGCACCGACATCAGCGACGCCGCCCTCGCCGTGGCGCAGGAGAACGCGCGGCGGTTAGGCCTCGACGAGCGCGCCAGCTTCGTGCGCGGCGATTACGCCGCCGGCCTGCGCGGACCGTTCAACCTGATCGTCTCCAATCCGCCCTATATCCCCTCGGCGGAGGTCGCAGCCCTCGATCCCGACGTGCGCGATTACGATCCGCGGATCGCTCTCGACGGCGGCTCAGATGGACTGGCCGCTTATCGCGCGCTCGCGCCGCAGGCGGCCGCGCTGCTGCATCCGGGCGGCGCGCTGGTGCTGGAGATCGGCGCCGAACAAGGCGGCGCGGTGAGTGCCATCCTGCGGAACGCGGGATTGGCCGTTTCAAACCCGCCGCGGCGCGATCTGGCCGGCCGCGACCGCGTCGTCACAGGGCGAAAAGCGGCGATTTAAGGGGTTTTGGACCCGAAAAAACCTCTTGGAATATTGCTCCGGAGCGACTAGGTTCCGGTCACACCATCGGTTCAGGGTCGTGGCCCCGCCAGAGAGAGGGCGGAGAAGTGCCAGACGTCTCGCGAGAGACAATCGACGGGTGATTAAGGTTCCAAAAAGTGCGGGTGATGTCAGGCGCGAAAGCCGCGAGCGCTGCGCTGATCGAGACCGCGAAGCGAACGAAAGCCTGATATTGCGCTCGAAGATCACACTTCAGACCGTCATGCACGTCAGATCGCCAGGCTTGAGATCGCCAGGCCTGCGAGGCGCGGACTGACCCGATCCGCTCCCAAGGCGCGCCGCCAGGAAGGCGAGCCGCTTTCGGGCATTTGGAGAATGCGTCTTTGTCGAACGCGACTTGGTTGAAAACAACTTGGTTGAACGCGACTCGCAGCCAAAACGAACTGAACCGGGACGGCTCCGCTTTCATTGACAGCGTGACGCTTGTTCACAGCGGGACATCTCGCGCGTCTCTCCTTCCGACCCTTAAGACCCAGACCTCGTACAAAGGCACGACATGAGAAACGGTCCGAACAACAACAAGCGTATGCGTAGCCGCAACAACAATAATAACAATAACAACAACAATAACCGTCGCGGCCAGAATCCGATGACGCGGGTTTTCGAATCCAACGGACCCGATATCAAGATTCGCGGCACTGCCTCTCATGTCGCCGAGAAATATGTTCAGCTCGCGCGCGATGCGCGCTCCTCCGGCGATCCGGTCGCAGCCGAAAACTACTACCAGCATGCCGAGCACTATTTCCGCCTGATCGCGGCGGCACAGGAGCAGTTCCGCCAGAACCAGCCGCAACAGCAGCAGCCGATGCCGCGTCTCGACCAGGACATGGGCGACGACGAGGGCGACGGCTATTCCAGCTTCGGCGCCGAGCCCGGCTTCGCGCCGGCTGCGCAGCAGCCGCAGCCCCCGTATCAATCGCGCGAACAGCCCCAGCCGCGCGAGAGCTATCGCGAGCAGCGCGACCATCGTCCGCAGCCGCAGCCCGAGATCCAGCCGGCCGCAAGCGACAGCGTCGACCGCCTGCCGTCGTTCATCACCGGCGGCGCGCAGCCGCAGCCGAATGTCGGCGCGGCAGAGGCTGGCGCCAGCCCGAGCGGCGAGCGCTTCAGCCATCGTCGCCGCCGCCGCCCGCCGGGACCGCGCACGGAGGCTTCGGCACCGCAGCCGGCCACTGACGATTTCGGCGGCGCAGGGGAATAATCGGCGATCGATCAAGCAGATCGTGTTCAAAAAACAAGCGGCCGATTTCGATCGGCCGCTTTTTTGTTGACGTAACGTCAGCCGGTGGCGGGCCGGTCGTCACGCCGCGTGGGCGTCGGCACCAGCACCGGTGGCATCGACGGAATGAGCCGCGTGCGCTCGCGATGGGCCGGGATCGCGCGATAGACCTGCTTGGACGCCTCGACGATGTGAACGCCGGCGAACGGCGACGACACCGCGGCGCTGATGCGCTCCCACGCCATGGCCGAGCGCAGGATCCATCCACCCTGGATCGGCGGCATGAACAACGCCTCGCCCCACGCCGTCGGCGTGAACCAGGTCTGCCGCAACAGTTGGGTGATCTGCGAGCGCGAATAGGGGCGGCCGTGGCCGAACGGGGTGGCATCGGTGCGCGACCACACGCCGCGACGGTTCGGGATCACCGCCATCATCCGCCCCGACGGCGCCAGCACGCGCCACACCTCGCGCAACAAGCTTTCCGGATCGTCACAGATTTCGAGCGCGTGAACGATCAGAATGCGATCGACCGCGGCATCCGCCAGCGGCAAGGCGAACTCGTCGACCAGCGTCGACAGCGTCGGGCGCTCCGTCGGCCATTTCAGCACGCCCTGCGCCGCCGGCATCAGCGCGATGCAGCGCTCGGCATCCTCGCGGAACAGGCCGAGATAAGGCGTCGGATAGCCGAGCCCGGCGACACGCATGCCATCGGCCTGCGGCCACAATTGCCGGACGCCGCGATTGATGAGCCGCCGCGCCACGATGCCGAGGCGTTGCGAATAGAAGTTCCGCAGGTCGATGACGTCGATGGTCATGCGCACAGTCTATCACGTGAGGCCGCCGCCTGCAGCGTTTCCGGCTGTCCTTTTATTTGAGCATGATCTTTTCCGAAAACCGGTTTCCACTTTTCGGGATCATGCTCCAGCAGAACGCCGTTAACATATTTCGCTCAGCCGCGCCGCCATGGTAACGTGCTGGCATCCCCAGATCGATGGAGACGTCATGACCGCCGAGATTCGCCTGTTTCCCTGCCTGTCCGACAATTTCGGCTATCTCATTCATGATCCCGCCACCGGGGCGACCGCCTCGATCGATGCGCCCGACGCCGCAGCCGTCATTCATGCGCTGGAGCGCGAGGGCTGGACGCTGACCGACATTCTGGTCACGCACCATCATCAGGATCATGTCGGCGGCATCGCCGAACTGAAGGCGAAATACCACTGCCGCGTGGTCGCGCCGAACGACAAGGGCACCGCCATTCCGCAGGTCGACGAACGCGTCGGGGAAGGCTCCGTCGTCAAGGTCGGCAATCTCACCGCGCGCGTGCTCGAGACCCCGGGCCACACCCTCGATCACATCAGCTACGTGTTCGATGCCGATCACGCACTGTTCTGCGCCGACACGCTGTTCTCGATCGGTTGTGGCCGGGTGTTCGAGGGCGACTATCCGATGATGTGGCATTCACTGCTCAAGCTGCGCGCGCTGCCCGACGACATGCGGATCTATTGCGGCCACGAATACACCGCCTCCAACGTCAAGTTCGCGCTCGGCATCGAGCCGAACAACCCGGCGCTGAAGGCGCGCGCGGAGGAGGTCGCACGGCTGCGCGCCGCCAACCAGCCAACGGTCCCGACCCTGATCCGCGACGAGAAGGAAGCCAATGTCTTCCTGCGCGCGGACGTGCCCTCGGTCGCGGCCGCGGTCGGTCTTGCCGGCAAGAGCCCGGCTGAAGTGTTCGGCGAATTGCGCGAGCGCAAGAACAAGGGCTGACGCCGGGCGCGCGCTTCGACGCGGTGGCTCTCTCTTCTTGTCTGATTCAACTGCGTTGAATCAGACCCGTCGTTATCTTTTGAGCGTGATCTTGTCCGAAAACCGGTTCCCACTTTTCGGGATCATGCTTTATACGCCGCGTCTGACGAACATGTCCCGGGCCGCCAGCAGGCCGCCGCCGGCAATCAAAAGCGCCGCCACCGCCAGCGTCGTGCTCGGCTGCGCATAGCCGGCGACGACGAGGAACAGCGTCGACAGCAGCGGCGTGGCGTAGGACGCCGCCGCCAGCACGCGGATGTCGCCGCGCTTCATGCCAATGTCCCAGGCGAAGAAGGCGAGGCCCACCGGCCCGACGCCGAGCGCTGCGACGGCAAGCCATTGCGATGGCGTCTCCGGCCACACCGTCGGCTCCAGCACGACATGACACAGCGCGGCGAGAAGCGCGGTGGCGCAGCAAAATCCCGCGACCGCGTCGGTCGGCACCGACGCGAACTTGCGCGACATCACCGAATAGCCGGCCCAAACGAAAGCCGCCACGAACGCCGCGATGAACCCCGGCAGATGGGCGGTGCTGAATTGCGAGCCGCCGCCGGCGAACAGCACCGCCGTGCCGATGAAGCCGAGCGCCGCGCCGGCGATGTGATGCGGCGCGAGACGCTCGCCCGGCAACCGCGATGACAGCAGCACGATCAGGAGCGGCCAGAGATAGTTCAGGAGACCGGCTTCGGCCGGCGGCGCCAGCCGCAGCGCCAGAAAATACAGTGCGTGATAGCCGAACAGGCCGCCGACACCGACCAGCCATACCAGGGCAGGCTGCCGCCACGCCCGCACCGCGCCGCGCCGCCACAGCCAGCTCACCGGCCCGATGCAGGCGCCTATGGCGAAGGTCATCGCCAGAAGCTGGAACGGCGGCACGCGGCCGGTCGCCACCGTGAGGGCAGCGAGCAGCGACCACATCACGATGGCAGTGAGGCCGATCAGGGTTGCGAATGAGGACGTCATCGCCGGTCAACGAATCTCAACGGGCGATGACGCCACTTGCGAGCTATTGCCGGAAATCCCGGCGCGCCCCCTGTTACTGCAGATATTGCCCGCCGTTGATGGAGAGCGTCGAGCCGGTGATGAAGCCGGCATCGTCGGAAGCGAGGAACACCACGCCGCGCGCGATCTCCTCCGGCTCGCCGAGACGATTGACCGGGATCTGCGGGATCACCGCCTTCTCCAGCACGTCCTTCGGCACCGCCTGCACCATCTCGGTGTTGATGTAGCCCGGGCAGATCACGTTGACGGTGACTCCGCCCTTCGCGTTCTCCAGCGCCAGCGCCTTGCTGAAACCGATGTCGCCCGCCTTGGCGGCCGAATAGTTGACCTGACCGAACTGTCCCTTCTGGCCGTTGATCGACGAGATGCTGATAATGCGGCCGAACTTGCGCGCGCGCATGCCCTCGATCACCTGCCGGGTCATGTTGAACAGCGAGCCGAGATTGGTGTTGATCACCGCATTCCACTGGTCGAGCGACATCTTGTGGAACGGTACGTCGCGGGTGATGCCGGCATTGTTCACGAGCACGTCGACGGGGCCGAGATCAGCTTCGACTTTCTTGACGCCCTCGGCGCACGCCTCGAACGAGCTGACATCCCATTTGTACACCGGGATTCCGGTCTCGGCCTTGAATTTCGCCGCCGCTTCGTCGTTGCCGGCATAGCTCGCCGCCACGCTGTAGCCGGCTGCCTTCAATGCCTTGCTGATCGCCGCGCCGATGCCGCGCGTTCCGCCCGTTACCAATGCTACCCGTGCCATGGTGATTTCTCTCCTCCGCAATTCACCGACGTCTTTTTGGAACTCAAGTATTCCGATGAATTGCAATCATCGCAAGAAAAATGCCCGGCTGTCTGCCGGGCATTTCTGTTTTTGTATTGTGCAGTGCGCTGGATGCGTCTTAGCGCTCGACGCACATGGCGATGCCCATGCCGCCGCCGATGCACAGCGTGGCGAGGCCCTTCTTGGCGTTGCGCTTCTGCATTTCATGCAGCAGCGTCACCAGCACGCGCGCGCCGGACGCGCCGACCGGATGGCCAATGGCGATCGCGCCGCCATTGACGTTGACCTTCGCGGTATCCCAGCCGAGATCCTTGTTCACCGCGCAGGCCTGCGCCGCAAATGCTTCGTTGGCCTCGATCAGATCGAGATCGGCAATATTCCAGCCAGCCTTCTTGAGCGCGGCCCGTGACGCCGGAATCGGCCCCGTGCCCATGATCTTGGGATCGACGCCAGCCTGTCCCCACGAGGCGATGCGCGCAATGACCGTCCGGCCTTCCTTCGCCGCCTGCTTGGCGCTCATCAGCACCACGGCGGCTGCGCCGTCGTTGATGCCCGAGGCGCTGCCGGCGGTCACGGTGCCTTCCTTCTCGAAGGCGGGCTTCAGCTTGGCCATGGCATCGATCGTTGCACCATGACGCGGATACTCGTCCGCCCCCACCACCACATCGCCCTTGCGGGTCTTGATGGTGAAGGGGACGATCTCGTCGTTGAACTTGCCGGCCTTCTGCGCGGCCTCGGCCTTGTTCTGCGAGGCGACGGCGAACTCGTCCTGCTGCTGACGGGTGATCTGGTACTGACGCGCCACGTTCTCGGCGGTGTTGCCCATGTGGTAGCCGTTGAAGGCATCCCACAGGCCGTCCTTGATCATGGTGTCGACGAACTCGACGCCGCCCATCTTGACGCCGCCGCGCAGGTACTGGGCATGGGGCGCCATGCTCATGGATTCCTGGCCGCCGGCGACCACGATATCCGAATCGCCGTTGAGGATGGCCTGATAGCCGAGCGCCACGGTGCGCAGGCCCGAACCGCACAGCTGGTTGACGCCCCAGGCCGGGCTCTCCACCGGAATGCCGGCCTTGATGGAGGCCTGGCGAGCGGGGTTCTGGCCCTGCGCCGCGGTGAGAATCTGGCCCATGATGACCTCGGACACGCGGCCGGGCTCGATGCCGGCCCGCTCCAGCGCGGCCTTGATGGCCGCGGCGCCGAGATCGTGCGCAGGAATATTGGCGAAAGCGCCATTGAATGCACCGACGGCGGTGCGGGCAGCGCTGACGATGACGACATCGTCGGACATGAGCGTCTCCTGGTTTTGAAGTCGAAAGACTTTGGTTTGAGGTCGAAAGCTGACAGGGCGGGAAGTCGCCGGGCGGCAGACCTGATGTCCCGGTATCCTGTAAACCTAGCTCTTTCGTGTCAATCGGCCAATCGTGTCAATCCGCGCCCGCCGGGTCCGACTCCCGCCACCTGATCGGCTGGGGACCGGAGCGGTATTTTCAGGAGGATTGCGCCGCCTGACGGCCCACCCGGGCGGCCGTCCGTCCTGCACAAAACGGTAGCCCTCCCTCCCTTAAAGTGGTTACTTTGTTGCGACGCATTGTTTGCACTGCCCCCGATGACAACCGGGGGTTCCCCCACCCACCGGTAGGTATGTGTGACTTCATGGCAAAATCCGACCAGCCCATTACCATCAAGAAATACGCCAACCGTCGGCTCTACAATACCGGCACCAGCACCTATGTGACGCTTGAGGATCTCGCCACCATGGTGAAGGAGGGCGAGGATTTTCTCGTCTACGACGCCAAGACCGGCGACGACATCACCCGCCAGGTGCTCGCCCAGATCATCTTCGAACAGGAGAACAAGGCCGGGCAGAACCTGCTGCCGACCACCTTCCTGCGCCAGCTCATCCGCTTCTACGGCGACAGCATGCAGATGGTGGTGCCGAAGTATCTCGAACAGTCCATCGACACGCTGACCCGCGAGCAGGAAAAATTCCGCAAGCAGATGACGGACACGTTCAGCGGAACGCCGTTCGCGCCGCTTGAGGAACATGTCCGCCGCAACATGGAGATGTTCGAGCGCACCTTCGCGATGTTCAAGCCGTTCAGCGCGCCATCGCGGACCGAAGGGCCGCTGACCGATTCCCCGCCGACCGCAGGCACGGCCACTGAGGCCGGGATCGACGATCTCAAGCGGCAGATGAAAGAGATGCAGGAGCGTCTCGAAAAGATGTCGAAAGAAACCGAGAACAAGGGCTGAGCGCGCCCCGAACGGACGGCGCTCCCGCGCTCAGCGCGCAGACGTCGTCGTGAAGCCGCCAATGACCGCAGGCTGCGCCGATGCAGCCCGCGATCCGGACCGTGACAGCGCCGCGAGGCCGGTGAGACGGCCCTGAATGTAGTCACAGCCCCAGCCCTGCAGCAGTGTCGCGGCCTCCTCGTCCTGCACCCATTCGGCCACGGTCCTGATATCGAGCCGATGGGCGAGATCGATCAGCGTCTGCACGAAGGCGCGATCATCCGACGAGCGCATGACGTTCTGCACGAAGGCTCCATCGATCTTGACGATATCGACGCCGAGGCGGCGCAGATTGCGGAACGAGGTATAGCCCGCGCCGAAATCATCGATGGCGATCCGGCTGCCGAAATTCTTCAGCCGGGTGACGAAGCCGCGGAGATCATCGATGTCCTGAATCGCCACGGTCTCGGTGATCTCCACGATCATCCGTTCGGCGACGCCGGGATGCGCCCGCATCAGCGCTTCCCAGCGCGCCCACCAGTCCGGATCCATGGTGGTGTCCGGGGAGATGTTGAGACTGAGCCGGACGGACGGGTCCGCCGCCAGTTCCTCGACCACCAGTTCGAGCACGCGATGGTCGACCAGCCGGATCAGGCCGAGCCGCTCGGCGACCGGCACGATGTCCGGCGGCAGCCCGTATTCACCGTCCTCCTGCCGCATCCGCACCAGACATTCGTGGAACGCCACCTCCCGCGTGGCGACGGCGACCACCGGTTCATAGGCCATCACGATGCGGCGTTCGTTGAGCGCCGCCACGATCTCGTCGGTGACGCGGATATTGAGGCGACGCCTCGCATCGCGCTCCGCGCTGGGCTGCCAGGCCATCAGGGAGCCATGGCGGCGGCGCTTGGCGCGGTCGAGCGTTTCCTGGGTGCGGCTCAGGGCTTCGTCCACGGTCCGGGCATGACGCGGCGCGCTGACCGCACCGATGGTCGCCGTCACCGCCACGGGGCCGAGCCGGGTCGACACCACCTCGCCGCGGATGCCGGCCAAGAAACGTTCGCCGGCGACGATCATGTCGTCGGCGGAGCAATTTTTCAGGATCAGCCCGAACTTGTTGCCGGAGAAGCGGCCGAGCACGTCGCCGCCGCGCAGCCGGGCGCGGATACGCTTGGCGGATTCGAGAATGACCTCGTCGGTGATCTCGTGGCCGAAGGCGTCGTTGAGGCGCGCGAGGTGATCGATGCCGACCAGCATGAACGCAAAGCTGGTGCGAAAACGCGCCGAGTCCTCGACCGCATCGGCCAGCGCGGCGATGAAGCAGGTTCGGTTGAGCTCGCCGGTGAGCGGATCGTTCTGTGACAGCTTCAGCAGTTGCTCGTCGCGGGCGTGGCGCTCGTTGTTGATGCGGATCATACCTTCGGCGCGCCGCGGCCGGCCATCGGCCCCCGCAAACCAGCAGCCGCACTCCTCGATCCAGATCATCGGCGCCGAGGTGCGGACCCGCACGCCATATTCGAGACGATAGGGGACGCCCTGCCCGTCATCGACCGCCTGCGCGCCCAGCACCGCGGCGCTCCGCACCGTGGACGATGGCTCGATCAGCGCGGCGAAAGCGCTAGCGGTCCGGAGCGCGGCCGGGGGAATGTCCGGCAGCAGACGAGCAATGTCGTCGCTCCATCGCAAAGTGTCGCCGGCGATATCCCATGCGAAAGTGGCCTGCCCGAGCACGGCCAGCAGGGACGCGGCATCCATGCCATCGTCCCGGACCTCCCGAGAAGCCGGCGCGCCTGCCTCGGCGCGCGCGCGCAAAGAATGTGTCGTCGTGACGGTCAAGGGTGCCTCGTTCTGGAGCACGATCGCCGATTCGCGGCGCAGGAAATAGAACGCCCGAATGAATCTAGCCGGGGTTTCTGAACAATCTGAAAAGGAACCGGGATGCTCATACCCCTCGGCACGCCCCTTGCGATGTCGATCCTGCACGACACAGGGCGTTTCAAAATGAGACACTTCAAAACGAAGGACGGGCGGGACCGGCGATGATCATCGGCAGCATTTCCGGAGATCTCCGGACCCATCCCGACCGCTCGGCGGCGCCCGCCTCCCGAAGCGACTGCGTACCTTCCGCGCCGCAGCGTGCCGTTGTCGCCGTCACACCGGTCGAGCGAGCTGGGCCGGCCGCGCTGAACCAGCCGGATGCCTCCTTTGTCGCCCACCTGATCGCCACCGCCGCCGGTAGCCCGCAGTCCCGCGGCCTGAGCCAGGCAACCCCGGACCATGCACGCGCTGCCTATGCCACCACAGCACGCCGCACCGACGCGCCCGGCGTCCGGGACAGGACGACGGTGTCGCGGACGGCATAAGATCACGGGCCCGAAGCCCGATTGATCCGGGCGCGGAGCGAAGCGGCTATTCAGGGCTTGGACACCGGTCCCGGCGACCCGTCGGCGTCCTTGTCCGACACCAGATCGGACACCTTCCAGTCGGCGACCGAGCGCGGCGGCGGAACCGGATCGGCGAGACCATCCGGGGCCGGAGGCTTCGGCGCGGTCTCGAAGGTCGGCGCGACTTTGCTCGCGTCGGGGGACGGCGCTACCGGCTCGGCCGCAGGCGGGGCCGGGATGAAGCTGGGCTCGACCGGCTTCGCACTGCGTGAAGGAGGCGAAACCGGCTCGACGGCGGGCACATCCGGCGAACGGGATGGTTCCACGGCCACCGGCGCGGGAGCCGCAACGGCGCGGCGACGGCCACGGAAGCCGATCGACACTCCGGCCAGGAACTCCACGCCCATCAGCACCGTCAGCAGAAAGAAGGTGGAGGTTGCGAACGGCTCCAGCAGCAGAAATTCGGCCACGGCCGCGCCGAACGCCACCAGCGACAGCAGATGATCGGTGAGATAGCGAGCGCCAGGACGCGCCGCCTTGATGACTTCCACCAGCAGCAGCAGCAGGCTGAACCCCAGCAGCGCATCGCCAAAGGTCGCCGTCCATGTCGCGCCCGACATCAGCGTCACGCTCGCGATCGGCGAGGTGAAGGCCACACCGGGCATCAGGAACACGAAGATATTATAGACCGCGAAGGGGATGAGAAGCAGCGGAAAACCGATCATCGACATCGGCGGGCTCTCTCTAAACGGGCCTGGTCCGGCGGCGGAGAAGGCCTCTCGAATGAATCGGGCGCGACAGAAAACGTGTCACGCCCGTTCTTTGGTCCAGATCTATGGCGTTCTTGAGGAACCGGCCGCCCCGACAGCGACCACGACCGGCGCCGTTCGCGCGACCAGATATGAGGCATCAAGCATCACGGCGTGCCCCGGAACCCGACGCCCGCTCATGGACGCCCACGACACGCTCACCGGTTCGGATCGCACACCGGAAATCCGGCGAAAAGATCGCGCGCCTCCGCGGCGCGCGACAGGACGATCAGTCCTTCTTGACCTTGAGGACCTGACGGCCCTTGTACATGCCGGTCTTGAGGTCGAGATGGTGCGGGCGGCGCAGTTCGCCCGAATCCTTGTCCTCGACATAGGTCGGCTTCTTCAGGGCGTCCGCCGAGCGGCGCATGCCGCGGCGCGACGGCGAGGTTTTCCTGCGTGGAACGGCCATGGGGTCGTCGTCCTTTAAAACAAGGCTCACCCGCCGGGCGGGGGCTCTCAGAATCCGGATTAAGGCCGGGCTTATAGAGGAAGGCCGCCGGGAAAGCTAGACCACCCGGGGGCTGAAAATGCATGCCCGTGCCCCGGCCGAAAAGCCCGACCCGACAGGAGGTTGGCCGCTCACGCCCATTCCACCCCGGCCTCGGCGGCCAGATCGATAGTGGAGCGCTGGCCGAGATCGTCGAAATGGGCATCGAGGAACCTCTTCCCGGCGCGCAGCCCGGCCCGGTGCAGCAGCTCGAAGAACTCGTAGTCGGTCTTGAGCTTGCTGGAGGCGGCGAGGCGCTTGCCGAGGGCACCGAGGTCGATGCGGTGGATGTTGAGCCGGCGGTACTGGTCCTTGCCGGTGCCGTGCGGGAGGCGGCCGTCGTCGATCAGCTGGTTGACGAAATCCATCGCGCGCAATTCGGAAATCAGCGCCGAGTTGAAAGTGATCTCGTTGAGGCGGTTGATGATCTCGCCGGAGGTCCGCGGCGTGGTCTCGCGCGACACGGGGTTGATCTGCACCACCAGCACGTCTTCGGCGTCGGTCGCCTGCAGGAACGGAAAGATCGCGGGATTGCCGAGATAGCCCCCGTCCCACAGCGGCACGCCGTCGATCTCCACCGCGCGGAACAGGAACGGCAGTGCCGCCGACGCCATCACCACGTCGGCGGTGATCTTGTCGCCGGAGAAGATGCGCAGCCGCCCGGTGTGAACGTTGGTGGTCGAGATATAGAGCGCGAGATCGGTGTTGGCGCGCAGCGCCTCGAAATCGACCAGGCGCTCGATCAGCTTGCTCAGCGGATTGATGTCGAGCGGGTTCAGCTCGTAGGGCGAGAAATAGCGCGACATCGCCTCGAACCAGCTCTGCACCGGCGTCGCGACGAACGGCATCATCGAGAACATGCGATCGGTCAGCGCCCGCTGCACCGGCGGCAGTTCACCCCCGGCGCTGGCCGCGCGCCAGAATTCGGCGAGACGCTTGCGCGCCTCCTCCGGACCGCCGCGCGTCATGCCGTCCGCCAGCATCACGGCGTTGACGGCACCCGCCGACGTTCCGGAGATGCCGGTGATTTCCAGCCGCCCGTCGGCCAGGAGATGGTCGAGCACGCCCCACGTGAACGCGCCGTGCGCCCCGCCGCCCTGCAGCGCCAGGTTGATCTTCTTGGCCCCGCTTGATTTCCGCGTCCCGGTGAAACCGGAGAGCTTCCACGGCGCGAGACTGTCGAGATAGGTTTTGATGGCAGCCACCATGAGCGCTTTCTCTTTAAAATGACGGGTTCATCAGCCATCCCAGCCGTTCAGGAAAACATCATTACATCTGCCATTTGGGGTTTTTATGATGCATTGCAATAAAAAATTGTGCGTTGCGAAAAATTGATGCAGCTCATGCTGCTGAAAACATGAGCAAAATCGGTCAAACCGGATTACATATTAAAAGGATGAACCTGTCGAAGCCGGCCTTTCCTGCTCCCGATCATGACCACGGTCGCTGCGCCGCGGAAGCCTTTGCGCATGCCGAGGGCGTCTGCGCGGCGCGCGGACAGAAATTCACGCCGATCCGGCGTCAGGTCCTGGGCGCGCTGCTCGCGAGCCACAGGCCGCTCGGCGCTTACGAGATCATCGACGAACTCGCCAAGACCATGGCGCGGCCGGCGCCGATCACAGTCTACCGCGCGCTGGATTTCCTGATGGAGAACGGCCTCGTTCATCGTATCGAAAGCCGCAACGCCTTTCTCGCCTGCGCCCACAATCATGACGAAACATCGGTGGTGGCGTTCCTGATCTGCGAGAGCTGCGGCGCGGTCGGGGAAATTCCCGCCGCATCCCTCGCACAGAGTTTCAACGAAGCGGCGCGGGGCACCGGCTTCGCGCCCAAACTGTCCGTGGTGGAGATCACCGGCACCTGCGCCCATTGCCAGCGCGCGGCACAGATCGCCAGCGCATGACGGCCCGACATTGACGCACGCCCGGCCGTGACGGGTGCCAAGACGACTGCCGGTCCCCGCCAGCGGCGCGGGCTGACACCAACAACAACACGGCGGCAAGCCGGAACAGGATGCCATGTCCTCACATCGCCTGAACGCAGCACCCGCAGGGCGTCCCCTCAGCCCGATGGCGGTCATCCTGATGGTGATGCTGTGCCTGAGCTGGGGCTTCAACCAGATCGCGATCAAGCTCGCGCTGCCCGACATCCCGCCGCTCACCCAGGCCACCATCAGGTCGATCGGCGGATTGCTGATCATCCTGCTGGTGGCGCAGGTGCGCCGCATTCCGCTGTTCGAGCGCGACGGCACGCTGAAGGCGGGGCTGCTCGCCGGCCTGTTCTTCGGCTTCGAATTCATCATGATCTATCGCGGGCTGCTCTACACCACGGCCTCGCGCGCCGTGGTGTTTCTCTATGTCGCCCCGTTCGTGGTGGCGCTGGGCTCCCGACGATTTCTCGGCGAGCGCCTGAACAGCCTGCAATGGAGCGGCCTCGCACTGTCCTTCGCGGGCGTGGCGCTGGCCATCGGCGTGCCGCAGCCCTCCGTCGACGCCACCGTCATTCTCGGCGACCTGATGGCGGTGGCCGCCGGCATCCTGTGGGCTGTCACCACGCTGATCATCAAGGGAAGCCGGCTGGTGCAGGCCTCCGCCGAAAAGGCGCTGGCCTATCAGGTGGCGGCGTCGGTTCCCATCCTGGCGCTGGGCGCGGCCCTGTCCGGGGAGGCCATCACCCAGATGCCCGGCGCGGTGGCGCTGGCCTCGCTCGCATACCAGACCCTCTGGGTCGTCGGCGTGACGTTCCTGATCTGGTTTTTCCTCATAAAGTCCTATTCGGCGAGCAAATTGTCGTCGTTTACCTTTATGACCCCGCTGTTCGGCGTGATCGGCGGCCACCTGATCATGGGCGACCCGCTTTCGCTGGCCTTTGCCGGGGCTGCCCTTCTGGTCATGGCGGGCCTATATCTGGTAAACCGCCCCGGCGACAAAACGGCCGGTTCGCGGCTTCCCGTCACAAAAATCTGATAGTTCGAGCCCCATGAGCGATCTCAAAGAGCGATCCAAGGAAATTCTGGCAGGCCCCAGGGAGCGCCACCGGACGGTTCAGGTCACGGTCGGCAACGTCAAGGTCGGCGGCGGCGCCCCCATCGTGGTGCAGTCGATGACCAACACCGACACGGCCGACATTGAGGGCACCGTCAAGCAGGTGGCCGCGCTGGCCCGCGCCGGTTCCGAACTGGTGCGCATCACGGTGGATCGCGAGGAAGCCGCGGCCGCCGTCCCGCACATCCGCGAGAAGCTCGACAGAATGGGCGTGGACGTACCGCTGATCGGCGACTTCCACTACATCGGCCACAAGCTGCTCGCCGACTATCCGGCCTGCGCCGCGGCGCTGGCGAAGTACCGCATCAACCCCGGCAATGTCGGCTTCAAGAACAAGCGCGACAGCCAGTTCACCGACATCGTCGAGATCGCGATCCGGAACAACAAGACGATCCGCATCGGCGCCAACTGGGGTTCGCTCGATCAGGAGCTTCTGACGAAGCTGATGGAGGAGAACGCCAACTCGCCGGACCCGATCGACGCCCGCGCGGTGACACGCGAGGCCATGGTGCAGTCGGCGCTGTTGTCGGCTGCCCGCGCTGAAGACATCGGCCTGCCGAAGGACCGGATGATCCTGTCGGCCAAGGTGTCGAACGTGCAGGACCTGATCGCGGTGTATCGCGAACTGGCGGCACGCTCCGACTACGCCATTCATCTCGGCCTCACCGAAGCCGGCATGGGCTCGAAGGGCATCGTCGCATCGAGCGCTGCGCTCGGCATCCTGCTGCAGGACGGCATCGGCGACACCATTCGCGTCTCGCTGACGCCGGAGCCCGGCGGCGACCGCACGCTGGAAGTGAAGGTCGCCCAGGAAATCCTGCAGACCATGGGCTTCCGCACCTTCGTGCCGCTGGTGGCGGCGTGCCCCGGCTGCGGCCGCACCACCTCGACCGTGTTCCAGGAACTGGCGCGCGACATCCAGACCTTCATCAGTGCCGAAATGCCGGAATGGAAGAGTCGCTATCCCGGCGTCGAGCAGCTCAACGTCGCCGTGATGGGCTGCATCGTCAACGGCCCCGGCGAATCCAAGCACGCCGATATCGGCATCTCGCTGCCGGGCACCGGGGAGACGCCGGCCGCGCCGGTGTTCGTGGACGGTCAGAAATTCCGCACCCTGCGCGGACCGACCATCGCCGCCGACTTCAAGGCGCTGGTGATCGACTACATCGAGCAGCGCTACGGCGCGACCGGCAAAGTGACCGCGGCGGAGTAATTTCCGTCACTCTCTATCGAACCATGCGCCGCAATGACGATCCCGTCACAGCGGCGCATTTTTTTCGCGGTTGTCGATCGCTGCCTCCTCGAGATCGAGGTCGCGCTCGATGCGCCGCCGCGTCTCGTCGGTGATCTTTCCCTCGCGCAACAGCTGGTGGAGGACCGAGCGCTCCACCGCGAGAATCTCGCGCACCATCGACGAACCCCGCGTCGGCGGGGTGAACTCGCCATCAATGCGGGCCGGCTCAGGCAGTGCCCGCATGCGGGTTTCGTGACGCGCCTCCAGGAAGCGCGCCAGTCCCTCGGGCAGATTGCGCTCGGCGACGATCCGGTCGAGGGACCCACGCGCGGCTTCGAGAATTTTGCGCCGCGCCGCGATCTCGGCCTCGCGCTCGCGCTGGACCTCCAGCGTGCCGTGTTTCACCAGACCGAGAGCACGCGCGAGCGCCGGCAGCGTCAACCCCATCCCGATCAGCGTGATCAGGATCACGCCGAAGGTGACGAACAGGATCAGGTCGCGATAGGGGAAATCGCTGCCGTCGGGCAATGTGATCGGCAGCGCCAGCGCCACCGCCAGCGACACCGCGCCGCGAATGCCGGTGAACCCGATGATGACTATGGAGCGCCACCCCGGCGGCGCGTCGCGGCGGCCGCGCCGCTTGCCGAAGGCGCGGGACAGATAAGCGCCGGGGATCACCCACAGGAAGCGCGCGATAATCACGATGGCGGCCACCAGCACGATCGCAATCACGATCTGGTCGACGGGCGTCCCTTTCGCGCGGTCGAGCAGCACCCTGATCTCGAAACCGGCGAGCAGGAACAGGACGCCCTCGATCAGCCAGATCACGAAGTCCCAGAAGAAGATGCCCTGCAGGCGCGTCGCCGACGAGATCAGCAACGGTCCGTTCCAGCTGACATAGAGGCCCGCCGCCACCGTCGCCAGCACGCCCGAGCCACCGAAATGCTCCGGGATCCAGAATGCGAGATACGGCGTGATCAGCGACAGGCAGATCTCTATGCGCGGATCATGCGCCCAGCGCCGCAGCCGCAGGCTCAGCCAGCCGACGGCGACGCCATAGACGACCTCGCCGGCCACGATGGCGGCGAACGAGCCTGCGGCCTCGGGAAGCGAAAACGCACCGGTGCTCACCGCCAGCACCGCGAACCGGTACAGGATCAGCGCGGTGGCGTCATTGGCGAGGCCCTCGCCTTCGAGGATCACCAGAATCCGGTGCGGCAGGTTGAGCCGGCGCGCGATCGCGAGCGGGGCCACCACATCCGGCGGCGACACGATGGCGCCAAGAACAAAGCCGACGCCCCATGGCAGCCCGAGCACGATATGCACGGCGGCGGCGACCGCGCAGGTGGTGAAGATGACGCAGCCGATGGCGAGCAGCGCGATCGGACGCAGGTTCGCCCTGAACTCGCGCCAGCTCATCGACACGCCGGCGTAATAGATCAGCGGCGGCAGCACGATCAGCAGAACCGCTTCCGGCGCCATCTCGATGTGCGGCATGCCCGGCACCAGCGCGAGAACGATGCCGATCACCAGAAACAGGATGGCGGGCGCGAGCTGCAGCCGGCGCGCCGCTGCGGCGGTCACCGACAGTACCGCGAGAAGCAACAGGAAGATCAGGAACGGGTCAATCATCAAAGGGCAACGGAGGTCAGAGCAGGCTGGCGGCGATGTTCACCATCAAAGCCAGCAGCGCGGTGTTGAAGACGAACGAGACGACGCCGTGGGCCGTAGCGGTGCGGCGGATGATCTTGTCGGTGATGCCGACATCGGAGACCTGCGCGGTCATACCGATGACGAATGAGAAGTAGATGAAATCCCAGTAGTCGGGATCGCCCGCGTCTCCCGGAAACGCCAGCCCGCCGATCTCGGCGCCGCGATAGTATTCGTGCGCATAATGGAGGGCGAAGGTGGTGTGAATAGCGCTCCACGACAGTACGATGGTCACCACCGCGAGGATCAGCTGCGGCGCGCCCTGCGGCTTGATGCCGAGTTCGCCGACGATGGCGACGATGCTGGCCAGCGCCGCCGATGCTGTCAGCACCAGAATGAGAAAGCGGCCGTCATCCTGGATCGAGGCCAGCCGTTTGATGCGGGCGCTGTCGCATTTGAGGAACAGCGCGAACGCCAGCACGATGTAGATCGCGATCGAGATGTCCCAGCCGATCAGGACCCGCGTGCCGAGGCGCAGCGTCGGCGGCAGCAGCAGCAGCGCGACAACACCGATGGCGATGGCGATGAACAGGCGCGGCCGGCCCATGACGATGCGCAGCGGCCTGGGCATCGCCCGCAGGCGGAGCAGGTCGCGGTCGCCAGCCTTTTCGCCCGCCATGGTGTCCGCACCCTAGTTCTGGCGTTCCGCCACGAAACGCGACGCTGCGCGCAGCACGTCGCCCCTGGCCCCGAACGGCGCCAGCGCGGCGTCGGCCTGCGCCAGCAGATCCTTGACGCGCTGCTTCGCGCCGGCGATGCCGAGCTGCGTCACGAAGGTGGCCTTGCCCAGCGCCGCGTCCTGCCCGGCGGGCTTGCCGAGCGCCGCCGCGTCGCCCTCGACATCGAGCAGATCGTCGGCGATCTGGAACGCCTCGCCAAGCGCATGACCATAGGCGTCAAGCGCATCGTAATGCGGCTTCGGCGCTTCGCCGAGCAGCGCGCCGGCGATGCAGCCGTATTTCAACAGCGCGCCGGTCTTCATCTGCTGCAGCTTGGCGACGTCCGGCGGTTCGCGGTCGCCGAAACGGCCTTCGCCGGCGAGATCCATGATCTGGCCGCCGACCATGCCGCCGACGCCAGCGGCGCGGGCGAGCGCCCGGGTCAACGCGAGCCGCACCGCGGGATCGCGATGCACCTCGTCGCGGGTGATGATGTCGAAGGCGATGGTCAGCAAGCCGTCGCCGGCGAGGATCGCGGTGGCGTCGTCGTATTTCTTGTGCGCCGTGGGCCGGCCGCGCCGCAGATCAGAATTGTCCATCGCCGGCAGATCGTCATGGATCAGCGAATAGCAGTGGATGCATTCGAGCGCCGCCCCCGCCATCAGCGCGGCGTCGCGCGGCACGCCGAACACCGCCGCGCTTTCCACCGTCAGGAACGGCCGCAACCGCTTGCCGCCGTTGAGGCTGGAATAGCGCATCGCCTCCATCACCCGCGCCGGGCGCTGGATCTCGCCGGGAAGCGCCGCATCCGCCAGCAGGCGCGCCAGCAGCGTCTCGGTATCGGCCGCCGTCGCATCGAGCCGTGCCATGAAATCCTGTGGTGAAACGCCGGTGGTCATCCAAAAACTCCAGAGAGAAGCGATTGCGGCGGACAATCCTTCATGGCGTGGCCCGCGTCAATTCCGCAACGCGCACGCCCGCCGGGGATTGGAAAAGTCCGGCAGGCATGGTTTGTGCGTTTGAGTGGAAGGAACGTTGTGCGCAAGGAACAGGTCGCAATGATCCACCGGCATGAGGCCCCATGCGTCGCGTGATCCGTATCGCGATTGTGATCGTGCTGGCGCTGGTGCTTTTGCCCTATGCGCTGGCCCCGCTGTACGCGCTCGGCCACCCGGTCTCGACGCTGATGATCGGGCGTTATCTGACCGGCCGGCCGGTGGAACGCACATGGGTCGATATCGACCGCATGGCACCTGCCCTGCCGCGCTCGGTGGTGGCGGCGGAGGACGCCAAGTTCTGCTCCCATCGCGGCATCGACTGGGACGCGGTGCAGGACGTCATCGAGGATGTGCAGGACGGCGAAGTTGCCCGAGGCGGTTCCACCATCACCCAGCAGGTGGCGAAAAACCTGTTCCTGTGGCCGGGACGCAGCGTAATCCGCAAGGCGCTGGAGTTTCCGCTGGCGCTGTGGATCGACCTGGTGCTGTCGAAGAAGCGCATCCTGGAACTTTACCTCAACATCGCCGAACTCGGCCCCGGCGGCCGGTTCGGCGCCGAGGCCGGCGCGCAATACGCCTTCGGCCGGCCGGCGTCCGCGCTGTCGGCCCGGGAAGCGGCCCTGCTGGCGGCGATCCTGCCCAACCCGGTGACGCGCAGCGCCCGCAACCCCGGCCCCGGGGTGCGGCGGCTGGCGGCCACCTATATGGCGCGCGCCCGGGCGGTCGGCCCATCGTGCTGGGGCCGGGACGAGTGAAGCCATCGGGCGACTGAGCCATCGGACGAGTCAAGCCATGCAATAATTGCATAAATCATATCCGAAGGGCTCCTCTTCCCAATTGATATGCAAGCTTATTATATGACTTGCTTATCGAGGGAGAGCCAATGCCCCACGGTCATTCCGACTTCCTGTTCGCCCTGTTCGAGACCCAGCGCATGCTGCGGCTTTATGCCGACCGGCTGGCGGTGCGCTATGGCATCACCCGGGCGCAATGGGCGGTGCTGGCCAAGCTCGAACGCAGCGAAGGCCTGAAACAATCCGAACTCGCCGAGTTGATGGAGATGCAACCCATCACCCTGACCCGGCTGATCGACCGCCTCTGCGACAGCGACCTGATCGAGCGCCGCGAGGACGCGCGCGACCGCCGGGCCAACCGGCTCTATCTGCGCCCGGCCGCCCGGCCGCTGCTGGCGCGCCTCGCCGAACTGCGCGCCGAGATTACCCGGGCGTCGCTGAACCATTTCACGGCGGACGAGGCAGAGGCTCTCGTCGCCCAACTCGACACCATCAAGAGCAATGTCCGCGATGCGCTTCACGCCATCGGCGATGCAGAAACGAAGGACCAGCGCTATGGCTGACCAAATCGTCAAGTTTCCCACCGAACAGAAGCTGACCGAACAGCCTGCAGCCACCACGAGCCCTCCGCGCAAGAGCTGGCGTCAGGTGATGCGCGAACGGCGGCGCACGCTGCTGCTGGTGGTGTTGCCGCTGATCGCGCTGGTCGGCGGGGTCGCGTTCTATCTTTCGGGCGGGCGCTACGCCACCACAGACGACGCCTATGTCGGCGCGCAGAAGGTGCTGATCACGCCGGAGATCTCCGGCAAGATCGAGAAGGTGATGGTGAAGGAGGGCCAGCGGGTCAAGGCCGGCGATGAATTGTTCGAGATCGATCCGGTTCCGTTCCGCCTCGCGCTTCAGCAGGCTCAGGCGACGCTGGAAACCGCCAGGACCAGTTACGACAATCTGCGCAGCAATCTCGCCTCTTACACCCAGATGCTCCAGCTCGCCAGGGAAGGCGTCGACCTCAAGCAGCGTGACGTCGAGCGCAAGACCACGCTGGTGAAGTCGCTGTCCGGCTCGCAGCTCGACCTCGACACCTCGACCACCAATCTCGTTCTCGCCCGCGCCCAGCTCGAACTGCTGCAGCAGCAGCTCGCCAACGCGAAGAACCAGTTGCTTGGCAATCCCGACCTGCCGCTCGACCAGTTCCCGCCCTACGTGCAGGCCCAGGCCGCGCGCGATCAGGCGCAACGCAACCTCGACCACACGGTGCTGCGCGCGCCGATCGATGGGACTGCCACTCAGGTCGACAGCATCCAGCTTGGCCGCTTCGTCGCCGCGGGCGCGCCAGTGTTCAGCATCATCGACGACGCCAACCCGTGGGTCGACGCCAATCTCAAGGAATCCGACCTGACCTATGTGGCGCAAGGTCAGCCGGTCACCATGTCGATCGACGCCTTCCCCGATCACACCTTCGTCGGCAAGGTCGGCTCACTCAGCCCCGGCACTGGCGCGCAGTTCGCGATCCTTCCGCCGCAGAACTCCACCGGCAATTTCGTCAAGGTGGTGCAGCGCGTGCCGGTGCGCATCTATTTCGACAAGAATGACGCCGCCGTCCGCAAGCTCAAGGCCGGTATGAGCACCTATGTCTGGATCGACACTGGACACCGGCGCACCCTCGCCGGCCTTCTCGGATTCTCCTCCGCCTCGGCGCAGGAGGACACCCGGTGACCGCCGCCGCCATAACCTCCACGGCGGCGGTCCCGGGATTTCGCCGCAACATGGTGACGATCTGCGCCATGACCGCGACGATCATGCAGGCGCTGGACACCACCATCGCCAATGTCGCGCTGCCCTATATGCAGGGCACGCTGTCGGCCTCGCAGGACCAGATCAACTGGGTACTGACCTCCTACATCGTGGCCGCAGCGATCATGACCGCGCCCGTGGGATGGATCGCCAACCGCTTCGGACGCAAAAAGGTGTTCATCGTGTGCTCGACCGGCTTCACCATCGCCTCGGTGATGTGCGGCCTTGCCCAGGACATCACGCAGATGGTGCTGTTCAGGCTGCTGCAGGGCATGTTCGGCGCGGCGCTGGTGCCGCTGTCGCAGGCGGTGATGCTCGATTCCTACGCCCTGCACGAGCGCGCCAAGGCGATGTCGATCTGGGGCATGGGCGTGATGCTCGGCCCGATCATGGGGCCGTCGCTCGGCGCGTGGCTGACCGAGACCTATTCCTGGCACTGGGTGTTCTTCGTCAACATTCCGTTCGGCATCGTCACGGTGGCGGGCCTGATCGTATTCATGGACGAGACCCGCACCGACAGTGAATTGAAATTCGACTGGTTCGGCTTCGGCGCGCTGGCCATCGGCATCGGCGCGATGCAGATCGCGCTCGACCGCGGCGAGCAGCTCGGCTGGTTCCAGTCGCCCGAGATCGTCGCAGAGACGGTCATCTCGATCGTCGGGTTCTACTATTTCTTCGCCCATTCGTTCACCACCGAGCGGCCCTTCATCCAGTTCGCGATCTTCAGGGATCGCAATTTCCTGTCCGGCTGCATCTTCATGGCGGTGATGGGCCTCGTACTCTACAGCACCATGGCGCTGGCCTCGCCCTATCTGCAGAACGTGATCGGCTATCCAATCATGACTGCCGGCCTGCTGCTGGCGACCCGCGGCGCGGGCACCTTCATCGCCATGATGCTGGTGGGCCGCCTGATGAAAGCCATCGAGGCCCGCACCCTGATCGCGACCGGCATGCTGCTGATGACGGCCTCGCTGTTCGCCATGACCGGCTGGACCGATCAGACCGGCGTGCCGACCATCGTGGTGGTCAGCGTCGCGCAGGGCTTTGGTCTCGGCCTCGTGTTCGTGCCGCTGAGCACGGTATCGTTCATGACGCTGCCCCAGTCCCTGCGCACCGACGGCACCGCGATGCTCACCCTGATCCGCAACGTCGCGAGTTCGGTGGGAATTTCCATTGTCATCGCCAAGCTCACCGAAGGTGGGCGCGAGGCCTACGCCATCATCAACGAGAACGTGACGCCGTTCAATCAGGCGCTGCAGATGCCGGATGTCGCCGGTGTCCTCAACATGGGCACCGACGCCGGCCGCGCCATGATGGATGTGCTGATCAGTCTGCAGGCCCAGATCATCGCCTTCTCATGGGACTATCAGATGGTGATGATCGTCACCCTGTGCGCCGCGCCGCTGGCGGCGATGATCGGCTCGACCAAGGCCGCGATGCGCCAGCAGACGCCGGACCATGCCGCGGTGATGGAGTAGCGCGAGAGCGGCGAGAAAAGAAAGACGGGCGTGGATGCCCGGGACAAGCCCGGGCACGACGATTGAGAATCAGTCGACCTTCTCGATCGCCGCCGCCGCGCCCTGCCCGACGCCGACGCACATGGTGGCCAGCGCGTATTTGCCGCCGCGCTTTTCCAGTCCGTGTACCGCCGTCAGCACCAGGCGCGCGCCGCTCATGCCGAGCGGATGGCCGAGCGCGATGGCGCCGCCGTGCGGATTGACGAAATCGGCATCCTCCTTGACGCCGAGCTGACGCAACACCGCGATGCCCTGCGAGGCGAACGCCTCGTTCAACTCGATCAGATCGATCGCGCCGATCTTGAGACCGAGCCGGTCGAGCAGCTTGCGCACCGCCGGCACCGGACCGATGCCCATGACGCGCGGCGCGACGCCGGCCGAAGCGTGGCCGAGCAGCTTCGCGCGCGGTTTCAATCCGTGCTTCTTCACCGCCTCCTCGGAGGCGAGGATGATCGCCGCCGCGCCGTCGTTGACGCCCGAGGCGTTGCCCGCCGTCACCGTGCCGTTGGGCCGCACAATCGGCCGCAGCTTGGCGAGACCTTCCAGCGTGGTCTCGGGACGCGGATGCTCGTCCTTGTCCACGGTGATCGGCCCGGCCTTGCCGCCCGGCGTCTGAATCGGGATGATTTCTTCCGCGAAGTAACCGGCCGCGATCGCCTTGCCGGCGCGCTGCTGCGAGCGGATCGCGAAGGCGTCCTGATCGGCGCGCGAGATCTGGAAATCTTCCGCGACGTTCTCGCCGGTCTCCGGCATCGACTCGACGCCGTACTGCTGCTTCATCAGCGGATTGATGAAGCGCCAGCCGATGGTGGTGTCGAAGCTCTCCATGCTGCGCTGGAACGGCTCGGACGCCTTGCCGGTGACGAACGGCGCGCGGGTCATGGATTCGACGCCGCCGGCGATGGCGAAATCGATCTCGCCGGCGCGGATCGCCCGCGCCATGCCGCCGACCGCATCGAGACCCGAGGCGCACAGCCGGTTCACGGTCATGCCCGGCACCGTATCCGGCAGACCGGCCAGCAGCAGCGCCATGCGCGCGACATTGCGGTTGTCTTCGCCGGCCTGGTTGGCGCAGCCGTAGGACACTTCGTCCAGCGCGCCCCAGTCGGCCTGCGGATTGCGCGCCATCAGCGCCTTGATCGGGGCGGCGGCCAGATCGTCGGCGCGCACCTTGGCCAGCGATCCGCCGAAGCGGCCGATCGGCGTCCGCACCGCATCGCAAATGTACACGTCACGCATTGTCGCTCTCCCTGAAGGTGCCGCGGACGTCCGGGCGTCCGCTTCCGGTTGGTCGAGTTGTAGGAAGCGGCATCCGGCGCGTCAAATCATCGATGCTGGAAACGACACCCAGCCGCGCAGGGCAGCCGTGCCCGCCGCTGCAAGGCGTGGAAAACGCCGCCGACAATTCCACCCTGCGGAAGAACTTTGCTAGTGTTCGCCGCCATGACCATGCATTCCACGCCGCCCGCATCGCCCGACACCGCGCCCGCCGCCCCCGAGGCGGCCAGCCGCGTCACGCCGATGATGGAACAGTACCTCGAGATCAAGGCCGCCAATCCCGGGCTGTTGCTGTTCTACCGGATGGGAGATTTCTACGAGCTGTTCTTCGGCGACGCCGAGGTCGCCTCGCGCGCGCTCGGCATCACCTTGACCAAGCGCGGCAAGCACATGGGCGAGGACATCCCGATGTGCGGCGTGCCGGTAGAGCGCTCCGACGACTATCTGCACCGGCTGATCGCGCTCGGCCATCGCGTCGCGGTGTGCGAGCAAACCGAGAACCCCGCCGAAGCCAGGAAGCGCGGCAACAAGAGCGTGGTGCGGCGCGACGTGGTGCGGCTGGTGACGCCGGGCACGCTGACCGAGGACACCCTGCTCGACGCCCGCGCCAACAACTACCTGCTGGCGGTCGCGCGCGCCCGCTCGTCGTCAGCGAAGGACGATCGCATCGGGCTTGCCTGGATCGATATCTCCACCGCCGAATTCATCGTCAGCGAATGCGCCGCCGGCGAACTCGGCGCGGCGCTGGCGCGGATCAATCCCAACGAGGTCATCGTCACCGACGCGCTGTATTCCGATCCCGACCTTGCAGCGCTGTTTCGCGCGCTGCCCGCGGTGACGCCGGTGACACGCGACGTGTTCGACGCCGCCACGGCCGAACGGCGGCTGTGCGACTATTTCGCCGTCGCCACCATGGACGGCTTCGGCGCAATGTCGCGCCTCGAAGCCACTGCGGCGGCGGCGGCCGTGACGTATGTGGAGCGCACCCAGGTCGGCCAGCGCCTGCCGCTGTCGCCGCCGGCGCGCGAGACCACCGGCGCCACCATGGCGATCGATCCCGCCACCCGCGCCAATCTCGAACTGACGCGGACGCTGACCGGCGAGCGGCGCGGCTCGCTGCTCGACGCCATCGATTGCACCGTGACAGCGGCCGGCTCGCGACTGCTGGCGCAGCGGCTCGCAGCCCCTCTCACCGACGCCTCGGCGATCGGCCATCGCCTCGATGCGGTGGCGGCGTTCGCCGCCGACGGCGGATTGCGCGACGACCTGCACGCCATCCTGCGAACCGCGCCTGACATGTCGCGGGCGCTGGCGCGGCTGGCGGTCGGGCGCGGCGGCCCGCGTGATCTCGCGGCACTGCGCGACGGTCTCCTTGCCGCCGACCGCGCCCTCGACCGGCTCGCGCGGATCGAGGCACTGCCCCGCGACATCGGCCACGCCATGGAAGCGCTGCGCCGCCCGTCACGAACGCTCGCCGACGAATTCACCCGCGCGCTCGCGGATGAATTGCCGCTCATGCGTCGCGACGGCGGTTTCGTGCGCGCCGGCTACGACGCCGCGCTCGACGAGACCCGCAACCTGCGCGACGCCTCGCGCCTCGTGGTCGCCGCCATGCAGGCGCGTTACGCCGACGACACCGGCGTCAAGGCGCTGAAGATCCGCCACAACAACGTGCTCGGCTATTTCGTCGAGGTCACGGCGCAGCATGGCGACAGACTGATGGCGGCGCCGCTCAACGCCACCTTCATCCACCGCCAGACGCTGGCCGGGCAGGTGCGCTTCACCACCACCGAGCTTGGCGAGATCGAGGCCAAGATCGCCAATGCCGGCGACCGCGCCCTCGGACTCGAACTGGAGATCTTCGAGCGGCTGTGCGCGCAGGCGGTGGCGGCCGGCGACGACCTGCGCACCGCCGCCCACGGCTTCGCGCTGCTCGACGTCACCGCAGCGCTGGCAAAACTGGCCGTCGATGAAAATTACACGCGCCCCGTGGTCGACGACTCGCTGAAATTCGCCATCGAAGGCGGCCGCCATCCGGTGGTGGAGCAGGCGCTCAAGCGCGACGGCCAGCCGTTCATCGCCAACGCCTGCGACCTGTCACCGGGGCCGGCGCAATCGTCTGGACAGATCTGGCTGATCACCGGCCCGAACATGGCCGGCAAATCCACCTTCCTGCGCCAGAACGCGCTGATCGCGCTGATGGCGCAGATCGGCAGCTTCGTGCCGGCGAAGCTCGCCCGGATCGGCATCGTCGACCGGCTGTTCTCCCGCGTCGGCGCGGCCGACGACCTCGCGCGCGGCCGCTCGACCTTCATGGTGGAGATGGTGGAGACCGCGGCGATCCTCAACCAGGCCACCGAGCGGGCGCTGGTGATCCTCGACGAGATCGGGCGCGGCACCGCCACCTTCGACGGCCTGTCGATCGCATGGGCGTCGATCGAGCACCTGCATGAATCGAACAAATGCCGCGCGCTGTTCGCGACGCATTATCACGAGCTCACCGCGCTGGCGCAGACGCTGCCGCGGCTGTTCAACGCCACCGTCCGCGTCAAGGAATGGCAAGGCGACGTGGTGTTCCTGCACGAGGTGCTGCCGGGTTCGGCCGACCGCTCCTACGGCATCCAGGTCGCCAAGCTCGCCGGACTGCCCGCCGCCGTGGTGGCGCGGGCGAAATCGGTGCTGGCGAAACTCGAGGCGCAGGATCGCGGCACCGCCGCCCGCGCGCTGGCCGACGACCTGCCGCTGTTCGCGGTGCCGACACGCGAAGCCGCCGAACCGCCGCCACCGAGCGAAGCCGACCGCATCGCAGACGCGCTGCGCGCCCTGCGCCCCGACGAAATGTCGCCGCGCGAGGCGCTGGACACGCTTTACGCCCTGAAGGCCAAATTGACGACATGACTCCTGATGCATGACTTCGGTGCCCTCCCGCGCGGAGGAAACGTCGCGGGTGGTTGTGCTCGATCCTCCGATAGCGCAGTGTCCAACCACACGGCCGAGCGGCTATACTCGCCGGATCAAGGACACCGGAGGACAGACTGATGCGGCTGCGAACGCTTTCGCCTGGCGAAATCAACGCCGACCAGAAAGCCATCTACGAGGAATCGGTCTCGAGCAAGCGCGGGGTGGTGACGCCGCCGCTGCGCGCCTGGATCCACGCGCCGGACCTCGCGCGCCACGCCAGCCGCCTCGGTGCCTTCCTGCGCTACGACACCACGCTGGGGCCGCGCTATTCCGAACTGGCGATCCTCGTCACCGCGCGCGCCTGGAGCGCGCAATACGAATGGTACGCCCACAAGAAGATGGCGCTGGAAGCCGGGCTCGATGCCGCCATCATCGACGCCATCAACCACCGCCGGGTGCCCGATTTCGACGACCCGAAAGCGCAGATCGTCTATGAGTTCAGCGAATCGCTGCACGAGAACCGCGTGGTGCCGAAGCCGCTTTACGACAAGGCGCTCTCAATTCTCGGCGAGCGCGGCGTGGTCGAGCTGGTCGGCCTGCTCGGCTACTACACGCTGGTGTCGATGACCCTCAATACCTTCGAAGTGGAATTGCCGGACGGCGAAGTCTCCGACCTTGTGCCGTGAGCGTCGCGCTCATACATCGCCGTGAACCAGACTTGCGCCGATGGAGAGACACAAGATGCCCGACGACACCAGCACGTCCTCGTTCCGGCCGGTCGTGGCCGGCACGCGGATCGGTCACGTCCATCTCAAGGTCTCCGATCTCGAACGCGCGCTGGCCTTCTATCAGGGCGTACTCGGGTTCGAACTGATGCAGCGCTACGGCGATCAGGCCGCGTTCGTGTCGGCCGGCGGCTATCATCATCACATCGGCCTCAATACCTGGGAGAGCAAGGGCGGCAAGCCGCCGCCGCCCGGCACCACCGGGCTGTTCCATACCGCCATCCTCTATCCCACCCGCGCGGCGCTGGCGGATGCGCTGCACCGGGTGGTGTCGGCCGGCATTGCCCTCGACGGCGCCAGCGACCACGGCGTCAGCGAGGCGCTATATCTGCGCGATCCCGACGACAACGGCGTCGAGCTTTATCGCGACCGGCCGCAGGAGGAATGGCCGCGCCACGCGGATGGATCGCTGGCGATGTTCACGCGGCGGCTCGATGTCGAGGCGCTGTTGCGGGACCGGGTCACCTGATTACAGCGCCGGCCCGGCTCGGGAGCGTACCAGAACGATCGCCGCCGCGGCGATCTGCAATGCGACACAGACATAGAATGGCACGGTGTAGCTGCCGAACGCATCGCGCAGCAGTCCGATCAGGCCCGGTCCGAACGCATAGGCGAACTGGCCGATCGCCGTCACCAGACTGACCAGCACGCCGAACGAGGATCAGGGACGGCAGCGTGATCATGTTGCCGACCGAAAATCCGAACAGCGCGCTGGCCGCGAACAGCGCGACCTCGTCGCGGGTGTTGATCATGATCACCAGCGCCAGCGCCTGACTGACGGCCGAGGCCGCCGACGCCTTGCGCTGGTCGAGCCGGTCAACCACAGCGCCGAACACGACACGCCCGACCACCGCCATCACCGACATCAGCGCCACCGTCAGGCCGGCGCGCTCGCGGCCCATGGCGGGGGTGAGAAATGAAATCTGGTGCACGATGAAACCCACCTGCGCCACCAGCAGGAGGGCGAACGGCACGGTGATCGTCCAGAACGACAGATCACGAAACGCCGCGTTGCGGATCTGCGTGGCCGAACGCGCGGCGGCGGGCCTTTCTCCCGGCACGGTGTTCGCCGGCGGCACGCGCACCGGCGGCCGGCCGACCCAGATCAGGATCGCCGGCACCGCGAGCGCGATCATCGTCAGCGCCGCGCCGATGGAAGTGGCGGGAAAGCCGAACCATCCGATGGCGCCCACCAGCAGCGGCACTCCGACGATGCCGCCGCAACTCGCGCCGTTCAGCGCCAGACTGATGGCCATGCCGCGCCGCTTGTCGAACCACAGGCCGAGGGTGTTGTTGATGGCTGCAACGCTGGTGCTGGCCCAGCCGGCGGCAATCAGCGCATAAACTCCGTAAAGCTGCCATGGCGCGGTCACCTGACCGACCAGCGCCGTGCCCGCCGCCATGAAGAGAATCCCCACGATCAGGAGCCGCCGCGGTCCCAGCACGCGGATCGCCTCGCTGACGAATACTACGAGCAGCGAGCTGATCAGGTAATAGAACGTGGTGGCGGTAGAAATCAGCGACGCGGGCCAGCCGCGCAAGCGGTGCAATTCCGCGAGATAGACGCCCTGGCCATAGAAACCGGCGCCCCATGCGAATGTCGCGACCAGAAAGCAGACCCCGACAACGGGCCAGCCCGGATAGCGGATCGAGGTCTCGTCGATGGCGTCCTCATCGGCGGCCGAGCCGATGTGCGGCGGCGTCATATCCCGGCTATCCCGATCAGGCGCGGTTGGCGCTGTTCCGTTCTGCCTATGCGAGGGCAGCCCAGCCATCTGTCAGGACAGGGATCGGGGCGTCAAGCGCCAACGCGCGCCGCCACAAGGCCGTCACTCACGACGCGTCGCAACGACGTCGTGGCCACCCGGCAAAAAAGATGGCCGGCTGAAAACAGGCGGCCATCAGTTTGAGGAAGAATGGCTCACCGCGGGATGGCGGACACACCACTCTCAGACGACGTGAAATCGGCTACCGGGCGATGCGCCCGCGCGGCCGGACGGAATTCCTGACGGGGACATACGCCATCGGGCGGACGCTGCGGGTAACGAATGCGACGACAGTCGCCGCATCCGGTCGCGGCATCGCAACCGCGATCATGCACGTCAGCCACGTGCCGAGCGCCTGCGGCGATGACGCACACGCCTGCGGCCACACTGATTGCGCCTGTTTCAAGATGGACATCGGCTCGATCCTTTCTGCCGCGCACGTGCGGCCCATCTCGAATCTAGGCGACGCGATGATTTTAGCAAACGAGTAATTCTGCACGTTGAAATCGGATTCATCGATATGAAAAGAGGCGCGGAGTGCCGCGTCTTCTGGCGCAGGATTTTGGTGTCTTCGCCGTCGAGGCCGCCGCCATAATCCCGCGGCCAGTCCGGCACGGTCGCAGCCCTTGCCGCGCATACGATCGACCCACAGCCGCGGCGGTGCCGAGGCGAAGGTGGTTGCGGCCGCCCGGCCCTATCCCCAGCCCAACGCGACGGCGATGCGATAGGTGATGAAGGCGGCGAGATAGGCCAGCGTCAGCATGTAGGCGAAGGTGATGAACATGAAACGCCAGCCGCCGGTCTCGCGCCGGATCACCGCCAGCGTCGAGGCACATTGCGGCGCGAAGATGTACCACGCGATCAGCGCCAGCGCCGTGGCGAGACTCCATTCGCTCGCGATCCTCTGGCCAACCTCCGCCGCCACGTCGTCACCGCCGGCGATGGCATAGACGGTGCCGAGCGACGCCACCGCCACCTCGCGCGCGGCCATGCCCGGGATCAGCGCCACGCTGATCTGCCAGTTGAAGCCGACCGGCGCCAGCACCGGCTCGATCCAGCGCCCCAGTATGGCGGCGAGGCTGTAGTCGATGGCGGGCTCGGTCGCGCCTGCGGGCGGGCGGGGGAACGAGGCCAGGAACCAGATCAACACCATCATGGAGAAAATCGTGGTGCCGGCGCGATACAGGAACGCCTTGACCCGGGCATAGAGCGCCATGGCGACGCTGCGCAGCTGCGGCAGCTTGTAATCCGGCAGCTCCAGCATGAAAGGCGGAGTCGCGCTCTCGCGCCAGAAGAAACGATTGGCGACGAACGACACCGCGAGTGCGCTGGCGATGCCGACGGCATAGAGGCCGAACATCACCAGCCCCTGCAGGCCGAACACGCCGAGCACTTTCTGATCCGGAATGAAGGCGGAGATCAGCAGCGTGTAGACCGGGATGCGCGCCGAGCACGTCATCAGCGGCGCGACCAGAATCGTGGTCAACCGGTCGCGCCGGTTGTCGATCACCCGCGTCGCCATGATGCCGGGAATGGCGCAGGCGAAACTCGACAGCAGCGGAATGAAGGCGCGGCCATGCAGCCCCGCGCCGCCCATGATGCGGTCCATCAGGAACGCCGCCCGCGCCATGTAGCCGACGTCTTCCAGGAGCAGGATGAACAGGAACAGGATCATGATCTGCGGCAGGAACACCAGCACGCTGCCAACGCCGGAAATCACGCCGTTCTGGACGAAGCTCTGCAGCAGGCCGTCGGGCAGGAGATCATGGGCCCGCATGCCGAGCGCGCTGAAGGCATCCGCGATCAGATCCATGGCGGGCTTCGCCCCCGCGAACACCGCCTGGAACATGATGAACAGCACGCACAGCAGGATAACTAGGCCAGCCACCGGATGCAGCAAAACCGCATCGATGCGGCCGGTCAGCGTCTCGGGCCGCTTCGGCTCGCTGACGGCGGCCGCGATAACCCGGTCGGCCTCGCGCTGCGCCGCGCGCAGATCGGCGTTGCTCGGCGGCGTCCAAGTGCTCGCCACCGCCTGGCCCGCGCCGCCGCCGGCCGCAAGCTGGTCGAGCCGGCGCAGCAGGTCGTCGAGCCCGGCGCGGCGCACCGCGGTGGAGGTGACCACCGGAATGCCGAGTTCGGCCGACATCCGGTCGAGATCGATGTCGATGCCACGCCGGCGCGCAATATCGATCATGTTGAGGACGAGCAGCATCGGCCGCCCGGCCTGCTTCAATTCGGTCACCAGCCGCAGCGCGACCCGCAGATTGGTGGCGTCGGCGACGCAGAGGAGAAGATCGGGCGGCGGCTCGTTGTTGAGGTGGCCGAGCACGGCATCGCGGGTGATATCCTCGTCGGGACTACGCCCGCGCAGGGAATAGGTGCCGGGGAGATCGACGAGATCGACCCAGTGCCCCGACAGCGTCTGGAACCGGCCGGATTTGCGCTCCACCGTCACGCCCGGATAGTTCGCGACCTTCTGGCGGCTGCCGGTCAGGGCATTGAACAATGCCGTCTTGCCGCTGTTGGGCGTGCCGACCAGGGCAAAGCGCCTTGCCCCCGGCTCCGTCGCAATCGTCATGTCCGTCTGTCCGATCAGGTCACGTGGATGGCCATCGCTTCACGACGGCGCAGCGCGATGGTCGTGTTGTTGACCCGCACCGCGATCGGGTCCCGCCCGACCGGCCCCTCATGCAGCACTTCCACCATCGCGCCCTCGACGAAACCGAGTTCCAGCAGCCGCCGCTCGATTTCGACCGCCGGGACGCCGTTGTGATCGACAGCGACCGTGATGGCGCCGATCCGGCCGCGAAAGCCGCGCTCGGCTGCGCCCAGCATGGTATGCGGCGTCCTGCCCACTGTGTCTTCGGTCACGGTCATGTCGCGTATCCCATGCGCCATCAACTGGACTGATGATAGCCCGTGATCAAGCCAAAGAAGCGCGATCCGACGTCAGATTAGAAAGGTTTTAATCTGCATTCGCAGCGCGGTGCGGGGCCGGCGCGCCACATCTGCGGCACGACGTCGCCAGCTTCCGCGCCGATCCGCCGCAGCGGAGCATCAGGCCGCCAGCGCCTTCATCTCGGCATAAAGATCGGATTTGCCCTCGAAACCGATGCCCGGAAGATCGGGCATGACGATGTGGCCACCTTCCACGCGCACGCCGTCGGGGAAGCCGCCATAGGGCTGGAACAGGTCGGGGTAGCTCTCATTGCCGCCGAGGCCGAGGCCGGCGGCGATGTTCAGCGACATCTGGTGGCCGCCATGGGGAATGCAGCGCGCCGGCGACCAGCCGTGGGTTTTCAGCACGTCGAGGGTGCGCAGATATTCGCACAGGCCGTAAGACAGGGCGCAGTCGAACTGCAACCAGTCGCGATCGGGCCGCATGCCGCCATAGCGGATGAGATTGCGCGCGTCCTGATGGCTGAACAGGTTCTCGCCGGTGGCCATGGCACCGGGATAGAACTCGGCCAGCGCCGCCTGCAGGGCGAAGTCGAGCGGATCGCCGACTTCCTCGTACCAGAACAGCGGATAGTCGCGCAGCATCTTGGCATAGGCGATGCCGGTTTCGAGGTCGAAGCGGCCGTTGGCGTCGACCGCCAGTTGCGCCTGACTGCCGATCTCGGCCAGCACCGCCTCGATGCGCGCGCGGTCCTCGGCGAGCGGCGCGCCGCCGATCTTCATCTTGACGACATTGTAGCCGCGGTCGAGATAGCCGCGCATCTCGGCGCGCAAGGCGGAGTTGTCCTTGCCGGGATAGTAATAGCCGCCGGCGGCATAGACGAACACGCGCGGATCGGCCTCGCGGCCATGGCGCTGCGCCAGCAGACGGAACAGCGGCTGGCCGGCGATCTTCGCCACCGCGTCCCAGATCGCCATGTCGAGGGTGCCGACCGCGACCGAGCGTTCGCCATGGCCACCGGGCTTCTCGTTCGACATCATCGCGGCCCACGCCTTGTCGGGGTCGATGTTGTCGCCCGAGGCATCAAGCAGCGATTTCGGATCGGCTTCCAGCAGCCGCGGCGCGAAACGCTCGCGGATCAGCCCGCCCTGTCCGTAGCGGCCGTTGGAATTGAAGCCGTAGCCGACCACACGCTTGCCGTCGCGCACCGCGTCAGTGACCACCGCGACGAGGCTCGTCGTCATCCTGGAGAAATCGATATAGGCGTTGCGGATCGGCGAGGCGATCGGCTTGGTGATCTCGCGGACATCGACGATACGGACCGACATGGGATGGCTCTCCAGCATGATGGAAACAACGCGACGGCCCGGCGCGGATCCGCGCCGGGCCGTCATCAGCGAGGCTGATCTTACTTCGTGAACGGGCAGCCACTGTCCTTGGCGGTGGGATAGGCGGTGTCGCCGGGCACCTTGGCGAGCAGCTTGTAGTAGTCCCAGGGGCGCTTGCTCTCCTCCGGCTTCTTGACTTCGAACAGGAACAGGTCGGCGACCATGCGGCCGTTCGCCTGCACCTTGCCGCCCGTGGTGAAGGCGTCGTCCACCGGCAGCTCCTTCAGTTTCTTGACCACGGCATCGCTGTCCTTGGTTCCGGCGGCCTTTACCGCCTTCAGGTAGGACAGCGTCGACGAATAGGTGCCGGCCTGGATCATGCTCGGCATGCGGCCGGTGCGCTTGTAGAACCGCTCGCCAAAGGCGCGGGTCTTGTCGTTGAGGTCCCAGTAGAAGCTCTCGGTCAGCACCGTGCCCTGCGCCGCCTTGAGACCGAGGCCATGCACTTCCGACGCCGTCAGCAGCAGCGCCGCCAGCTTCTGGCCGCCGGTGACGATGCCAAACTCCGCCGCCTGCTTGATCGAGTTGATGGTGTCGGCGCCGGCATTGGCGAGACCCACCACCTTGGCCTTGGAGCCCTGCGCCTGCAGCAGGAACGACGAGTAGTCGGAGGTATTGAGCGGAATCCGCACCGCGCCGAGCACCTTGCCGCCCGCCGCCTTCACCACGTCGCTGGTGTCCTTCTCCAGCGCGTGGCCGAAGGCGTAGTCCACCGTCATGAAATACCAGCTATCACCGCCGGCCTTCACCATCGCGCCACCGGTGCCAACCGCGAGCGCGTGGGTGTCGAACGCCCAGTGGAAGCCGTAAGGCGAACACGCCGCGCCAGTAAGCGCCGAGGTGGCCGCACCGACCACGATGTTGACCTTCTTCTTTTCCTTGGTGAGTTCCTGAACCGCGAGCGCAACCGATGAGGTCGTGAGCTCGGTGATCATGTCGACACCATCGGTGTCGTACCATTTGCGCGCGATGCTGACCGCGACGTCGGGCTTGTTCTGGTGGTCGGCCGCGACGATCTCGATCTTGCCGCCCAGCACCTCGCCGCCGAAATCTTCCACCGCCATCTTGGCGGCCTCGATCGACGTCTTGCCGCCGTAGTCGGCATAGACGCCCGACTGATCGTTGAGAATGCCGATCTTGACGTCAGCCCAGGCCGGCAGCGCCGTCGTCACGCTAAAGGCCGCGACGGCGGCCGCGAGAAATTTCGATGTCATGAAGAACTCCCTGATCATTCTTTTGTTTGAGCCCGCTCTATATAGCCGGATCGTCGCGCCGCGAGGCATTGAACTTTCGCAGCGGGACATTGCAACCGATGCAAATATTTTTGCGCCGCACAAAGACGGCCGTCCGTCACACCCACGATTTGTAGCGCCCGGCCGACAGCCGGCGAAAGCGCACGCCCCTGCCGTCGGCGAGGCGCGTCGCCTCGTAACCGCCGTCGCGGATGGCGTCGCGTTGCGGGCGCGCATTCTCCGGGTTGCGCTCCTTCTCCCACCATGACGCGCGCTGCGCCGCACGCGGCAGCGCAAAGCCGAGGAGTTCCTCGATCTGGTCGAAGGTCAGGATCAGTTCGGTCGCGGTCTGGCGCGACAGATAGTCGGACAGCGGGGCGTATTCGCTCAACCCGGCGCTCCTGTCTTGAAAGCCTTTTGGTGAGCCGATAGGTACGTCGCATCACCTCTCTTGAACAGAGGCTTTCGTGAACCTCTTCATTTTTGGTCTCGGGTTCAGCGCCGGCTATTTTGCCGCGCATCGCATCGCGCACGGCGATCATGTCGGTGGAACCGTGCGGACCCGCGAGAAGGCTGCGCGACTGTCCGCCCAAAGCATCGCGGCGCATGTGTTCGGGCCCGAGGGCCGCGACAGCGCGATCGACGCCGCTCTTGAGGCCTGCGACGCCCTGCTGATCTCCGTGCCGCCCGGCCTGTCGGGCGATCCAGTGCTGGCGGCTTACGGACCGCGCATCGCCGCCGCGCCGAATCTGCGCTGGATCGGCTATCTCTCGACCATCGGCGTCTATGGTGATCATGGCGGAGCGTGGGTCGACGAGCAGACGCCCGCGACGCCGACCAACGCCCGCTCGATCGAACGCGCGGAGGCCGAACAGGCGTGGCTCGCCTTCGGCGCGCAGCACAACATCGCGGTGCAGGTTTTCCGCCTCGCCGGCATCTACGGTCCCGGCCGCAATCAGCTGGCGCAACTGGCGAACGGCACGGCGAAACGGATCGTCAAGCCGGGACAGGTGTTCAACCGCATCCATGTCGAGGACATCGCGCGCGTGCTCGACGCCGCGCTGGCGCGGCCGCGCGCCGGCGCGATCTACAACGTCGCCGACAACGAGCCGGCCCCGGCGCAGGACGTGGTGGCCTATGCGGCGCAACTGTGCGGCCTGACGCCGCCGCCGGAGATCGCCCTCGATGACGCGGGCCTGACCGGGATGGCGCGCTCGTTCTATGCCGAGAACAAGCGGGCGCGGAACGATCTGCTGCGCACTGAACTCGGCGTCACGCTGGCCTATCCGACCTACCGCGAAGGCTTAAGGGCGCTACGCGCGGCCGGTGAGGGGCCGCGGTAAACCGCATCCGTGCTCAAGCCACCCGTTCGGCCTTCGCCTGCCGGATCGCCTCCCAGATCTTCTGCGGCGTCAGCGGCGTCTGCAACGCGCCGATGCCGAGATCGCTCAGCGCATCCATCACGCCGTTGACGACACAGGGCGGCCCGCCGATCGCGCCGGATTCGCCGCAACCTTTCGCACCGAGCGGATTGGTGACGCAGGGCGCGGAATCATCGAGCGTCACCTCGATGTGCGGAATGTCGCTGGCGCGCGGGATGCAGTAATCCTGATAGCTCGCGGTGAGCAATTGCCCCGAGGCGTCGTAGGTCACGCCCTCGTAGAGCGCCTGACCGATGCCCTGCGCCACGCCGCCATGCACCTGCCCGGTGACCAGCATCGGATTGATCGCCACGCCGACATCGTCCACCGTGGTGTAGCGCACCACCCGCGTGACGCCGGTGTCGGGATCGATCTCGACCTCGCAGATGTGGGTGCCGTTGGGCCAGGTCGGCCCGTCGACCTCGCCCTTGCTGTCCACGGTCAGGCGCGCGTCCACCTCATCCCTGGCGAGATCGAACAGGCTGACGCGGCGGTCGGTGCCGACCACCGTGAGCATGCCGTCGCCATATTCGATGTCATCGACGGCGGCCTCCAACTTGTGGGACGCCTTCTCGCGCGCCTTCTCGATCAGATCGCCCGCCGAGACCACGGCGGCGGTGCCGCCGACGAACAGCGAGCGCGACCCGACGCTGCCGCCGCCGGTGGCCTTGTCGGTGTCGCCCTGAATAACGTCGATGCGATCGAGCGGAACGCCGAGGGCGGCGGCGACCATCTGCGAATAGCTGGTCTGCAGCCCCTGCCCCATCGCCTGCGTTCCGGATTGCAGGATCACGCGGCCCTCCGCGGTGGCGTGCAGCGTGACCTTCTCGGCGTGGGC
>JAFKES010000110.1 GCA_017308495.1 Afipia sp.
TGGAAGCGGATGTGGGAAGGTACGGTCGGCGGTCATTGGGGCCTGTTCTATGCCGATGGCGACCGGGCGTTGAAATACCCGGCGGGCGAGCCGATCTCGAATTTCCCCAACGCCAGGGCCTACGCCGCCGCCGGCATGGTGTTGTCCATCCTGGTGTTTGGCGTGGCGCTGCTCACCCTGCGCCGCAGGCCATGGTCGCCGCGGCTGAGTTCGTGGATCACGGTGGCGATCAGCGCGACCGGAGCCGGTGCGCTGCTCGGCGTCGCCATCGACAAGATGATGGTGGAAAGCCTCGGCGTCGGCGGCTGGACCGTCAACATCCTGCTGTTCGCGGCCGCCATCCTCTCGCCGCTCGTGGTCGCCAACACGGTGATGTATGGCCGCGGGCTGCCCACGTTCCTCGAACTGGTCGGCCCGCGCGACTATCGCACCAGTTCGCGCATGCAGCGCATTCTCGGCGTCGTGTTGCTGGTGACCGTCGCGCTGGCGACGCAGACGGCGCTCGGCTTTGTCTTCGATCCGCGCTATCGGGATTTCCAGTTCGCGACGCTGACAATGGCGATCGTGCCGTTCCTGCTGCTCACCGCGCTCAACCGGGCGACCTCTGGCAAGCGCCCGATCGCCGAATCGGTGTTCGCGGGAACGCTTGCGATCAGCGCGGTCTATATCGGGTTCAACGAGGGCCCGGCCAACTGGCAGTCGCTATGGACCTGCGGATTGTACCTGTTGCTTGCGCTTACGCTGTCGCGGGCGCGGGTCGTGCAAACCCCAGGATAAGCAGCGCGATCGCGACGCCCGACAATCCGATATTGTAGAGCACGATGCCGAAGCAGGCGGCGGCCAGTCCCGCCGTCAGCGTGACGATCGACGGCCGGATCACGTGCAGGACCGCGATGACCAGCGCGGCGATACCGAACACATAGTGCTTGAACAGATACGTCACCAGCAGCCGCGTCTTGCACAGCATGGTCTGCAGGCCGGCTTCGCATTCGAGCCTGACCTGCGAAAATTCGATGGCCATATAGCGCAGGTAGATCGCGTATCCGATGGAGACGAAGCCCACCACCAGAATCCATTGCACCTGATACGGGGTCAGTCGGAACGGCTCTTTTTTCATGCGCGGACTATGGTTCGGATCGCGCGGCAACACAACCCGGCGGCGCTCTTCCGCGTGCAAAAACCGGCTTATCTGGAACTGAAGAACGAGCCGAGCGACGAGGTCTTGGGCTTGGGTTCGGCGACCGGCTCCGGCTGGGGCTTGGCGCGCCGTTTCGTCGGACGGGTAGCGGCTTCCGGCTTTTTCATGCCCGCGGATTTTGCTGCCTTGTGCTCGCTTTGCAGCGTCAGGCGCTGGCCTTCGAACACGGTGGTGTCGCAGGCGCGGCTGCTTTCGGTCAGCGGCGCGCAGATCTTCGCCGCCGCAGCGGCGTCCGACAGCGGGCCCGCCACCAGCCGCAACTGCATGCCCCAGCCGTCGTTACGTTCCCTGATCAGGATGCGAGGCTGCAGCGACGCGAACGGCTCGGGATGAGCCTTGACGACGCCGCGCCACAGCCCGCGCAATCCCTCGATGGAATTGGCGCCGCCGAGATCGACGCCGAATTCCGTGCGGACCACCTCGCTGCCGGTGGCGGGTTCGCTCACGCCCGGCACGGGGGCCGCCAATGCTATCGTGGTCACCGGCTCGGTCTTGCCGGATGCCGGCGCGGTCGCAGCCTGATGATCATGATCTGGAGGCGGATGATCGGCTGGTTTCGCTGTCGAAGCGGCCGTTGCGGGAATGGTGGTCGCGACGGATGCGATCTTCGGCAGCGTGATTTCCGCCTTGGCGTCGGATGGCAGCACGGGCCCGATCAAGCCGCCTTCGGTGACTGGCGCGGCAACAGCTTGCTGGAGCGCGGGAGCGATGGACGCAGGGGGAGGAGGGGCTGTCGCAGCGGGCCGCGCCAACGCGCCGGTGACCGAATCCAGTCCCTGTTCCAGTTGAGTCACACGCGCATAAAGCCGGTCGCGATCGCCGTTCAGGGTATCGACGGCGGCGGCAAGTTCGCGGGCCTTGGCCTGGCTTTCCTTGGCGATCCATTGCACCTGCTGGGACTGCCGGGCGATCTCGGCCGCGGCCTGCTGGTCCCGGCGCATGGCAGCAGGCGACTGACTGGCGAGAATGGCAACGACAAGAATGCCCACAGCACCGACGCCCCACGAGGCCAGCCGCCACAGCGTGCGGCGGTCGAACTCGTCCTCCTCGGCGAGAAACCTGCCCAGCCAGCCGCTGCCGTCGTCGCCCGCCACATCGTCCCGGAGCTGGTTGCGGTCTTTGGTCATAGCGCGGGTGCGGCCCTCCCGTGGCCCCGGCGAATCATCGTGTAAACAGTAACAGGAAGCCGGCTCCCGCGCGCGGTGCGGGCGTGGCCAAAGGGCTTTTGTCGCTTCGCGCTCTCGGGTAGTGAGGGGCCGTCGCGTTTTATGCAGTGCAAGGAAACCGCATGTCGGGCAGAACCACTCTCACCATCGTGCTGGCGGCGGGCGAAGGCACCCGCATGCGCTCCAGCCTGCCCAAGGTGCTTCACCCCGTGGCGGGTCGGCCTCTGGTCTCCCATGTGCTCGCGGCAGCGCCGGCCGGAACCGGAGATGCGGTTGCGGTAGTGGTCGGTCCCGATCATCGGGCAGTAATCGACGAGATCGTACGTGTCCGCCCGGACGCGAAGACCTTCGTGCAGACGCAGCGGCTCGGCACCGCGCATGCGGTGCTGGCTGCGCGCGACGCCATCGCCGCCGGTGCGGACGATATTCTGATCGCGTTCGGCGATACGCCGCTGATCGGCGCGGAGACGTTCCGGCGGTTGCGCGCGGCGCTGCAAGACGGCGCGGCGCTGGCGGTTCTGGGATTCCGCGCCGCCGACCCCACCGGCTACGGCAGGCTGCTGGTGGACGGCGACCGGCTGGTGGCCATCCGCGAGCAGGCGGATGCCAGCGAGGCTGAGCGCGCGGTGACGCTGTGCAATGCCGGCGTGATGGCGTTCGCCGGCAACACCGCGCTGCAAATTCTCGACCGCATCGGCAATGGCAACAGCAAGGGCGAATACTATCTGACGGATGCCGTCGCCATCGCGCGCGAACTCGGGCTGCGTGCGGCGGTGATCGAAACCGATGAGGACGAAGTGCGCGGAATCAACACCAAATCGCAATTGGCGGAGGCCGAGCAGGCGATGCAGCGCCGGCTGCGGCAGGCCGCGCTCGATGCGGGCGTAACCATGATCGCGCCGGAGACCGTCTTCTTGTCGGCGGATACGACCTTCGGCAAGGACGTGACCATCGAGCCTTTCGTGGTGATCGGCGCTGGCGTCGCCATCGGCGATGGCGCGGTGATCCATTCGTTCTCGAACGTCGTCGGCGCGCGCATCGGCGCCAACGCATCCATCGGCCCTTACGCGCGGCTGCGGCCCGGCACCGTGCTCGGCGATGGCGTGCGCATCGGCAATTTCGTCGAGACCAAGGCTGCCGAAATCGACGCCGGCGCCAAGGTCAATCACCTGAGCTACATCGGCGACACCCATATCGGCGCCAACGCCAACATCGGCGCAGGCACCATCACCTGCAACTACGACGGCTTCGACAAGCACCGCACCAACATCGGCGCGGGCGCGTTCGTCGGCTCGAATTCGTCGCTGGTGGCGCCGGTCAAGATCGGCGCGGGGGCCTATATCGGCTCCGGATCGGTGATCACGAAGGACGTGCCGGACGACGCGCTGACGGTCGAACGCAGCCCGCAGGCAAGCCGCGAAGGCTGGGCCAAGCGATTCCGCGAGATGAAAATGCTCAATCGCAAGCCCAAAGGATCTAAGTGAGATTGGGCGATGAAGGAGCGGGCTTCCTGAACATCGCTAACTGGATGTCCGGAGGCAATGCCGGTAACACAAAAGTAAGTACCCAGATCACAGCATATGAAGCCCACCACGGAAGTCCCATCGACTGACTCTGAACGCGCACTTTCAAATCGCTGCGCGTAACCGTCAGAAGCCTGCCGCTCGCAACGCGTCGCAGGGGTGTTGACCGTTCGATCAGAAGTTTCAGATTGTCTGGTGAGAAATAGCTGACATGGGGAGATGGCATTCCATAAGCGCGCCTTCACTGTTCGGAAGATTGATGACGAGCAGACCGCCCGGTGTCAGCAGTTCGTCCAGATGGGTGGCGGCGAGCGCGGGATTCGGGATGTGTTCAAAAACGTCGTTGAAGACGATGACGTCATAGGGCCCCCGGTCTCGCGGTGCGGCCGGAAACAGACCTTCCTCTACGTCTAAACCTGCCTCGCGTGAGATATTCGCGGCCGCTGTTTCCGGTTCAACACCGGTGACGGATGCGCCGCGAGACAACGCCGCTTGCAGGAACCATCCTTTCGCAGCGCCGATTTCAAGCACGCGGCGGCCCTTCAAAGGAAAAATCTGCTCAATGGCGGCGAGCAGTCGTTCGAAGTTTACTTTTCGGAGTTGCTCAATTCCTTCGATGCCGGTTCCGGGGCCTGCGGTAAGGGAGGATTGTTGAAATCCGCATCTCGGGCATACACATAGCCACGATGATCGCGGCGATGATACGCCGCCGCATGCTTCACATATTGGCTCGGTCGGGGCCACGATCGGTCCTTGAGAAACTCCGTGGTGTCTGATCTATCACATCAGGAGATGGCGCAGGGCGTTTCTCAGAGCTGCGTCCACAACGTAACGACCATGCCGATTCCCGCGTCAGATAGAATTCGGGAGCTTACTGTGAACGTGCGAGAGGCTTGGCCTATCGCTATGATTTCGTTAACGCTTTACCCTGTCTCAAACCGCAACAAATGTTGAGGCGGGATTGTGTTATTCCTCGTTACAAAGGGCCGCATTGCGGCAATCCGGAGATCACGCCCCGCATGTGCGGAATTGTAGGAATTCTCGGCCGGGGTCCCGTCGCGGACCAGCTCGTCG
>JAFKES010000115.1 GCA_017308495.1 Afipia sp.
GCATTGGCCGCCGGCCCGCACGGCAGTTCCTGATCGTATTGCCACGCCGCCGACAGCGTCATCAGCCACGCCGCCTCGAGATCGATCCAGTTCTTCGCCAGCGGATGCTGGATCGCCTGATTCTGTCCGATCGGCCGGTTGAACACGATGCGCTGCCGGGCATAGGCCGCCGCCCGCGACAGGGCCAGCTTGCCGAGCCCGACGGCTTCGGCTGCGATCAGCACGCGCTCCGGATTCATGCCGTGGAGAATGTATTCGAAACCGCGGCCTTCTTCGCCGATGCGGTCGTCCACCGGAATCTCGAAATCGGAAAAGAACAGCTCGTTGGAGTCGACAGCCTTGCGGCCCATCTTGTCGATCTCGTGGACCTTGACACGCTCGCGGTCGAAATCCGCGTAGAACAGGCTGAGCCCGTGGGTCGGGCTCTTCACCTCCTCGAGCGGGGTCGTGCGCGCCAGCAGCAGGATCTTGTGCGCGACCTGCGCGGTCGAGATCCACACCTTCTGGCCGTTGACGACATAGCGGTCGCCCCGGCGTTCCGCACGGGTTTTCAACTGCGTGGTATTGAGGCCGGTGTTGGGCTCGGTGACGCCGAAGCAGGCCTTCTCGCGGCCCTCGACGATGCCAGGCAGCATGCGCGCCCGCTGCGCGTCGGTGCCGAACACCACCACCGGATTGAGCCCGAACACGTTCATATGGATCGCGGACGCGCCGGCCATGCCGGCGCCGGATTCCGAAATGGCGCGCATCATGATCGCCGCTTCCGTGATGCCGAGGCCGGAGCCGCCAAACTGTTCGGGAATGCAGATGCCGAGCCAGCCGGCCTGCGCCATGGCATCGTAGAATTCGTAGGGGAAGCCCCCGTCGCGATCCTTCCCCAGCCAGTAGGCATCGTCGAACCGGCTGCAAATCTTCAGGACGCTGTCGCGGATCGATTCCTGCTGCGCGCTCAGTGCGAAGTCCATTGTGATCGGTCTCCGGGCTTATCAGGTGTTCTTACGGCCTAAGCCTCATCTCCGACAATCACAAAAGGACAGACCGCAGGGCGCACACGCCCGCAACGCATGCGCTCATTCCGGCACGGAAGGGAGGGGGCTCGGCCGAGCAATCCCGCACAGCGAAACGCTGGACCGCGATGATGCCGACCGGCTCAGCGCTCGGCGAACGCCTTCTCGATCACGAACTGACCGGGCTCGCCCTGATTGCCTTCGACCATGCCCTTCGCCAGCAACGAGGCGCGCATCTCTGTCATCAGCGCCGGACTGCCGCAAATCATGGCGCGGTCGTGAGCGGGATCGAGCATCGGCAGCCCGATGTCGCTATAGAGCTTTCCGGAATTCATCAGGTCGGTGATGCGGCCGCGATTGTGGAACGGATCGCGGGTCACCGTCGGATAGTAGATCAGCTTGTCGCTTACGAGGTCGCCGATCATCTCGTCTTTCGGCAGCATCTCGTTGATCATCTCGCCATAGGCCAGTTCGGCGACATGGCGGCAACCGTGCAGCAGCACGATCTTTTCGAAACGCTCGTAGGTCTCGGGGTCCTTGATCACGCTCAGGAACGGCGCGAGGCCGGTGCCAGTGCCGATCAGATACAGGTTCCGGCCGCTTTCCAGATTGTCGATCACCAGCGTGCCGGTTGCCTTGCGGCCGACCATGACCTGGTCGCCGGCCTTGAGATGCTGGAGATGCGAGGTAAGCGGGCCATCCGGCACCTTGATCGAAAAGAACTCCAGCCGGTCCTCGTAATTGGCGCTGGCGACGCTGTAGGCGCGCATCAGCGGTTTGCCGCCGATCTTCAGCCCGATCATGGTGAATTCGCCGTTGCGAAAACGGAACGAGGGGTCGCGGGTGGTGGTGAAACTGAACAGCGTATCGGTCCAGTGATGGACGCTGAGGACGCTTTCCTGATTGAAATTGCTCATCTGACCGATCCGAGAGTGGCGTGGCGGGATGCAGGCAAAACCGGATATTCCGACGGCAAAATGGCCGCCGCCCAAGTCGTTTGTGTACAAATGAATAATCCAACTTGATCCGGCCGTCAAGCCGCGCTCAAGTAACCGCCGAAGAGAAGACAAGCCCGCTCGAAAGGACCTCCCATGGCTCACGACGAACCCACGGCCGCCGGCCCCACCAAGCTGGTGATCCGCAACATCGGCCTGCTGCTCAGCGGGGCTCTGGAAAATCCGATTCTGGATGCCGATACCATCGTCGCCGAGAACGGCCGGATCACCGCCATCGGGCGCGCCAAGGACGTGGACACCGAAGGCGCCACCACCATCGTGGACGCCAATGGCACCACCGTGACCCCGGGCCTGATCGACAGCCACGTCCACCCCGTGGCCGGCGAATTCACCCCACGCCAGAACCAGATCGGCTGGATCGACAGCTTCCTGCATGGCGGCGTCACCACCATGATCTCCGCCGGCGAGGTGCACATGCCCGGCCGCCCCAAGGACGTGATCGGCGTCAAGGCCATGGCGATCTTCGCCCAGCGCGCCTTCGACAACCTGCGCCCCGGCGGCGTCAAGGTTCATGCCGGCGCGCCGGTGATCGAACAGGGCATGGTGGAGGAGGACTTCAAGGAGATGGCCTCGGCCGGCGTGCGCTGGCTCGGCGAGGTCGGCCTCGGCAGCGTCAAGGACGGCCCGACGGCGCGCAAGATGGTGGCGTGGGCGCGCAAATACGGCATGAACAGCACCATCCATACCGGCGGTCCCTCGATCCCCGGCTCCGGCCTGATCGACGCCGACGTGGTGCTGGAAGCCGACACCGACGTGGTCGGCCACATCAACGGCGGCCATACCGCCCTGCCCGACGGCCAGATCCGCTGCATCTGCGAGGGCTGCAAGCGCGGCCTCGAACTGGTGCACAATGGCAACGAACGCGCCGCGCTCTACACCCTGCGCATCGCCCGCGAGATGAAAGAGCTGAACCGCCTCATCCTCGGCACCGATGCGCCGGCGGGCTCCGGCGTGCAGCCGCTCGGCATCCTGCGCATGATCTCGCTGTTGTCGTCACTGGGCGACGTTCCGGCGGAACAGGCATTCTGCTTCGCCACCGGCAACACCGCGCGGATGCGCGCGCTCGATTGCGGCATCGTCGAGGTCGGTCGCGCGGCGGACTTCGTCATCATGGACAAGGCGCAGCATTCGGCGGGCAAGAATCTGCTCGACAGCGTGCAGCTCGGCGACCTGCCTGGCGTCGGCATGACCATCATCGACGGCATCGTCCGTACCCAGCGCAGCCGCAACACGCCGCCGGCCACAAAAATCCCGGAGATCGTGGCGCACTGAGAGGCGCCCGCCCCTCGCCGGCGCAGTGGCGACAAGAGCAGCCTCGCGTTCTCGGGCGGGAGGCCGCTACCGCAGCCTGTCGAGCAGGCCCAACAGGGTTTCGCGTTCCCTGACATCAAGCGGCGCGAGGGTTTCCTTGCTGACCGCCAGCGCCTGCGGCGCAACCTTGTCGATCATCTGCTGGCCGGCGCGGGTGAGGCTGACCATCAGCCGCCGCCCGTCCTCGGGATCGGGGCCGGTTTCGGTGAGGCCCCGCGCGGTCAGCCGGTCGATCACGCCCTTGATGGTGGCGACGTCCATCGCCGTCTGCCGTCCGAGCAGGTTCTGCGAACACGGCCCCGATTCCGCGAGCTTCGACAGCGCCGCCCACTGTGTCGGCGTCAGGTTTACGCCGATGCTGCGGGCGAAGATCGCCGCATGGCGTTGCGACACCTGCCGCAGCATGAAGCCGACCTGCTCGTCAAGAATGTAGGACGACTTCGACGACTTCCCGTTTCGCTTCGGCGCGGCCACCTTCGCACTTCCCCGGGAAACAGTTTTTGAAGCGGCCTTGGCCATTCCACATGTCCTCGCGCGAGCTTCACAACGCCAGATGCGCGTCGCGAATATCCGGGCGGGCCTCAAGCTCGCTCATGGTGCCGTTGAAACGGATGCGCCCGCCTTCGATGATATAGGCGCGATCCGAGATCAACTTGGCGAAATGCAGATTCTGCTCGGAAACGACGATGCTGACGCCTTCCTTCTTCATGGCCAGAATGGCGTCGACCATCTGCTCCACGATCTTGGGCGACAGCCCTTCCGAGGGCTCGTCGAGCAGCACCAGCGAAGGGTTGCCCATCAGAGTGCGGGCGATGGTCAGCATCTGCTGTTCGCCGCCGCTCATGCGGCCGCCGGGGCGGCTGCGCATCTCCGCCAGATTCGGAAACAGCGTGAACAGTTTCTCCCGGGTCCATTGCGGCGCATGCGGCCGGGGCGGCTGGCGGCCGACCTCCAGATTTTCCTCCACCGTGAGATCGGTGAAGATGCGCCGCTCCTCCGGAACATAGCCGAGGCCGCTGCGCACGATGGCATGGGTCGGCTCCCGCGACACGTCCCGGCCTTCGAACACGATGCGGCCTTCGCGCTGGGGAACGAGGCCGACGATGGAGCGGAAGGTAGTGGATTTTCCGGCCCCGTTGCGGCCAAGCAGGGCGACAACCTGGCCGTCGCCGACTTCAAGCGCCACATCAAACAGAATATGCGCCGGACCGTAGAAACTGTTGAGACCCTCGACCGCAAGCTTCATGGCAGGGCCTCCTCGCGATGACGCGCGTCATAGACGAGGCCCTCGCCGAGATAGATGGCGCGGACCTGCGGATCGCGCCGGACATCGGCGGGCAGCCCCTCGGCGATCAGCACGCCGCGATTAAGCACCAGAATGCGGTCCGAATGTTCGAACACCACGTCCATGTCGTGCTCGGTGAACAGCACGCCGATGGCACGGTCGCGCGCGATGCGCGCGGTCAGCCGCATCAGCTCGATCCGCTCGCGCGGCGCCATGCCCGCGGTCGGCTCGTCCATCAGCAGTAGCTTTGGACTGTTGGCGAGCGCGATGGCGAGTTCAAGCCGCTTGAGATCACCATAGGCCAGTTCGCCGCAGGGCCGCTCGGCATAATCGGCCATCCCGACGAGAGCAAGCAGCGCATCCGCTTCGTCACGGGCGAAGCGCCGGGTCGAGCTCCACATATCGAACAGCCGGGAGCGATAGGACGCCAGCGCCACCTGCACGTTCTCGCGCACCGTCATGGTCGCAAACGTGGCGGTGATCTGAAAGGTGCGTCCGACCCCCATCCGCCAGACCGCGCGCGGCGCACGGCCGGTGGTGTCCCGGCCCAGCAGCGTGATGCGGCCGTCATTGGGCGTGATCTGGCCGTTGAGCATGTTGAAGCAGGTGCTCTTGCCCGCGCCATTGGGACCGATCAGCGCGAGGATTTCGCCTGCGCGGAGCGAGAACGACACGCCGCGCACGGCATGCACGCCGCCATAGGACTTGGTGAGATTCTCCACCGCGAGGATGATGGCCGCGTCGCTCATTCGGCGCCCCCCACCCGTGACGCCAGCATGGCAGGGTTCGACGACGGCGGGACACGACGGCGGCTCTGGAGGCTTTCCAGCATGCCGACGATCCCCTTCGGGAACGCCACCACGATCAGCACGATGACCGCGCCGAGCACCAGCTTGGACAGGTCTGTCTGGCTGACCAGCCAGATGTTGAGCGCCTTGAACACGATGGCGCCGACCACCCCGCCCGACACCGTCTCGACGCCGCCGAGCAGCACCATGACGAGGCCGTCCACCGACACCGGAATGCCGAGATTGTCGGGGAAGACGCTGCCTTTCAGATAGGCGAACAGCGCGCCGGCGACGCCGGCCGCGGTGCCGGCGATGACGAACGCCGTCCACTGGATGCGCTTGCTGTCGATGCCGATGGCTTCACTGCGCAGGGCGGAATCGCGCGTGGCGCGCAGCGCGTAGCCGAACGGCGAGAACAGCACCACCCGCAGCACGCCGACCACCAGCGCCGTGACGCCGAGACACAGCCAGTAGAAATTCGCCGGCGACGATGCCCATGGCGCGGGCCACAGCCCGAGAATGCCGTTGTCGCCGCCGGTGATGCTGACCCACTGGAACGCGATCGACCATACGATCTGGGCGAACGCCAGCGTCAGCATCGCGAAATAGACGCCGGACAATTGCACCGCGAAGAAGCCGAACACCGCCGCACCGACAAGACCGAGCAGCGGCCCGAGCGCGAGGCAGGCGAGCATCGGCAAGCCGGCGGCCTTGGCGAGGAACGCCACGCCATAGGCGCCGAGGCCGAAATAGGCGGCGTGACCGAACGAGGCGAGACCGCCGACCGACATCAGGAAATGCAGGCTGACGGCGAAGATCACGTAGATGGCGATTTCCGCGCTCACCGCCAGCGCGTAATTGCCGGCGGCCAGCGGCAGTGCCGCCGCCGCGACCAGCACCGCCAGCGTGGCGAGGCGCTGGTTGGCGCTCATCGGCTGCCACGGCCGCACGCTGAGCCCGGGGGTCTTGCGCGCCGGTTCCTCCGGCTTTCCGAACAGCCCCCACGGCCGCACGATCAGCACCGCGGCCATGACGAGGAACACGAGGATGATGGAGATCTTCGGAAAGATCAGGATGCCGAAGGCATTGAGCTCGGACACCAGCACGGCGGCGACGAACGCGCCGGTGATGCTGCCGAGGCCGCCGATCACCACCACCACGAAGACATCGACGATGATACGCAGGTCCATGGCGTGGTGGACCGCGTCGCGCGGAATCTGCAGCGCGCCGCCGAGCGCGGCCAGAAACACGCCGACGGCGAACACGCTGGTGAACAGCCATTTCTGATTGACGCCGAGCGCCGCCACCATGTCGCGGTCCTGCGTCGCCGCGCGCACCAGAATGCCCCAGCGCGTGCGACGGAACAGCAGCCACAGCGCGCCGAGCACCGCCGGGCCGAGCACGATCAGAAACAGGTCGTAGGACGGGATGGCCTGGCCGAAGAAATCGATGGCGCCGCGGAAGCCCGGGGCGCGGCGGCCGACCAGATCGTCCGGGCCCCAGATCAGCACCACGAGATCCTGCACCATCAGCGTCAGGCCGAACGTCGCCAGCAGTTGAAACAGTTCGGGCGATTTGTAAATCCGCCGCAGTAGCAGCATCTCAACCACGATGCCAAGCACCGCGACCGCCAGCGCCGCGACCACCACGCCGCCCCAGAAGCCAAGCGCGCCGGACAGCCGCTCGGTCAGCGTGAAGGCGACATAGGCGCCCAGCATGTAGAACGCGCCATGGGCAAAGTTCACGATGCGCGTCACGCCGAAGATGATCGACAGGCCCGAGGCGACGAGAAACAGCGACGCCGCGCTGGCAAGGCCGGTCAGGAACTGGGCGACATAGAAGCTCATGGGCCATCCGCGCTGAAGACAAACGCCGCGGGCACCTCACGTGCCCGCGGCGCAACCGGTCAGTCCTTGGGGCGGAGCTTTTCCACCTCGGCATCGCTCGGCAGGAAATCCTGACCCTTGCGATAGCTCGAATCCACCATCACGCCCTTGCCGTCCTTGAGGGCGGTCTTGCCGACGAACGCGCCGAGGGTGGATTGATGATCGATCTTGCGGAAAGTGATCTCTCCGAACGGCGACGACATCGTGATGCCTTCCGCCGCCGCGATCAGCTTGTCCGTATCGGTGGAGTTGGCCTTGGCGAGGATCGCCGCCGCCGCCTTCATAGTCTGATAGCCGACGATCGAGCCGAGGCGCGGATAGTCGTTGAACTTGGCCTGATAGGCCTTCAGGAACGCGTCGTGCTCGGGGGTCTTGATATCGTACCAGGGATAGCCGGTGACGATCCAGCCCGACGGGGTCTCGTCCTTGAGCGGATCGAGGTATTCCGGCTCGCCGGTCAGGAACGACACCACCGAACGGTCTTTGAACAGGCCGCGGGTGTTGCCTTCGCGCACGAACTTCACGAGATCGGCGCCGAAGGTGACGTTGAGAATGGCGTCGGGCTTGGCCGCGGCGAGCGCCTGCACCACCGGACCGGCGTCGATCTTGCCCTGCGGCGGCCACTGCTCCTCGACCCATTCGATATCGGGCCGCTTCGCCGACAGCAGCTTCTTGAACACCGCCACGGCCGACTGACCGTATTCGTAGTTCGGCGCCACCGTCGCCCAGCGCTTGGCCGGCAGCTTCGCCGCCTCCTCCACCAGCATCGCCGCCTGCATGTAGTTGGAGGGGCGCAGCCGGAACGTATAGCGGTTGCCGCTGGACCAGGTCACGGCGTCGGTCAGAGGCTCGGCGGCGAGGAAGAACACCTTCTTCTGCTTGGCGAAGTCGCTGACGGCGAGGCCGATATTGGACAGGAACGTGCCGGTCAGCATGGCGACGCCCTCGCGCGACACCAGTTCGTTGGCCGCGGTCTGGGCGTCGGCGGGCTTGCCGCTGTCGTCCTTCGAAATCACCACGAGCTTCTTGCCGTTGATGCCGCCGGCGGCGTTGACTTCGTCGACCGCGAGCTGCCAGCCCTTGCGATAGGGTTCGGTGAACGCCGGCAGAAGCGAGTAGCTGTTGATCTCGCCGATCTTGATCTCGCCGCCGCTCTGCGCCAGGGCGGGCGTCGCCGTGGTCCCCAGCATGGCGCCCAGCATCAGGCCAAGACCCGCGCCCAGAAACGTTCTGGGCAGGTCCGCCGAAAGTCGTTTGTGTCGTATCATCCCGCACCTCCAATGTTGGTGAGAGCTCGCGCCCTCGTTGACGTCCCGCCGGCCATTCTCGTTGATCGCGGAGCGGCTCGGCTGGTCTGCGATGTATTACCCTACCCTGTTTGCCGGACCGAGAGCTATCGCAACCCGTCCTCGCCCTTGACTTCAGCCACCGTCAAGCCGCCGACCCGCGGCAGCGGCCGGCCGCTGTCGGTCACTGCCACCGCGACCATGATCTCGTTGGCACGCGGCGCGTCGTTGATCTGCACTTCCATGCCGTCGAAATGGCTGCGCACGAAGGCTGCGTCCTTGTGACCCAGCGGAATGTCGAGCGTCGTGCCGAGGCCGCCGCGCTTCTTCGACGAGGGAATCAGGGCCGCGCCCTTGCCGAGCACCTTGCGCACCGGTGCGCCCATCTTGGGATGCAGGATCGCGGCGGCATGCTCGAGCTCGCCGTTTTCACCGACCGCGGCGGCTTTGCCGTAACTTTGTGCAGCCGGGCCCGCGATGCCGAGCGCCTCGACCGCCTTCACCGCGAGCAGTTCGCCCAATTCCTCGCCGATGGCGATCAATGGCGACAGATCCTCGACATATTTGCCAGCGAACGGATTTTCGATCACGGCGATGGCTGCGGCGCGCCGGGTCGGCGGCGCGACCTCGCGGCCGCCCTCGATCAGGGTTTCCTCGACAACCGTCACAATCTTACGAATGACCGCACTCATCGCAATCCATCCTCTCCCTTGATTTCACCGGCCTTCAGCCCGCCGACGCGCGCGTGAATGCGCGCTCCCGTGGTCATCACCAGCGCGAGCAGGATTTCATCGGCGCGCGGCGCATCGGGAATGCCGATTTCCATGGCGTCGAAATGCGAGCGCACATAGGACGCATTGATATGGGTGACGGGAACGTCGAGCCGCGTACCCGGACCGCCGACCTTCTTGGCCGAGGGCACGATAGCCTTGGCGTCGCCGAGGATTTCGCGCATGGCGTATCCGCCGGGGACATGCCACAGCGCGCCGTGTTCGAGTTCGCCGGCGGCGCCGACGATCGCGCCCTTGCCGTAGCCCTGGATAGCCTTGGCGTCGCCGCCGAGCGCCTTCACAAGAGATCCCGCCATCGTAACTCCGAGCGGCGTCAGATCATCCATGAACCCCGCGATATCCTCGACATAGCGGCCGGCGAACGGATTGCGGATGACGCAAAGCACCGCACCCCGGCGCAACGGCTGCTTCGCCGGCGTGCCGCCTTCGTGAAAAATGTCCTCCACCTGGATCAGGCGTTTGCGGATCACGATCTCAGACATGCAACAGACTTTCGGTTTCGAGGAGAGACGCCGCGGCCGGGACACGCCGAGGCGCGGGAGGATCGGCCGCACCGAGCGCGACCGTCAAGGTTTCGCCCTGCAGATGCAGGGCCGCGCCCGCAATCAGGCCGTCCGCGAGCAACCGGCGGGCCGTACACGCGCCGGCATCGAGCGCCGTGGCGATCTCCCCCGGCGCGAGGCGACCGACATCGCGCGTGACAAGGCGCGCGCCGAGATCGCTGTCGGGCTGAACGTCTTGGGCCGAACAGCGGACGACCAAAGGGTGGCCCGGCAGATCGACGGCATTGGCAACGATAGTGGCTGCGGCGTCCGCCTGAGCGGCGGTTCGCGCCAGAATGGTGACCGCGTCCGCAATGCCGAGCGAAAAGCTGCGGCCATGCCGGCCGCTGGTGGCGATGCCGCGCACCGGATCGTGCGCCGCGATCACCGTGGTGCCGATCAGGCTGGGCCGCTGCGGATGATCGATCAGGCCGACGGTGAAGCGCTCGCCGGCTGCGAGATGCAGCGCGATATCGCCGCCATTGTTGACATAGGCGCGGTCGAGATCGGCCGCAGCGGTCATCGCGCCGAGAACCTCGTCGGCGACTGCGCCCGCCACCGCCGCCATCGGCGTAATGAACGTACCCGCGGCGAACGGCGCCACCGCCGCTCCCATGCGGCGCGCCACGACGCCCCGCAGCGACGTCACGCCCGGCCGCGCGGCGCGGCGCAGCTCCGGCAGTTCGTCGCACAATTCATCGAGCAGACCGGTGAAGCGGCGGACTGCGGCCTCATAGGCGACGCGGACCTCACCATCGCGGCCGTGAGCTTCGACAATCAGGTCGATCGGGCCGTCCTGCAGATGCAGCCGGCGGCCGTCCGACAACCATCCCGTCTGCGGCCGCCGCGTCATGCGCGCCCCGGCGGGTTGGCCTGTGGCGGCTGGCGCAGTTCCGATGTGTCCCTTAGCGACGATAGCGGCCGCACGTAATCCATGTGGCCGCCGAGCACGGCGTAATCCGACAGCCGCAGGGTGAATTCGATCGGCGCGACCAACGCCGGCGTCGGCACGTAGCCGAAGGCGCCCTGCGGCAACTGCGTCACATCCACCATGAACGTGATGCCACCGCCGGGCCAGACATAGACCGGCGCGCCGCCGGAAGTCACCGATGTCAGCGCATCCTTGACCGAGCGGGTGAGACGCACCGGATTATCGGTGACGCCGGCGCGCAGCGATCCGCCCGCGCCGCCCATGAACAGCACGGTGCACAGCGCCGGCTCGCAATTCTCCTGAATGCGCTCCACGGAGAATTGCAGATCGGCCGGCATTGCCCGCTCCACCGGCTGCAACGCCGCGTCGAGTTCGAAATAAGCGGCGTGCTCGCCCGTGGTGGATACCATCAGCATGCGGGTGCCCGCCTTCGCCACCTTGGGATCGAACGGCCCCAGCACCGACAGCGGATCGGAGATATTGGTGCCGCCCCAGCCGGTGCCGGGCTCCGCCACCTGGAAATAACGGCCCGGCGTCGAGCGGCGGCCCTTCATCTTGATGCCGGTCTCGGGAATGTCGAGCAGCTTGCCGGCCTGATGCTCGGACAGGACGCCGGTGATGTGATCGTCCACCACCACAACCTCATCGACCTTGCCCTGCCACTGCTTGGCGAACATGCCGATGGTGGCCGAGCCGCAGCCGACCCGCATACGCTCTTCTTTCACGCCGTTGACCACGGGCGGACGGCCGGCCTGCACCACCACGGTCGCGCCGCCGTCGATGGTGAGTTCGACGGCCTTGCCATTGGACAGGTCCATCAGCGCGTCGCAGGTGACGCGGCCCTCCTTCTTGGAGCCGCCGGTGAGATGATGCACGCCGCCGAGCGACAGCATCTGCGAACCGTATTCGCTGGTGGTGACATGGCCCACCGCCTCGCCCTGCGCGCGCACCGTCGCGGTCTCGGGACCGAGATAGCGATCGGTATCGACCTTCACCTTGACGCCGCAATAGCTGAAGATGCCCTCGGTCACCACGGTGACCATATCGACACCATCGACCTGCGACGACACGATGAAAGGCGCGGGCTTGTAATCGGGATAGGTCGTGCCGGCACCGATGGCGGTGACGAATACGCCGGAGTCGTGAACAATCTTGCCGTCCCAGTCGCCGCTGGCCTGAAACGGCACCACCGCGCCACCGTGGGACACCGTCCGCTCCAGCACGATATGCGGATCGACGCGAACGAGTTCGCCGTCATGGTTGGCGTAGCGGTCGCACGCGCCGGCTGCGCCCGGCTTGATGTAGCACATCACCGGACAGGCATCGCAGCGGATCTTGTCGGACACGGCAGCGGAGGCTTCTGCGGACATGAACGGACTCATCAACAGCGGCAGACCAAAAGCGGCAACCCAAGTACGGCTATCAGATAACAGCAACCAGATAACGACTTAAAAGATGCCGGAAGTCGGGCTGCGGAGTCTTGAGGCGGCCTCAGGATCGCAGCCGGGTATTTTGTTCGTATACGAATGATGGTGCGCGCAGTCCCGAAAACTGTCAAGCGCCAGGCGTCGTCAAAATCCGCCGCTGCCGCATCAAAGTGCATTTGCCGCGTAGCCCTGGTTACAAACAAGGCAAACGTATCGTGCTTCGCGCATGCAATATTGCGATGCGCGAAACGGTGCGGCGACCTCGCCGCTTGCACGTTTGTATACAAACGTTATGGTTTTCCACAACGCCACGGACCTTTTGCAACGCAACAGACGAACGGGCCATCGATGAGCAAGGCGCAGACGGCGATCCGCCTCACCGTCAACGGCCGGATCCGCGACGTGGACGCGGCGCCCGAGACGGCGCTGCTCTATGTGCTGCGCAACGACTTCGAACTGAACGGCCCGAAATACGGCTGCGGCCTCGGCGAGTGCGGCGCCTGCACGGTGCTCATCGACGGTGTTGCGGCGCGCTCCTGCGTCATTCCCATCAGCGGCTGCGTCCAGCGCGACATCGTGACGCTGGAAGGACTGGGCAGCCGCGCGCATCCCGATCCGGTGCAGCAGGCCTTCATCACCGAGCAGGCCGCGCAATGCGGCTACTGCCTCAACGGCATGATCATGACCACCAAGGCGCTGCTGATGCGCCAGCCGCATCCGTCCGAGCAGGAGATCGTGGAGGCGCTGCGCTACAATCTCTGCCGCTGCGGCGCCCATGTGGAGATCATGCGCGCCGCGCTGCGCGCCGCCGGCCGCATCGAGGAACGGGAATGATGGACCACCCCGCCGCTCCGAACGAACCGGATCGACCGGCACAAGACAATCCGCCGTCGGGTTCGCTGCGCGTGGTGCGGCCGGCGGGCGCGGCCGCGGACGGATTCGAATCCTTCATCCGCATCACCGCGGACGGCACCGTCACCGCGTTCAACGGCCATGTCGATCTCGGCACCGGCATCCGCACGGCGCTCGGACAGATCGTCGCCGAGGAGCTCGACGTGTCGTTCGCGCGCGTGGTGGTGGTGCTGGGCGACACCGCGCAGGTGCCGAACCAGGGTCCGACCATCGCCAGCGAAACCATCCAGATCACCGCCGTGCCGCTGCGCAAGGCGGCGGCGCAGGCGCGCCACTTTTTGCTGGCGCGGGCGGGGGAGCGGCTCGAGTTGCCGGTCGACGAGTTGACCGTCGATGACGGCCTGGTGCGCGGACACAACAAGAGCATCAGCTACGGCGAGGTGATCGGGGACGACCACATTCGCCTCGAACTCGCCGACGACGTTCCGGTCAAGCCCGTCGACGCCTACACCATCGTCGGACAGTCGACGCCGCGCGTCGACCTTCCCGCCAAGGCCACCGGCGAACTGGTCTATGTCCACGACATGCGCGTGCCGGGCATGGCGCATGGCCGGGTGGTGCGGCCGCCCTATGCCGGCGTCGATGCCGGCCCCTTCGTCGGCACCAGCCTGATCGCGGTGGACGAATCCTCGGTGCGCGACATTCCCGGCCTGATCGCGGTGGTGCGGATCGGCGATTTTGTCGGCGTGGTCGCCGAGCGCGAGGAGAACGCCATCAAGGCGGCCGCGCAACTGAAGGTGACGTGGAAGCCGACACCGTCGCTGCCGAACCTCAACGACATCGAGACCGCGCTGCGCGCCAATCCATCGACGCCGCGCACGCTGATCGACAAGGGCGACGTCGACGCGGCGCTCGCTGGCGCCGACAAGCGGCTGGATCGCACCTACATCTGGCCCTACCAGATGCACGCCTCGATCGGCCCGTCCTGCGCCGTCGCCGACTGGCGCGACGACGGCGTGACGGTGTGGTCCGGCAGCCAGAACCCGCACACGCTGCGGGCCGATCTCGCGCTGCTGCTGGCGCGGCCGGAACGCGACATCGACATCATCCGCCTCGAAGCCGCCGGCTGCTATGGCCGCAACTGCGCCGACGACGTCTGCGCCGACGCCGTGCTGCTGTCGCGCGCGGTGAGGCGGCCGGTGCGCGTCCAGCTCACCCGCGAGCAGGAGCATGCGTGGGAGCCAAAGGGCGCGGCGCAGCTGATCGACATCAAGGGCGGCTTGCGGGCGGATGGTGCGCCGGCGGGATATGATTTCGCCACGCGCTATCCCTCGAACGCCGCGCCGACCCTGGCGCTGCTGCTGACCGGAACGGTGGCGCCGGTGGCCGCTGTCCTGCAAATGGGTGACCGCACCGCGATCCCGCCTTACGATTACGACGCCATGCGCGTGGTCACCCACGACATGCCCCCCATCGTGCGGGCCTCGTGGTTCCGCGGCGTGTCGGCGCTGCCCAACACCTTCGCGCATGAATCCTATATCGACGAACTGGCGGCGGAAGCCGGCGTCGATCCGGTCGAATATCGGCTGCGCTATCTGAAAGACCCCCGCGCCATCGATCTCGTCAAGGCGGTGGCGGAGCGCGCCCAATGGACGCCGCGCCCGGACCGCCCCGCGCCAGAGCCGGACGGCGACGTGGTGCGCGGTCGCGGCTTCGCCTACGCGGTGTATGTCCACGGCACGTTCCCCGGAAAGGCGGCGGCGTGGTCCGCCTGGGTCGCCGACGTCGCGGTCAACCGGGCCACGGGCGATGTCAGCGTCACCCGCGTGGTGGCGGGGCAGGACGCCGGCATGATGATCAATCCGGACGGCGTGCGCCACCAGTTGCAGGGCAACGTCATCCAGTCCACCAGCCGCGCGCTGATGGAGGAGGTCAGCTTCGACCGCACCACGGTGATCAATCGCGAATGGGGCAGCTATCCCATCATCAAGTTTCCCGATGTGCCCAGGATCGACGTGCTGCTGCTGCCGCGGCAACACGAGGAGCCGCTGGGCGCGGGGGAATCCGCGTCGGTGCCGAGCGCGGCGGCGATCGCCAACGCCATCTACGACGCTACCGGCGTGCGCTTCCGCGAGCTGCCGTTCACGCCAGAGCGAATTCGCGCCGGGCTGGCGCAGGCCGAAGCAAGGACAAAAGCGCAAGCCCCGGCCCGCAAGCGCGCCTGGTATGCCGGCCTCGCGGCGCTGTGCACGGCCGTGGTCGGCGTCGCCGCGGCGGCGCTGCCGTGGCGGCCCGCGATCGCGCCGATCGCGCGGCCCGACGCCTCGGTCTATGCCGCCGCCACCATCGCCCGCGGCGCGGAGCTTGCGGCACTCGGCAATTGCGCGGTGTGCCACACGCAGCTCAACGGCGCGGTCAACGCCGGCGGCCGCGCGCTGGAGACGCCGTTCGGCATCATCTACAGCACCAACATCACCCCCGATGTCGAGACCGGCATCGGCGCGTGGTCGTATCCGGCGTTCGAGCGCGCCATGCGCGAGGGCATCCATCGCGACGGCCGCCATCTCTACCCGGCGTTTCCCTACAATCACTTCGCCAAGACCACCGACGCGGATCTGCAGGCGCTCTATGCCTATCTGATGGCGCAGCCGGCGGTGCGCGCCACCACCCCGGAGACGAAGCTTCCTTTCCCGTTCAACCTGCGGCCGCTGATGGCCGGCTGGAACATGCTGTTCCACCGCAACGCCGCGTTCACGCCCGATCCCGCGCGCTCAGTGGCGTGGAATCGCGGGGCCTATCTGGTGGAAGGGCTCGGCCATTGCGGCGCCTGCCACACCCCGCGCAACGCGCTAGGCGCGGAGAAGAGTTCGGCGGCCGCCTATCTCGCCGGCGGATTAGCCGAGGGCTGGGAGGCCCCGCCCCTCACCTCGCTGTCGCAGGCCCCCATTCCCTGGAGCGAGGACGAACTGTTCGCCTATCTGCGCACCGGCGCGTCGCGCTTCCACGGAGTCGCCGCCGGCCCGATGGCCCCGGTGGTCAAGGAACTGGCGGCGCTGCCCGACAACGATATCCGGGCGATGGCGACCTATCTGGCCTCTTTCAACGCCGCCGCCCTTCATAAGACCGGAGAAGAGGCGCTGGCGGCACGGCTGGAAACCGTGACGGCCACGCGGGATACATCGGCCTCGCCCCTCGGCGCGCGGATCTATGAGGGCGCCTGCGCCGTCTGTCATCAGGTCGGCGGTCCGCCTCTGTTCGGCAGCCGTCCGTCGCTGGCGCTCAACAGCAACCTGCACAGCGCGACTCCCGACAACCTGGCGCAGGTCATCCTGCACGGCATCGGCACACCGGTCTCCGCGGACCTCGGCTATATGCCGGCCTTCAGGCATAGCCTGAGCGACGCCCACATCGCTGAGCTGATCACCTATCTGCGGCGGCAGTTCGCCCCGGACAAGCCGGCATGGACCGGCATCGAGGCCGCGATCCGCCGCGCCCGGCTCGCGGCCGCGCCATAGCCATCCCGACAAATGCGCGCGGGGTGGCTTGGCTGCCGTGCGCCCGGCAGGGTATGATCCAACCATGGCCATTACAGATATCGCGTCGCGAACCTATGATCACGGCTGGCGGCTCGATCCGATCGTCCGCAGCCTGCTCGATACCGACTTCTACAAGCTGCTGATGCTGCAGATGATCCGGGAGTTCTACCCGGACGAGCACGTCACCTTTTCGGTGATCAACCGCAGCCGCCATGTCCGCCTCGGCGAGATCATCGACGAAAGCGAGCTCAGGACCCAGCTCGACCATGCCCGCACGGTGCGCTTCACCAAAAAGGAGCTGATCTGGCTCGCCGGTAACACGTTCTACGGCAAGACCCAGATGTTCTCGCCGGACTTCATCGCCTGGCTCGCCCATTTCCAGTTGCCCGACTACGAATTGCACCGGGTGGACGGCCAGTATGAGCTGCATTTCCACGGGCCATGGACCCACACCACCATGTGGGAGATTCCGGCGCTGGCGATCGTCAATGAATTGCGCTCGCGCCAGGCCATGAAGGGACAGGGCCGGTTCGCGCTCGACGTGCTCTACGCCCGCGCCAAGGCCAAGCTGTGGACCAAGGTGGAGCGGCTGCACCGCCTGCCCGGGCTGCGGTTGTCGGATTTCGGCACCCGGCGCCGCCACGGATTCCTGTGGCAGCGCTGGTGCGTGGAAGCGGTAAAAGAAGGCCTCGGACCGGCCTTCACCGGCACCTCCAACGTGCTGCTGGCGATGGACAGCGATCTCGAAGCCATCGGCACCAACGCCCACGAACTACCGATGGTGGCGGCCGCGCTGGCGAAGAACGATGCCGAACTGCGCTGGGCGCCCTATCTCATTCTCGACCAGTGGCGGCGCACCTATGACGGTAATCTGCTGATCGCTTTGCCCGACGCCTTCGGCACAAGGGCCTTCCTGCGCGATGCGCCGGACTGGGTCGCCGACTGGACCGGCTTCCGCCCCGACAGCGCGCCGCCCATCGCCGCCGGCGAGGAGATCATCCGCTGGTGGAAGGAAAAGGGCCGCGACCCCAAGGAAAAGCTGCTGATCTTCTCCGACGGCATGGATGTCGATTCGATCGAGGAGACCCACCGGCATTTCGCCGGCCGGGTCCGCACCAGTTTCGGCTGGGGCACCAACCTCACCAATGATTTCGTCGGCTGCGCGCCCGACGGCACCGCCGACCTCGATCCCATCTCGCTGGTCTGCAAGGTCACCTCGGTCAACGGCCACCCGGCTGTGAAGCTGTCCGACAATCCAGAGAAGGCCACCGGCAGCCCCGCCGAGATCGAGCGCTACCTGCGGGTCTTCGGCGATGTCGGCCGGGTGCGCAGCGAACTGCGCGTCTGAGGCCACAGCGTCCGGCTGATTGACAGTCCAGCGCGTTTGGGTTTCGCTTCCGAACTCATTCGGAAGCCCAGGCCTTGCGCACACAGGTTGCCATCATCGGAAGCGGGCCCGCCGGGCTGCTGCTCGGCCAGTTGCTCCATCTCTACGGCATCGACAACCTCATCCTCGAACGGAAGGACCGCGACTATGTGCTGGCGCGTATCCGCGCCGGCGTGCTCGAACAGGGCACGGTGGACATGCTCGACGAAGCGGGCGTCGCCGACCGCCTGCACAAGGAAGGCCTCGTCCATGGCGGCGTCGAACTGTCGTTCAGCGGGCAACGCCATCGCATCGACATGAAGACGGCGACCGGTGGCAAGACGGTCACGGTCTACGGCCAGACCGAAGTGACCCGCGACCTGATGGACGCACGCGACGCCGAAGGACTTACAACGATCTATGATGCCGCCGACGTCAGCCTGCACGATTTCGACGGCGACCGGCCACGGGTGCGCTATACGCGGAACGGCGTGAGCCATGACATCACCTGCGATTTCATCGCCGGCTGCGACGGCTTCCACGGCGTCAGCCGGCAGAGTGTGCCGGCAGATACGCTCGCGACCTTCGAGCGGGCCTATCCGTTCGGCTGGCTCGGCATCCTCAGCGACACGCCGCCGGTCTCGCCCGAACTGATCTACACCAGCCATCCGCGCGGATTCGCGCTGTGCTCGATGCGCTCGCCGATGCGCAGCCGCTACTATGTGCAATGCGCGCTTGACGACCGCGTCGACAACTGGCCGGACGCGAAGTTCTGGGACGAACTGAAGCGCCGCGTGGATCCCGAGGCCGCCGACCATCTGGTGACCGGACCGTCGATCGAGAAGAGCATCGCGCCGCTGCGCAGCTTCGTCGCCGAGCCGATGCGCTTCGGGCGGCTGTTCCTCGCCGGCGACGCCGCCCACATCGTGCCACCCACCGGCGCGAAGGGCCTCAACCTCGCCGCCAGCGACGTGCGCTACCTGTCGCTGGCGCTGCGGGAGTTCTACGCCGACGGATCGCACGCCGGCATCGACGACTATTCGCGGCGCGCGCTGGCGCGGGTGTGGAAAGCCGAGCGCTTCTCGTGGTGGATGACGTCGATGCTCCACCGCTTTCCCGACAGCGACGGCTTCGGCGGGCGCATCCAGCTCGCGGAGCTGAATTATCTGGTCGGTTCGCAGGCCGCCACCACCGCCATGGCGGAGAACTACGTCGGCCTGCCGTTCTGAGCGGGTTCAGTCCGCCAGCCACAACAGGCGGTCGGGCGCGATCGCGAGATCCACGGCTTGGTTCAACTCCATCAGGGCCGAGCCGGCGTGAAAGGGCACATCGATCCAGACATGGCTTTGGCCGCTCGCCACGCCGTAACGCACGGTCGATCCCAGAAACTCCCGCTCGACGATCCGTCCGGTTACCGACGGCAGGCCCGCGTCCGCCTGCCCGGGGGCACAGAGCCGCGCATCCTGCGGGCGGAAAACCGGCTTCACGTTCGTCTTCACATTCGCCCCGGACGGCACGGGCCATGCAACGCCAAGGTCGGAGATGAAGCCAGCGCCGATCATCCGTCCGCCGAGCACATTGGCGGTGCCGAGAAACTGCGCCACGAACAGATTGGCGGGCCGCTCGTACAATTCCGTCGGCGTGCCGACCTGCTGCACCCGGCCCTCGTTCATCACCGCGATTCGGTCGCAGATCGTATTGGCCTCCTCCTGATCGTGGGTGACGATCACCGTGGTCAGGCCCAGCGACTTCTGCAGCGCGCGCAGTTCGCGGCGCACCTGCACCCGCAGCTTGGCGTCGAGATTGGACAGCGGCTCGTCGAGCAGCAGGATCTTCGGTTCGATGGCGATGGTGCGCGCCAGCGCCACGCGCTGCTGCTGGCCACCGGATAGTTGCGACGGACGGCGGTCGACCAGATCGCGCAAGCCGACAAAGGTCAGTGCGGCCTCGACCCGCCGCCGGATCTCGGCGCGGGGCAGCCGCCGCTCCTCGAGACCGAAAGCGACATTCTCGCCGACCGTCTTGTGCGGCCACAGCGCATAGGACTGAAACACCATGCCGATATCGCGCTTCCACGGGGGCAGCGCCGCGATATCCACGCCACCGACGCGGATGCAGCCGCGCGCGGCCTCGGCAAATCCCGCAATCAGCCGCAGCAGCGTGGTCTTGCCGCAGCCGGACGGCCCAAGCAGCGCGAACAGTTCGCCGGGCGCAATCGCGAGATCGATGCCGTCGAGCACGACGTGCTCGCCATAGGCGGCGCTGACATCCTCGATCGTCAGATCGACCGCCTTGACCGAAAGGCCGATATCCCGGGCATCCGATTGCGACAAGGCCATCTCCTCAGTTCACTCCGCCGGTTTTGGCCCGGCGATCGCGTTCGATGACGTATTGCGAGGCGATCGTACTCAGCGCCACGATCACCACCGCGATCACGCCCAGCGCCGCGCCCGGACCACGGCCGGCCGCCGACTGCATGAACACATACAGGCCGTAGGCCAGCGGAGCATTCTCGTTGGACTGCACCAGCATCAAGGTGGCGGACAGCTCCACCGCCGCAGTGGCGAAACTGGTGATGAAGCCGGCCACCAGCCCGCCCGTCATCAAGGGCACCACGATGCGGCGGATGGTGGAGGCCTTGGTGGCGCCGAGATTCTCCGCGGCCTCTTCCAGCGAGGACGAAATCTGCTGAAGCGCCGCGTGGCAAGCGCGCAGCGCGTAAGGCAACCGGCGCACCGACAGCGCAATGACGATGATGATCCAGTGCGCCGCCATCGGCGCGCCGTCCCACAGGCGGATGCCGTAGAACGCGCGCAGATAGCCGATACCGAGCACCACGCCGGGAATGGCGAGAGCGGCCGAGGCCAGGAGATCAAGGCCGCGGGCGCCGACCAGTTTCGTCCGCAGCACCAGATACGAGATCGCAGTGCCGACGACGATGTCGATAAGGCCCGCCAGCGAGGCGTAGAGCAGCGTGTTCTTGATGAACACCGAGCTTTCGCCGAACACCCGCGCGTAATGCGCGGTGGTGAATCCGTCGGGCAACGGCGAGAACGACCAGATGGTGGCGAACGACAGCAGCACCAGCCCGATATGCGGCGCCAGCACCAGGAGCAGGATCAGCGACACCATGACATAGGCCAGCGCAGCCTCCCACCGCGACAGCCTGCGCCGCGCCACGCCACCGCCCCCCCGCTGCACCGTGGCGTAGTCGACATTGCGCGTCGCCAGCGACGATACCCACATCGCCGCCACCGACGCCGCGATCAGCACCACCGAAATCACGTAGCCCATCGGATCGGCGATGCCGATCGACGTGACGCGCAGATAAGCCTGCGGGGCAAGCATGTCCTTGACGTTCAACAGGAGCGGCGTGGCGAGATCGTCGAACACCTTGACGAAGACCAGGGATGCGCCGGCGATATAGCCCGGCAGCGCCAGCGGAAACACGATGCGGCGGAACAGGCGGAAGCCGTGCGAACCAAGGTTCTGCGCCGCCTCCTCCATCGCGCGGTCGACATTGCGCAGCGCCGCCGACAGGTTGATGAGGATGAACGGAAAATAATGGATCGACTGCACGAAGATGACGCCGTTCAGCCCCTCCATGAACGGGATCTTGAAATCGAACCAGTCGTCGAGCAGCAGGTTCACCGTGCCGTTGCGCCCGAAAAACAGCTGCAACGCCACCGCGCCGACGAAGGGCGGCATGATGAGCGGCAGAAATCCGAGAATCTGGATCAACGCGGCGCCCCGGAACTCGAACCGCGACGTCATGTAGGCCAGCGGAATCGCCAACAGGGAGGCGCCGGCCACCGCCATCGCCGAGACGTAGAACGAATTCCACAGCGAGCGAAGGAACAGATCGGTGCGGACGAAATCGACGAAATTCATCAGGGTGAACGCGCCGCTGCCCTTCTCCGTGAAAGCGACCCACACCACGGTCGCCACCGGCCACACCAGAAAGCACAGCAGAAACGCCAGAATGATCAGGGCGACGCCGACCTGCCCCCATGACGGCCGCGATGACGCGCCCGACAGCAGGCGGGGCCATCGCGCCCCGCCGCTCCGCTCCTGCGCCCCGAGTGCTGTCATCGCGCGGCGGCGGTCACTTCACGAGCTTCAAGGCGTCGGCCGCCTTGGCGCGGGCCTGGGCATTGTGCTCCTTGGCAAAGGCCGCCCATTGCTGCTCAAGCTCGGCCTGACGCGCGCCCTTTTTGCCCTTGCCGCCGGTGAAGGCCCCGGTGATTTCGGCAGATGACGCCTGCGCCTCTGTGATCGGCATCGCCGTCATCAGGGCGCGCGCGTCCTTCAGCAAGGCCTCGGCCTGCGGGTTCGGCTTCTTCGCCAGCACGGCGGCAGCCTCGTTGATCGCCCGCGCCGTCTCCTTCAGGTCGGCCAACTGGAAGGTGATGGTCTGATCGAACAGCGCATCGACCACATTGGTGCGGCCTTCGGACAGCTTCACATCGAACTTCACCATGGAATTCAGGCGCGGATCGGTGAACGGGTTCGGGTAGCCCGCCGGCGCCTTGGCGTAGATCGCCGGGTTGACCGGCAGGCGACGGATGCCGGGATCGAACAGCAGGGTCTGCCCCTGCGGCGACAGCAGGAACTCAACGAACGCCTCGGCCCCCGCCTTGTTCGGCGCATTGGCGACGATGCCGACATTGGCCGGCACGATGGCGGTGACGCCCGGATAGACGAACTTCACCGGAAAGCCGGAGGCCTGCGAGGAGAACGCAAAGAAATCGATCACGATGCCGTAACCGACCTGACCGGAATTCACCGCTTCCGGCACGCCGAACGAGCGCTCCGTCACTTCACGGAAATTGCCCGCCATGGTGCGCAGCGTCGCCCAGCCCTTGTCCCATCCCTCGCCCTGCAGGATGGTCTCGATGGTCAGGTGCGTGGTGCCCGAGCGTGACGGCGCGGCGATGGAGACGTGATCGAAATAGACCGGCGCGGCCAGATCCTGCCACTCTTTCGGCTCCGGCAATTTGTTGGCCTTGGCGTAGCGCTCGTTCCACATGATGCCATAGCCGGACGCGGCGAAGCCGAAGTAATAGCCCTGCGGGTCGTTGATCGGGAATTGCCCGATCTTCTCGGGGATTCCCGTCGCCTTCGGCGTGTAGTGCTGCAGCAGCGAGCGCGACTTCAGCGCCTCGAACGCATCGGGGGCCGACGCCCAGAACAGATCGACCTGATTGTTGGATTTGGTTTCTTCGAGGAACTTCACGCCGGCATTGGTATTGCGGTTCTGCACGTCGAGGGTGACGCCGGGATGAGCCGCCTCGAACGCCTTCTTGATCGGGTCCGTCACGTCTTTCGCGTAGGACGTGACCACGCTGACCTTCCCCGTTATGGCTTGCGCGTTGCCGAGGCCGGGGCACGCAAACAGCGAAAGCGCCACCACGGCGCTGAGCAATCTGGCTGACGTCAAAAGGCACCTCCCATCTGTCGCGAAGCCCGATCGGCTCGCCGCAAAACCTGCCACAGGGGAGGATATCTGAAAATGGTAATTTCGTATGGGATCAGGTCGGCGGAATGCCGCTTGTTGCAAAGCAACATCCTGCGCACGAGGCCAGCGATCGGGCCGCTCAGTTCACCCGGCGCTCGTATCCCTTCCAGTATTTTTCGCGCAACTCGCGCTTGAGGATTTTCCCGGTGGGATTTCGGGGCAAAGCATCGAGAAACTCGATCGACTTCGGCACCTTGTATCCGGCCAGGCGCGCGCGGGTATACGCCATGATGGCGGCCGCGTCGGGGGCGGCGCCCGGCCTGAGCACCACGAGCGCCTTCACCGCCTCGCCCCAGCGCTGATCCGGAACGCCGATCACCGCGATGTCGGCGATGGACGGATGGCCGAACATGGCGCTCTCCACCTCCGCCGGATAGATGTTTTCGCCGCCGGAGACGATCATGTCCTTCACGCGGTCGTGGATATAGAGATAGCCCTCGCTATCGAGATAGCCGGCGTCGCCGGTGTAGATCCAGCCGTCGCGCATCGTCCGCGCTGTTTCCTCGTCGCGCCTCCAGTAGGCTTTCATGTTCTTGACGGAACGGCAGACGATCTCCCCGACCTCTCCCTGCGGCACCGGATGGCCGTCAGGCCCCATGATCTTCAGTTCGACGCACGGGATCGGCCGTCCACACGATTTCATCCGCGGGCTGTCGTGGTCGAGATGATCGTCCGGAGACAGAACCGTGATGCCGCCGGTGGTCTCCGTCAAACCATAGATCTGGACGAAGCGTGCCGCGGCAAAGCGCGCCAGCGCCCGCTTCAGCAAGGCGGCCGGAATCGGCGACGCGCCGTAGACGATGCTGCGGACGGCGGAAAGATCGGCGGATTCGATGCTTCGGTCATCGAGCAGGAACATGATCATCGCCGGAACGAGAAACGCCACGGTGATCTTCTCGGCCTGGATGAGTTCGATCACCTGCGCGGGTTGGAAGTCCCGCACCACCACAATGCGCAGGCCGCCGATGAAGCTGAGCATGCCGACGCCGCATCCGGCGATATGGAACAACGGCATCGCCACCAGAGCGACATCCTTGTCGTTCCAGTTTCCCCATGCGGCCAATGTATCCGGCATCGCTCTGAGGAAATTGCGGTTCATCAGCTGCACGCCCTTGGGGTGCCCGGTGGTGCCGCTGGTGTAAATCTGAATGCACACCTCATCGGGACCGGACGGGCGCTCCCCGGCGAAGGTCGGCTGAGCCGAGCGCCACATCTCATAATCATTATTCATCACGATGATTTTCTTCACACCGCCAAGACGAAGCCGCATGGCCGCAATCATCTCGACGAATGCTTCGCCAATGAAGAGAACCCGGGCTTCGGCATCGCCGAGGATGAATTCCACTTCTGGCCCGGCCAGCCGCGCATTGACCGGAACGACGACGGCGTTGAGTTTCGCCGCGCCGAGCCAGACCTCAAAGAACCGGTCGGTGTTCCTATCCAGCACAGCAACCCGGTCGCCATCGCCAATGCCGAGGGCATCGAGCCCGCCCGCGACCCGGCTCGCGGCATCGTTCAACTGGCTGTAGGTCGTCCGCCGTCCCTCGAAGGTGATCGCCACGGCCTCCGGATGTGAGGCCGCCCGCAGGCGCGCAACCTCGCCGATCGATGTTGCATTGACCTCAGGCCGCCACGCCGCCGCGTCGTTCATGACGTTGTCCTCCAGCGATGATCTTGAAAAGCTGCTGTTGCAGTCAGGCGTCCCCGCACGCGGCCATCCGCGCGCGAGGACGGGGTTCATTTCTGGCTGTCCAGAAGATTTCCAAATGGCTCCCACGATTCGCCCTTGAACCGGATCATCTGCATCTGCTGCAACGGCCGATAATCATCCGGCCCCGTCTTCACGCGGATACCCGGAAGCAGCAGGCCCGGCACCAGGTCGAGATTGGCCGCCTGCTTCATGATGTTGTCGCGGCTGAGATCGTCACCGGCCTGCTTCAGAAGCTGCACGGTGACCTGGGCCACGACGTAGGCATACACGTTGAGCGAATCGCTCTTGTTGCCGTCGGGATACCACTTGTCCATGAACGCATACCATTCCGTCATCGCCGGATCGGAGGCCCATTTCGGATCGGTGGAATCCTTGAGATACGATGCACTGAGAACGCCTTGCGAATTGTCGAGTCCAGCCGGCCGCAACGTATTCACGATCGATGTCGCCGTGTTGGGGAGAAACTGCACAGGCTTCCAGCCCAGTTCCGCAACCTTCTTGATGCCCTGCGCGACGAATTTCGGCGTCCCGATGTGGAAAACGACATCCGGATTGGCGGCTTTCAGCGCGACCACCATCGGCTCGACGGTCGGCGTGGACAATTCGAAGGGAATCTCGGCGACGATCTGCCTCGCGCGCTCGCCCAGACCCTCGCGCAGACCCGCCAGATAATCCTTGCCGAAATCATCGTTCTGATAGAGGACGCCGATCCTGGCCTCGGGCATCGTCCTGAGAATGTACTGCGCGTAGATATCGGCTTCCGAGCGATAGTTGTTGAGGAAGCCCATGGTCCATGGAAAATGCTTCGGGTCGTCCCATTTGCTGGCGCCCGTCGTCAGAAACACATGAGGGACCTTCTTCTGGTTCATGTATTTGTGAATGGCGCTGTTGCCCGGCGTGCCAAGCGGGCTGAGCAGGAAAAGAACCTCGTCGCTTTCCACGAGCTTGCGCGCCTGCTCCACCGTCTTGGGCGGACTGTAGGCGTCGTCGTAGGAAATGTAGTTGATCTTGCGGCCGTTGATTCCGCCGCTTTCATTGATCATCCGGAAATAGGCGGCCTGCGCCTTGGCGATGGTCGCATACCCCGATGCTGGGCCGCTGTAAGGCGAGATATTGCCGATCTTGATATCGGTATCCGACGCGCCCGGTCCGTATTTCTTGTCCGCCGATGCGGACCCCGTCGCCACGAACGCAACGGCCAGCGCTCCACACATGACATAGCCGAGATGTCGCATGTCTCCTCCTTCAAGCTTCTTTTGAATCAGTTCGCGGAACGTCCCACCGGGTCCGCCGGGAATCGATCAGACCGCGGTGGTGCCGCCATCCACCGCAAGAATCTGGCCGGTGATGTGCTTGCCGGCGTCGCTGGCGAACAGGATCGCCGCGCCCTTGAGATCCTCATTGTCGCCGATGCGGCGGAGCGGCACCCCTTCGGCCAGCTTGTCCTCGCCGACCGCCTTGATGGTGCCGTAGGTCATTTTCGACGGGAAGAACCCCGGCGCCAGCGCATTGACCGTGATGCCGTGCTTGCCCCAGTCGCCCGCCAGCGCCCGGGTGAAATTCACCACCGCGCCCTTGCTGGTGTTGTAGGCGATGGTCTGGGTGGCACCGCGATTGCCGCGAAGGCCGGCGATCGAGGCCAGATTGATGATGCGGCCATACCGGTTCGGGATCATCGATTTCTTGCCGATGCGCTGGCTGAGGAGAAAGATCGAGCGGATATTGAGGTTCATCACCTTGTCCCAGGCATCGATCGGATGATCCTCCGCCGGTGCCCCCCATGTGGCGCCGGCATTGTTCACCAGAACGTCGACGCGGCCGAGCCGGGCGATGGCTTCATCCGCGAGACGCAGCACGTCCTCGTCCCTGGAATTGTCGGCCACAATGTAATCGACATCGATGCCGCGTGCGGCGAGATGCGTCTTGGCCTCTTCAAGATCCGCCGCCTTGCGCGACGAGATGATGAGGCGCGCGCCCTGCTCGCCGAGCACCTCCGCGATCTGCAGTCCGAGGCCGCGCGAACCGCCGGTAACCAGCGCGGTCCTGCCCTTGAGGTCGAACGCTTTCATGAATCCTGTCATCGGTATCTCCTGGCTGATGGCGTTGAATGATCAGAAACGGGCGGCGGCGAGATCGACCAGACCGTCATTGCCGAGCCGCGCCCGCTCCAGCATGACGCGGGTGAGCGGCAGTTCGCGCTTGGCCCAGAACCGCGCGAGCGCGAGCTTGCGCTCGTAAAAGCGCCGGTCGCCGTCGCTGGATTCGAGCCTGTCCCACGCCACCTTGGCCGCGCGCAGCCACATCAGACCGATCGCCACGGTGCCGAAGATATTCATCACATCGTAAGATCCGCCGGCGGCGGCGCTGTGCTCGTCGCCGCCATTGGCGACCGCCCATTTGGCGGCCAGCACGAGATCGTCGCGACCGTCGCGCAGCGCGGCGGTGCAGGCATCAAGCGCGGGAATGAACGAGACCTCGGCGATGGTGGCGTTGATCTCGTCCAGGAACGTCGCCACCAGCCCGCCGCCCTGCGCCGGGATCTTGCGCGCCACCAGATCGAAGGCCTGAACGCCGTTGGCGCCCTCGTAGATCTGGTAGATGCGCGTGTCGCGGACGAACTGCTCGACGCCGTTGTCGCGGATATAACCGTGGCCACCATAGACCTGCACGGTGTCATTGGCCGCCTGGAACGCGCCGTCGCTGAAACAGGCCTTGATGACCGGCGTCAGCAGCGTGGCGAGGTTGCCGGAGCGCTGGCGCTGCGCGGCGTCGTCCGAGGCCTGTTCGAGATCGATCTGCAGCGACACCCACGCGCCGAGCGCGCGGGCGCCCTCGATGAAGGCGCGCTGACGCATCAACAGGCGCTTCACGTCCGGATAGTCGCCGATGGTGTGCAGCGCGCCGGAGCCGGGCCGGGATTTTCCGGCCACGCGCCCGCGCGCATAGGCGTCGGCGTTCTGCGACGCCTTTTCCGCCACGGCGAGCGCGGCGATGCCGGTGCCAAGCCGCGCACGATTCATCATGGCGAACATGCCCGCCATGCCGGCCGACGAACTTTGTCTTCCCTGTGCAGGCGCACGTCCGGCGAGCCGGTAACCGATGGCCTCGTCGAAATTCAGCACGCACGCCGGATTGCCGCGGATGCCCATCTTCTTCCCGATGCCGCCGACGCTGACGCTGTTGCGGTCCAC
>JAFKES010000111.1 GCA_017308495.1 Afipia sp.
CACCCAGCGGCGAAAACGGAAGCGCCAGCGCCACCATCAGCGCGAGGAGCGAGGACGCGGCGAGCGGCGCAGCGGGACGATCGGTCCACGGGTGGCCGTTGGTGCGGATGAGGAAGATCACCAGGATCTGCGTCGCCATGCTCTCGAGGAACCAGGCGGTGCGGAATTCCTCCGGGGAAACGTGGAAGACGAACAGCAGCACCGCGAAGGTCAAAAGATCGAACAGCGATGACAGTGGCCCGAGAATGGCCGCGACGCGCAGCAACCGCGACATGTTCCAGATCTGCGGCTGCGCGGTCGCTTCAGGCCGCACCCGGTCGAACGGAATTCCGAGCTCGGACAGATCGTATAGCAGGTTGTTGAGCAGGATCTGGGTCGGCAGCATCGGCAGGAACGGCAGGGTGACCGAAGCGATCGCCATCGACAGCATGTTGCCGAGGTTGGAGCTGGCGCCCATGCGCACGTATTTCAGGATGTTGACGAAGGTGCGCCGCCCTTCTTCGACGCCGTCGGCGACGACTTCGAGATCCGAGGCCAGCAGGATCATGTCAGCCGCGGCCTGCGCCACGCCGCTGGCGCCTTCGACGGACAGCCCGATATCGGCGGCCTTGAGTCCCGGCGCATCGTTGATGCCGTCGCCGAGAAAGCCGACCACCGTGTCCTTGCCCTGGAGCGCAGCGACGACACGGGCTTTCTGATCGGGCGCGAGCCGGCCGTAGGCGTCGACCTCGCGGACCTGCACCGCGAGCGCCTCGTCGCTCAGGGCTGTGACGTCGCTTCCGGTCAGCACCCGCTCGGCGTTGACGCCGACCAGCGCGGCGAGACGCCTGACGATGACGGGATCGTCGCCCGACAGGATCTTGAGGCGTACGCCGTTGGCGTGCAGCCGTTCTACCGCCGCGGCGGCGGTCGGTTTCAGCGGATCGGCAAAGCCGCACAGCCCGATGAAGGTCAAGCCCGTTTCGTCGTCGGGCTGCAGGTCGGCCTTGCCGCCGGCGAATGTCCGGCTCGCCACCGCGATGCTGCGCATGCCGTCCGCAGCGAGCGCGCGGATCATCTGCACAATGCGGTCGCGAGCGGCGTCGTTGAGATCGCTGTCGCCGCCGTCGCCGCGCTGGCGCGTGCACATCGCCAGAACGGCTTCCGGCGCGCCCTTGACGATCAGGAGCCGGCCTTCCGGTCCCTGCGCCAGCACCGCGCCGGAGCGCCTGACGTAGTCGAAGGTCCGCCGCGCCAGGAGCGTCCAGCCGTCGGCGGCGTCAGGGCGGCTCTGTTTCAGGGCTGCGTCGAGCGTGCCGCGGTCACCGCCGAGATCGGCGGCGATGGCGCCAAGCAGCGCCGCGCGCGGCGCGTCGCGGCCTGCGGCATCAAGGCTGCGGGCCAGCGAGATTTCGGCTGCCGTGAGCGTGCCGGTCTTGTCGGTACACAGGATCGACATCGCGCCGAGATCGTGGATTGCGGCGAGGCGCTTGACGATGACCTTGCGCCGCGCCATCCGGATCGCGCCGCGCGACAGCGTCACGGTGGTGATCATCGGCAGCAGTTCGGGGGTGAGGCCGACGGCGAGCGCGACAGCGAACAGCAGCGAGTCGAGCACTGGTCGCCCCAGCGACAGCCGGAACGCGAGCACCAGCACCACCAGCGCCAGCGTCAGCCGCGCGATCATCAGGCCGAAGGCATGGAGATCGCGCTGGAACGGCGATGGGGCGGGGGCCGCGTTCAGGGCCGCCGCAGCCGTACCGAAGATGGTGGCGCGGCCGGTGGCGACGACGAGGGCGGTGGCCTCGCCGGTCTGGATCACCGCGCCCCGAAACAGCGCGTTGGAGGCCTCGGCGGCGCTGGATGCAGCGACGACGCCGGGGCGTTTCTCGACCGGGTACGGCTCGCCGGTGAGCGCGGCTTCGCCGCTGCTGCAGGCATCGCTTTCGAGAACGAGAGCGTCGGCCGGCACGATATCGCCGGCGCGCACGCGGATGATGTCGCCGGGCACCACGTCGGCGACCTCGATCTGCTGGAACGCGCCGTCGCGCTTGACCTCGGCCTTGATGGCCACCGAGCGGCGCAGCTCTTCAGCGGCTTTGATGGCATGGCCTTCCTGGAGGGTGTCGAGCCCGATGGAGATCACCAGGATGGCCACGATGATCGTGCCGCCGATACTGTCCCCGGTCACCATCGACACCGTCCCGGCGCCGAGCAGGATCAGCGACAGCGGTTCCAGCAGCCGGCGCAGGATGGCGCGCGCGAAACTTTCGCTCGAGGACGGCGCGTCCCCGTTGGGGCCATAGACATCGCGACGGCGCATCGCCTCGGTCGTGGTGAGGCCGTCGCGACCGCACGATAGATCCGCGGTGACGGCGTCGGCGGTCCGGGTCCAGAACGGCGACGGTTCGGCTTCTCCCCGCAACACTTCAGTCTGCATGTGTCACCGTTTTTGAACGCCTCGGTAGATCGCCTGCGGATGCGACATGGTCTGTCACCGCCGGTCGATCGGCAGCCGGCGTAGCATTGCGACTTTCACGGCGTCCAGTGCGAGGCCGTAGCCGACGGTCGTTCCATAAAGCGCGATCACCATCCAGCCCGGCAGCGCCGCCATGAACCATCCCGCCCAGGCAAACGCCGTCGCCAGCGCGGCGGCGGCGATCATTGCCACCACCAGAATGGCCGCCGGGCGCGAGTGCCAGACATGGTCGTGTTCGCGCAGCACGAGGTTGGTGGCCTGGCCCGCAAGGACCAGCGTCAGAAAGGTCAGGCTCCGCATGGTCTCGACGTCGAGCCGCAGCCAGAACCAGCCCAGCGCCAGCACCGCCATGGCGTAGGCGAGCTTCACCGCGCCGAGCGGAAGCGCGGCCAGCGTCAGTTCGCCGGTGCGCCAGGCGTTGGGGTAGGGCGTCGGCGTGGCGCGGTCGCCGGCGCGGGCCATCATCGCGATATCGCTGGTCAGCATCCACAGCGCCTGCAGCAGCGGCGTCAGCACCGCCTCGCCGGTCATTACCAGGCCGCCGCCCATGACCACCAGCGTGACCGCCTTGTTGACCAGCGTGCTTAGCGTGAACGTCAGCACGCGCTGGAAGGCCGAGCGGCCTTCCTCGATGCAGGCCACGATGCCGCGCAGGCCGGGCACCGTCAGCACCAGCCCGGCGGCGGATTTGGCGACGTCGGTCGCGCTCGACACCGCGATGCCCATTTGCGCCTGGCGCAGCGCTGGGGCATCGTTGGCGCCGTCGCCGCACATGCCGACCGCGTGGCCGCCGCGCTGGAAGGCGCGCACCAGCTTGAACTTGTCCTCCGGGAAGACCCCGGCATAGACCGCATAGTCCTGCGGTCCGGCCTGCTCGGGAATGTGTCCGTGCGGGCACACCGGCCCGGTGAGGCCGACCGCGCGGGCGACGGTGGCGGCAGTGTCCGCGGTGTCGCCGGTGATCATCACCGGCGTGATGCCGAGCCCGGCCAGTTCGCCGAGCAGCGGCGCGGAGTCGGCCCGTGGCGGATCGCTGAGTCCGATCAGTCCGGTCATCACCATCGCGTCCGGGCGGCCCGTGGCCACCGCCAGCACCCGGTAGCCGTCGCCGCTGAGCTTGGCCTGCGCCGCCCTGGCCGCGTCGTTCAAGGGCGCGAGCGCGCCGATGGCGAGGGGTGAGCCCTTGACGATACGGATGTCCTTGCCGTCCGCGCCGGCGATGGTCGCCTCCGACATCTTGGTCGCGGGATCGAACGGCGTGAAGCGCCGCACCGTCAGCGCCGGCTCCGCACTGTTCGCTGTGGCCGCGCGCACGGCGGCGTCCACCGGGTCCTGGCCGTCGTTCGAACTCGCCGCGGCGGCCCGCGCCAGCAGCGCGGCCTCGCTGATCCCCTCCGCGAGCGGGATGACGGCGCCGACGCCGAGGCTGTTCTCGGTCAGCGTGCCGGTCTTGTCGACGCACAGCACGTCGACCATTGCCGCTTCCTGCAAGGCGGACAGCCGCGCCAGCAGCACGCCGTCCTGCGCCAGCCGTTTTGCGCCGACGGTCGCCGCCAGCGTGAACACCGCCGGCATCGCCACCGGCACCGCCGACAAAAGCGCCGCCAGCACCAGCGGCACGATCTGCGTCACCGTCATGCCGATGTGGATCGCCATGTTGACGCCGGTGAGCGCTTTCACCACGCCGAGCACGGCCTGCTGTTCGCTGCTTTCGACGTCGGCGGCTTTGACCAGTTCGGCGGTGCGGCCGAAATAGGTGCGGGCGCCCGTGGCCGTCACTTCGGCGATGGCCTCGCCGCGCCGGACCAGCGCGCCGGCATAGGCCACCGCGCCGCGCTGCTGCTCCACCGCGACCGATTCGCCGGTCAGCATCGACTGGTCGAGCAGCACCGAGCCCGACAGCAGACGCACATCGGCGGGCACGATGCCGCCGAGCGATAGTTGCACCACGTCGCCGGGCACCAGTTCCGATGCCGGCGCATCGGACCACGCTCCGTCGCGCCGCAGCCGCGTGCGCGGCGCGAGGCGCTGGCGCAGCAGCGCCAGGGTGGCGTTGGCGCGGCCTTCCTGAATGATGCCGACCAGCACGTTGGTCAGCAGCAGCACGCCGACCATCGCCGCTTCCAGCCGCTCGCCCGCCGCCAGTTGCAGGATGATGGTCGCTTCCAGCATCCACGGCACCGGTGACCAGAAGTGGAGCAGCATCCGGCGCAGCGGACGCTCGTCGGCGGAGGCGACTTCGTTCGGCCCGCTCTCCGCAAGGCGGCGCGCGGCCTCGGCGCTGG
>JAFKES010000116.1 GCA_017308495.1 Afipia sp.
CGATGTCAGGTCCTTGTCGGTCGCGGCGTCGGTGCATTGCTGCATGGTCATGCCGGCCGCTTTCGTCGCGGCGTCAAGCATACGGATTTCCCACAGGCCCGGCTTGCGCGTCGGCATTTCGTCGGCGCGGGCAACGGCCATCCCGGCGACGCCGGCCACCATGGCCCCGGCGATCAGCCATGCGGTGCGCGATCGAATCATTGAAGGCACCCTCTTGATCATCGGTGACGCCTCCTGTCAGTTCGCGGATGCCCGGGTGAATCGGTCAGTAGCGGACGCGCAGCGGGCGCTCATAGCTGCCATGGCGGGTCCAGCGGCAGGCAAACGAGCTATAGCTGCCGTAAGTCTTCTGGATTGACAGCCATTTGACGACCTTACCGTATTGCGCGCAATGATTGATCGCCAACGCCCGGATATCGGTCTGGCCGATCAGATTCGCGGAAATGATGCCGCCGGTATCGTTGCCTTGGAAAGGTGCCACATAGTCGGCCCGGGCGCTGCCGCAGGCCAGGATTGCCGTCACCGCCGCTATGGCAGCCATACCGATCGTTCGCATGGTCATCTCCGATTCACTGCGCCTAATTTATGCGGCCAAGGCCGCCAAGGAAAGCGCCGCAGGGCCGGAATCGCCGGGATGTCCGCCGGTGTGGCCGCGGCGCACTTGACCTCACGCGGCGATCGCGGCACCGTCCCCGTCACAATTTCAGGATGGATGAAGCGATGATCGGCCTTGTCATGCCTTTCGGGAAACGTGGTGTCGGCGCAGTGCTGGGCGCAGTGTTGGGTGTATTGACGCTTTCGCCGGCGGCAAATGCCGCCAGCCTGCTAGAAATGAACTTCGGGTTGTTCGGCCCGCGTTACGACGGCGCGCTGCCGTCCTGCGAATCGGCGCTCGGCACCATCTCTTCGCAATTCGCCGAGAAGGAAAGCACCTTTTGGAATTCGGCGTTGCAAATCACCGGTTACGACCGGGTGCGCGAGACGGCTTTCCGGCCCTGGACCTCGGATAACATTCCGCGCCGCTATTGCAGTGCTCGCGCCATGCTCAACGACGGCAAAGCGCGCACGGTGGATTATTCGATCATCGAGGACGGCGGCCTGGCCGGTTATGGTCCCGGCGTCGAATGGTGCGTGAGCGGGCTCGACCGCAACTGGGCCTACAATCCGCGCTGCAAGGCGGCGCGCCGCTGACACGCATCGCCATGGCTCAGGTTTCGCTTTTGTCGCGCTTCCGCCGATTGCTGATCTTGCCGGTCGTCGCGGCCGCGCTTTCGCTCGCCGTGATGCCGTCGTCGGCGCAGGATCGACGGCAGAATGCGCCCGGCCAGTTTGACTTTTACGTACTGTCGCTGTCGTGGTCGCCGTCGTTCTGCGAGGCGGCGCGCGAACGCGGCAATACCGGTCGCTCTCAGCAGGTGCAGTGTGGTGGCCGGCCGTTTTCATTCGTGGTCCACGGCCTGTGGCCGCAATATGAGCGCGGCTTTCCGGACTATTGCCAGCGGCCATCGCCACGCTTGCCGCGCAACATCATGACGTCGATGCTCGACCTCATGCCGGCGCCGGGATTGATCTACAACGAATGGGACAAGCACGGCACCTGTTCCGGGTTGGGCCCGCGCGGTTACTTTGAAGCCATCCGCAAGGCGCGCGCGGCGGTGAAGATTCCGGCGGAATATCTCGAGCTGACGCAGACCAGAACCGTGGCGCCTGCTGCTGTCGAGTCTGCGTTCATCAAGGCGAATCCCGGCCTCAGCGAAGCGGCTATCGCTGTGACCTGCGACCGCACCCGGTTGAGCGAGGTGCGAATCTGTATGACCAAGGATCTGCAATTCCGCGCTTGTGATGAGATCGATCGTCGCGCCTGCCGTCGCGGTACGGTGACGATGCCGCCGGTGCGCGGCGGCTGATTTCAGCGCCGCCTTATTGCCTTCCGGTTATTCGACCTGTCGGAAGTGTGGCCGACCGGAACTGTCGGCGCATCCAGAAGAAGGCTACGAAGACCGCGGCGTCAGAAAGAAGGAAGCCGAGCGGCGTGCCTGGGCCACCGTCAACAAGGAGAGCGGCGGTGGCAACAAGAGCGGCTCCGGCCGCGGCGTGCGTGACACCAAGGTTGCTGCGAAGAAAGGCGGACGGATTGGCGGTCCGCGCGGCGGCAAGGCGGCCGCACGGCGTCCGGCGAAGGCGCGTTCCGCCTCGGCCAAGAAGGCCTCGACAACACGAAAGCGCCATTCTGCTACGCGCTCGACAGCAGCGAAGAAGGCTGCGGTAACCCGCAAGCGTCACGCCGCGGCGCGCACCAGGACGGCGACCAAACGATCAGCGAAGAAGACGGTGAAGCGGACGAAGAAGCGTTAACCAGCTGTTCTTCTCGGCCTCTGGCTTGCTTCGTCGCTATCGCTCCTCGCAACGACGAGAAAAGAGGATGCGACGATCGGACTTGGCTCAAGCTCCGCATCCCAAGCGACGGGTGACGGAGATGGTTAAAACCATGTCCGTCGCCCGCACGTCGTGGCGATGACGCCTTGAAGAGAGGCGCCTCCACTATTGCTTAGCGGCGAGCCTTCTTGCCGCGCTTGGCCTTGGTCGCCTTCTTGGCTTTCGGCGCCTTCTTGGCTTTCACCTTCTTCTTCGATTTCGGCGCGGCAGTGGCCGCCTTGGCGCTCGAGATATCATCGACGGCAGCGGCGGAGACGTGCTTGACGATCGACTTGATGGTGCTCTTGGCCGACGCTTTGCTGACGTAGCCTTCCGACGCGAACATCTTCTCGCCGTTCGGCGCGACAAAGCGAAAACGAAATTCGTTTTTCTTGTCGCGATAGATCTCGAATTTGTAAGGCATCATGCCCTCCTGGATTGGCTGTGCGACTGAATTGATTCGCAATCGTTGCAACCTCGCTGAGGCCAAACATACTGAACGCGGCACGCATGATGCGCGCCGCGTTTCGCTTTGATTGTCGATGTCGGAACGTTTGGTACGCGCTGTCTATTTGATCAGCGGGCAGCCGCCGTCCTTCATCGGGCGGAAGACCTGGTCGCCAGGGACCTCGGCGAGAATCTTGTAGTAGTCCCACGGATACTTCGACTCTTCCGGCTTCTTCACTTCGAGCAGCAACATGCTGTGCACCATGCGGCCGTCCTCGCGCAGATAGCCGTTGTCGGTGAAGGCATCGCGCACCGGCATTTCACGCATCTTGGCGAGCACCGCTTTGGTATCGCGTGTACCTGCGGCCTTCACGGCTTTCAGGTAGTGCAAGGTTCCGCTGTAGGTCGCCGCCTGATTCATCGACGGCATCCGCTTCATCCGCTCAAAGAACTTCTTGCCGAAAGCGCGAGTGCGTTCATTCTGGTCCCAATAATAGGCTTCGGTGATGATCAGGCCCTGCGACATCTTCAGGCCAAGGCTGTGGATGTCGGAAATGAACATCACGATGCCTGCGAGCTTCTGGCCGCCGGCAACGATGCCGAATTCGGCAGCTTGCTTGATGGCGTTGATGGTGTCGCCGCCGGCATTGGCGAGGCCGATGATTTTGGCCTTCGAGGCTTGCGCCTGGAGCAGGAACGAGGAGAAGTCCGAGGTATTGAGCGGATGCCGCGCGCTGCCGAGGATCTTGCCGCCGGCTGCCTTCACCACCTCGCTGACGTCGCGTTCGATAGAATGGCCGAACAGATAGTCGGCGGTGATGAAGAACCAGCTATCGCCGCCCTGCTTGACCACGGCGCTGCCGACGGTGTGGGCGTTGGAATAGGTATCGTAGGTCCAGTGCGCGGTGTAGGGCGAACACGACTTGCCGGTGATGTCCGAACTCGCCGCGTCGGTGATGATCATGATCTTTTCGTAGCGCTTCGACATCTCCATCGCGGCGAGCGCGGTCGCCGACGTCGGCAGGTCGATGATCATGTCGACGTTTTCGGCCTCGTACCATTTGCGCGCGATATTGGCGGCGATGTCGGCCTTCATCTGCGGATCGGCAGTGACCAGTTCGATCGGCTTGCCGAACATGGTACCGCCGAATTCCTCGATGGCCATTTTGGCGCCTTCGACATTACCGGCGCCGCCGATGTCGGAATAGACCGAGCCGAAATCAGTCATCACGCCGATCTTCAGCGGCTGGTCGGACTGCTGCGCCAGCGCGGCTCCGCCCGTCAGCAACGAAACGGATAAAGTGGCCGCGACGATCGCGCGGTGCGAAAATTTCATGGGTGCCTCCCAGTTCGTTTTTGCTTCGAACGAACAGCTTGGATGAGTTCCCCGGAGCAGGCAAGGTTAAGCGTAACGGTGCAATGCCGTTGTGCAGACAAACGCGTTACATTTGGTCGCAGGTGAAGAAGGGCGGATCACCATCGCGCAGCGGGCGCGAAGAGAAGCGTCAGCCATCGACCTTGAGCGCGGCGATAAAGGCTTCCTGCGGGATGTCGACCTTGCCGAACTGCCGCATCTTCTTCTTGCCTTCCTTCTGCTTCTCCAGAAGCTTGCGCTTGCGGGTGATGTCGCCGCCGTAGCATTTCGCGGTGACGTCCTTGCGCAGCGCGCGCACCGTCTCGCGCGCGATCACCTTGCCGCCGATCGCCGCTTGAATCGGGATCTGGAACATGTGCGGCGGGATCAGTTCCTTCATCTTCTCGACCATGGCGCGGCCGCGGCCTTCGGCGCGGGTGCGATGCACCAGCATGGACAGCGCGTCCACCGGCTCGTTGTTGACGAGGATCTGCATCTTCACCAAGTCAGCCGGCTTGTAGTCGGTCAGGTGATAGTCGAACGAGGCATAGCCTTTCGAGACCGATTTCAGCCGGTCGTAGAAATCGAACACCACCTCGTTGAGTGGCAGCTCGTATTTCGCCATGGCGCGGGCGCCGACATAGGTCAGCTCCTTCTGCACGCCGCGGCGGTCCTGGCACAGCTTCAGCACGCTGCCGAGATAGTCGTCCGGCGTCATGATGGTGGCCTCGATCCACGGCTCCTGAATCTCGGCGATCTTGACCACGTCCGGCATGTCCACCGGATTGTGGATTTCCATCTCTGTGCCGTCGGTCAGCTTCATCTTGTAGATCACCGACGGCGCGGTGGCGATCAGGTTGAGGTTGAACTCCCGTGACAGCCGCTCCTGGATGATTTCGAGATGCAGCAGGCCGAGGAAGCCGCAGCGGAAGCCGAAGCCCAATGCGGCGCTGGTTTCCATCTCGAAGGAGAAGCTGGCGTCGTTGAGGCGCAATTTGCCCATCGCCGCGCGCAGCGTTTCGAAATCGTCGGCGTCCACCGGGAACAGGCCGCAGAACACCACCGGAATTGCCGGCTTGAAGCCCGGCAGCATCTGCGTGACCGGTTTCCTGTCGTCGGTGATGGTGTCGCCCACTCTTGTGTCGGCGACTTCCTTGATGGCGGCGGTGATGAAGCCGACCTCGCCGGGTCCCAGTTCATCGACATTGACCATTTTCGGTGTGAATACGCCGACACGATCGACGTCGTAGGCCGCGCCGGTGCCCATCATGCGGATGCGCTGGCCTTTCTTGATCACGCCGTCGACGACGCGGATCAGCACCACCACGCCGAGATAGACGTCGTACCAGCTATCGACCAGCAGCGCCTTCAGGGTCGCGTCGCGGTCACCCTTCGGTGGCGGCAGCCGGGTGACGATGGCTTCCAGCGCGTCGGGAATGCCGAGGCCGGTCTTGGCCGAGACCATGATGGCGTCGGAGGCATCGATGCCGATCACGTCCTCGATCTGCTGCTTGACCTGTTCGGGTTCGGCGGCGGGCAGGTCAACCTTGTTGAGGACCGGCACGATCTCGAGATTGTTGTCGATGGCCTGATAGACGTTGGCGAGTGTCTGCGCCTCCACGCCCTGCGAGGCGTCGACCACCAGCAGCGCGCCCTCGCAGGCGGCGAGGCAGCGGCTGACCTCGTAGGCGAAGTCGACGTGGCCGGGCGTGTCCATCAGGTTGAAGATGTAGGTCTTGCCGTCCTTGGCCTTGTAGTTGAGGCGGACGGTCTGTGCCTTGATGGTAATGCCGCGCTCGCGCTCGATGTCCATCGAATCGAGCACCTGATCCTTCATCTCGCGCGCCTCCAGCCCGCCCGTGGTCTGGATCAGGCGGTCGGCCAGCGTCGATTTGCCATGGTCGATGTGGGCGACGATGGAGAAGTTGCGGATGTTGGAAATGGGGGTCGTTGTCATGGGCGCGGGATAGCATTGGCGCTGCGCAGCGGCAACAGGATTGGCGGCCCCGGGGCGAACTTCTGCAACTGGCGCAATGATTTGCCGTTGCCTGCGGGGGCCCGGCGCTGCTAGCAACGAGATGGCGTAACACGTCAGTTCCGATAAGGTGAGCGCAATGAGCGATGTTTCGTCCGCCGGCATGGCGCGCAGGACCGGAAAAAATCCGGGGCCGCGCACCGGGTTGCGCTCGCGACAGAAAGCGCGGGCGCGTCATGTGCCGGTCACCCGCCGCGTCGCGGCGTGGATCGCGGCGATCGCCCACGATCCGGCGACGGCCCGCAATTTCGTCATCGCCTTCGCGCTGGTCCACGCCATGTTGTGGACCGTGATCCTGACCGCGCTGAAGGGCGCGCAGGACATCCCGGCAGATGTCGCCGAGGTCTATGCCTGGGGCCGCAAATTCCTGCTCGGCTATGGCGCTCATCCGCCGCTGCCGGGCTGGATCGCCGGCCTCTGGTTCCGGGTGTTTCCGGCCACCGACTGGGCCGCTTATGCGCTGGCGATGGCGACGGTCGGTTGCGCGCTGGTGCTGTGCTGGCTGATCGCCGTTCGCGTGGTCGATCACCGTCGCGCCATGTTCACGGTGGCGATGCTGGCGCTGTATCCGGTTTTCAACCTCAAGGGCTTCCGGTTCACCCCCGACCTGCTTCAGCTTGTCACACTGCCGCTGACGGTGCTGGCCTATCTCCATGTCTTCAGGGCGCGAACGTGGCGCGCCGGGGTGTGGCTCGGGCTCGCGGCGGCGGCGGCGCTGATGACGGACGAGCGGGCGCTGATCATGATCGGGGCCATCGGCCTCGCGGCGCTGGTCCATCCGCAGCGTGTCAGGTTCCTGGCGACGCCCGCGCCATGGACCGCGGTCGCCACCTGCGCCGTCGCCATGCTGCCGCATCTGGTCTGGCTGCAGCGGATGGGCCTCTCGCCATTGGTCAATGTCGGCGATGCCGGCGTCGCGCGGAACTTCGCGGATGCCGCGCGGCTCGCGGCCGGCTATGTCGGGCACAACATCGCCATGCTGCTGGTGCCGGTGGCCTGCGCCGCGGTCGCGCTGGCCTGGAAGCTGCAATGGTGGAAGTCGATCCGCGCCCGCGGCGTGCGGCGGGAGATCGCCGCCTCGGCGCGGCGGCCCTGGGCGCGCGGCCGCAATTCCGGGGTCGATTCCGCGCAGGCGCTCAATGTCTGGATCATCCAGGGTGCTGTCGCGGTGGTGCCGCCGCTCGTGGCGTTGGCGTTCGGCATCGCGATGAAAAAGGACTGGGGCATTCCGCTGTTCTTCCTGGCGCCGCTGGCGCTGGTGGCGATTCCGGCCCTGCGGGTGACGCAGATGGCGCTGATCCGCCTGATGCTGATGTGGCTCGCCGTCACCCTCGCCATGCTGGCGCTGTCGCCGATCATCGCTGCGCAGACGGTGCGCCGCGACGGCGTGGCCGGGCTGCGCTTCTATCCGAAATCGGAAGTTGCCCTGCAGCTTACCGAAGCCTGGCGAGCGCGTTTCAACAGCCGCTGGGCGGTGGTGGCAGGCGCGCCCGGGGTCAACCGGTCGATGGCGTTCTACAGTCCCGATCATCCGGCGCCGCTGACGCCGGGAGAGGTGCCGCCGTCGGGCCTCACCACGCTCGACGAGGCCACGCGGCGCGGCTTCATCGGCATCTGCGATGCTCACGACGCCCGGCTGCCCGACTGCGAGGCGTGGATGACCAGAACCGCGCCGGACGCCGAGCGCGTCGATCTCACCTCGCGGCGCTATTTCCATGGCCGCGCCGGCCCGGCGGCGCGGTGGAAGGTCTGGATCGCGCGGCCGGCGCAGACGGATGACGACGACGACAAGTAGGCGTGCCGCACAGGCGCGTCGCGCGCGTGCCGGAGAGCATGCGGAGCGTGCCTGCGATTGTCTGGAGTGTGCGTGGCAGCTTCCGCCCCTCGCCTTTTTGCAGCGGAGGGAAGCCGGGGAGGGCCTCAGCCGGCGTCTTCCTCGCCGAACTTGTTGGCGAGCAGTTCGGTGATGGCGTCCATCGCTGCCTGCGCCTCGCGGCCGGTGGCCGCGACGGTGATCGAGGTGCCGATGCCGGCCGCCAGCATCATCAAGCCCATGATCGAGGTGCCGCCCACGGTCTCGCCGTTGCGCGACACCGAAATCTCGGCGTCGAACTTCTCGGCCATTTGCACGAACTTCGCGGACGCCCGCGCGTGCAGGCCGCGCTTGTTGATGATGGGAAGCTCCCGGACGATCGCGCCGGCGGAGGCGGGCTGCTCGTCCTGCGGCATGGTCATTTCCCGGCCAGCACCCGGCTTGCGATGGTGACGTATTTGCGGCCGGCTTCCTGCGCGGCGGCGATGGCCTCGGGCAATGGCTTGTCGTCGCGCACCTTGGCGAGCTTCACCAGCATCGGCAGGTTGATGCCGGCCAGCACCTCGACCTTGGGGCGGCTCATGCAGGAGATCGCGAGGTTCGACGGCGTGCCGCCGAACATGTCAGTGAGAATAGCGACGCCGTCGCCGCTGTCGACGCGCTTGACGGCCTCGATGATATCGCTGCGACACAGGTCGGCATCATCTTCAGCGCCGATAGTGATCGCTTCGATTTGTTTTTGTGGACCCATCACATGTTCGAGCGCCGCCTTGAACTCGTCGGCAAGACGCCCGTGGGTCACCAGTACCAGACCAATCATCAAAGACTCCTCGCGGGCGCTTCGATGCGCCGCACGAACGGGCCACATGTTGACCATTCAGCGCCCCGAAACAAGGGGGGTTGTTGCCGCGTATCCCCTGAAAATGAGGTCTGCGCCGGACGGCCGGAGGCGAGTGTGTGGCTTATATGGCTACCAATCCCTTTCCGGCAATCGTTCCAAGGTCGCAGGCGCGCTCCTGCAACCTTAACTCGTGGTAAGGAATCCGGCCACCAGCGGCAGGGCGCAATAGCCCGCCGCTACGGGAATCCGCGGGATTTCGATGCCGTTCATGTTTGTTCGCAGGGCGGACGGCGGCGGCAGCCGCTCGGCGTCGGCGGCGGCAAGATCGACCACCAGCGCCACCGCGGCGGGACCGGCATGGGGCAAGCGGCGCAGCCCGAGGCCGCGGATTTCGATCAGCCCGGCCAGTTCCGGTACGCCGCGCACCCACAGGACGCCGTCGCCGGCTTCGAGGACAACCCGGTCGTCGCCGATCAGCGTGGCCGGCGGCACCTGTCCGGCGCGGCCGGCGAGAATGAGATCCAAGGCGAGGCGCGACTTGCCGGCGCCGGACGGCCCGCAGATCAGCACCGCACGTTCCCCGACCAGCACCGCCGAGCCGTGCACGCTCGCGCCCTGCGGCTGCGCCATCATCGCGCCGGCAGCCGGACCACGAACCGGGCGCCGGCGATGCGGGCGTCGCCCTCGGCGTCCACCGGGCCGGGACGGTTCTCCGCCCACAGCCGGCCGCCATGGGCTTCCACGATCTGCTTGGAGATCGACAGGCCGAGCCCGGAATTCTGTCCGAAGCCCTGATGCGGGCGGTCGGTGTAGAAGCGCTCGAAAATCTTCTCCAGTGCGCCGGGGCGGATGCCGGGGCCGTCGTCGTCCACCACGATCTCGATTTCGTTACGGACCCTGCGGCAGGTGATGCGCACCTTGCTGCCGGGCCGCGAGAACGACTGCGCGTTGCTGAGCAGGTTGGCGATCACCTGGCCGAGGCGGGAATCGTGACCCGGCGCCGAGAACGAATCCGAGGGGCTGCCCTCGAAGCGGGCTTCCACCTTGACGTCGTTCTCGTGGTTGGTCTCGTTGGCGACAGCCACCAGGGTGTTGAGCAGCCGCCGCAGGTCCACCGGTGCGACGTCCTGGCGCTGCAATTCGGCGTCGAGGCGGCTGGCGTCGGAAATGTCCGAGATCAGGCGGTCGAGGCGGCGCACGTCGTGTTCGATCACTGCCAGCAGCCGCGAGCGGCTGTCGTCGGAGCGCGCCAGCGGCAGTGTCTCCACCGCCGAGCGCATCGAGGTTAGTGGATTCTTCAACTCGTGGGCGACATCGGCGGCGAAGCGCTCGATGCCTTCGATGCGGTTGTAGAGCGCGTCGGTCATGTCGCGCAGCGCCCGCGACAGATGGCCGATCTCGTCGCCGCGCGCGGAGAAGTCGGGAATCTCGACGCGGCTCTTGGTGCGGCGGCGGATGCGCTCGGCGCTGTCGGCGAGGCGGCGCATCGGACCGGCGATGGTGGAGGCGAGCAGCAGCGATAGCACGATCATGACGGCGGCGGCGATGCCGAACACCTTGAGGATGGCGATGCGTTCGGCGGTCACCATCTGGTCGATGTCGTCGCCCTGGGTCGAGAGCATCAGCGCGCCATGCACCGCGCGGAAGCGCTGCACCGGCACCGCGACCGAGACGATGACCTCGCCGCGATCGTTGATCCGCACCATGCTGCCTTTCTTGCCGTCGAGCGCCTGCTGCACCTCCTGGTAGCCGTTGCCGTTCTCGGGACCGAGCTCGCGATAGGGCGGCAGGTCGCCGCGATTGAGCCAGGTGCGGATCGCGATCATGGTGCGCTCGGCGAAGCCGGGCTTCTCGTTGGTCGGCGGCGCCAGTTCGAAGCGCAGCACGTCGCCGCGGCCGTAGAGATTGCGGCTGTCGAGAACCAGCACACCGTCGCGGTCGTAGATGCGCGCCCGCGTCTTGGTTGGCGAGATCAGCCGGCGCAGCACCGGCGCAACGCGCTCCGGATTGATCGGAAATTCGAGGCTGGACAGCATTTCGTCGTTCGGCCCGTAGCTTTCGCCGGGCTTGAGATCGAGCAGCCGCTCGGGATCGACGGTGATGGCGTTGGTCTCGACCGTGGCCGAGGCGGCAATCGCGCCGGAGATGATTTCGGCCTGCACCAGCAGACTCTGCGCCCGCGCGTCGATCAGTCCGGCGCGGAATTGCGACAGATAGAGAATACCGGCCAGCATCGCGATCAGGCCGATCAGGTTGAGCGAGACGATGCGGCGGGTGAGGCTGGAGAAGGTCAGCGCCGAGACGTAGCGTCCGGCGCGCCGGGCGAGATCGAGCGGATTCCGCGAGCCCCGGGTCTTGGCCGACGGGGCAGGCGGCTCCTCGGGCTGCGGCGCAAGCGGCGGCATCCCGGTCGTCGCGTCGTCGGCCTCGTCGTTCAGATCCTGCTGCGGTCGATCAAGCAATGGCTGAACCGTTGGTTGTCACGCTGTCACGGATGACCTTACCACGTCGTCGCCTGCGCCATCCCATCATTGTGGTCCGGTGCAAGCCGGAGCCCGTCTGCGCTCAGGTTTCCTTGAAGCGGTAGCCGACGCCATAGAGCGTCTCGATCATTTCGAAGTCGTCATCCACGGCCTTGAACTTCTTGCGCAGGCGCTTGATGTGGCTGTCGATGGTGCGGTCGTCGACATAGACCTGGTCATCATAGGCGGCGTCCATCAGCGCGTTGCGGCTCTTGACCACGCCGGGGCGGGTCGCCAGCGCCTGCAGGATCAGGAATTCGGTCACTGTCAGGGTCACCGGCTCGTTCTTCCAGGTGCAGGTGTGGCGCTCGGGGTCCATGCGCAGCAGGCCGCGCTCCAGCGCCTTGGCGTCGCTCTCCTTCGGCGTCACGGTCGGGTCCTTCGGCGTCGCCCGGCGCAACACCGCCTTGACCCGCTCCACCAGCAGGCGCTGCGAGAACGGTTTGCGGATGAAGTCGTCGGCGCCCATCTTGAGGCCGAACAGTTCGTCGATCTCCTCGTCCTTCGAGGTGAGGAAGATCACCGGCAGGTCCGACTTCTGGCGCAGCCGGCGCAGGGTCTCCATGCCGTCCATGCGCGGCATCTTGATGTCGAGGATGGCGAGATCCGGCGGCGAGGTCTTGAAGCCCTCCAGCGCCGAGGCGCCGTCGGTATAGGTCATGATGCGATAGCCTTCGGCTTCCAGCGCGATCGAGACCGATGTGAGAATGTTGCGGTCGTCGTCGACCAGGGCAATTGTGGGCATGAACCTGCCTTCCGAATCGGGTTGTGGAGCCGTCGCCATCGGGCCGGCGGGGTGCCGTGAAATCAAGGCGTTTGCTTGGCCGTCACCGAGCAATGCAAGCTGGGCTGAAATGTGACCTCGTTCCCGGCCCGGTTCCGGAGTCTTCAAATTCCGGAGACTGCGAAATTCCGGGCATTCCCCGCTATATAGGGCGGATATCGGGCAGCATAACCCCTTTTGGACCCAAAAAAGTCCATGAATGTCACCATTTTGAGGTTCTGAGCGATGGATCCCGCCGCCAAGGTTAACCCCGCCCGCCTGACCCGTTCGCTGCTGGCGCGCTCCCGGCAGGGGGCGATCGCCACCCTGATGCCGGGATCGGGCGATCCCTATTGCTCGCTGGTCAATGTCGCCTCCCTGCCTGACGGCGCGCCGGTCCTGCTGATTTCACGGCTCGCCCTGCACACCCGCAACCTCCTCACCGACCCGCGGGTATCGCTGATGCTGGACGAGCGTGCCCCCGGCGATCCCCTCGAGGGCGCGCGCATCATGGTCGCGGGCAGGGCCGTCGAGGCCGAGGGGGACGCCGCGACGCTGGCACAGCGCCGCTATCTCACCGCCCACCCGGCGGCGGAGGCGTTCGCCGCCTTCAAGGACTTCGCGTTTTTCACCATCGTGCCCACGGGCGTGCATCTGGTGGCGGGCTTCGGCCGCATCGTCGATCTCGCGCCCGATCGATTCCTGACCGATCTGGGCGACGCGGCCGACCTGATCGCGGCGGAGCCCGAGATTGTCGCGCATATGGACGCCGACCATGCGCAGACGATGTCTCTTTATGCCGAGATGCTGCTGGGGGCCGGGTCGGGGGCCGGGGCGTGGCGCTGCGCCGGTTGCGATCCGGAAGGGCTGGACATCCAGGACGGCAGCCGCGTGCTGCGGCTGGAATTTCCGCGGCGGATCGCCACGCCTGCCGCATTGCGGCATGCCCTGAAAGAGCTTGCGGACCGGGCTCGCGCCCTAAAGGCTTGAGGGGCCAAGTTTTGCCGGGCAGGTTGATCCAGGTCAATTCCGCTGTGCAGCAAGCATTTATTCAAGCGCCTGCTTGGCAACTTGGGTGTTGGCCACTAAAAGTCGCGGGACCGAACCCGGGAGAGAGCCATCCCCGGTATCCGCGATAAGGGCCGTCTGCCGATCATATCCGCAGACCGCAGCATGGGCGATGCGCGGGTGAGAGACGCGGTTTTACAGGGAGAGTCTTCAGTGCAAGAGACGGGTGTGCGCAACGGCGCCTTCGGCGCCGATAAATTCGGCTTCAAAAATCTCGGCGCGGTCAACTGGAATTTGGGAGCGGCGCCACTTTACGAGCACGCCATTCGCAACGGCGAGGCCGTGCTCACCGCCGAAGGCGCGCTCTGCGCCGAGACCGGAGTGTTCACCGGCCGCAGCCCCAAGGACAAGTTCACCGTCCGCGACGCCACCACCGACAAGACCATGTGGTGGGGCGGCAACCAGTCGATCACCGCCGAGCAGTTTCAGGCGCTCCATGAAGACATCATCAAGCACTGCGAGGGCAAGACGCTGTTCGCGCAGGACCTCTACGGCGGCGCCGACCCGACTTACCGCATCAAGACCCGCGTCTACACCGAAATGGCGTGGCACTCGCTGTTCATCCGCACCCTGCTGATCCGGCCCGAAGCCGCCGAGCTTGCGGGTTTCACGCCCGAACTGACCCTCATCGATCTGCCGAGCTTCCGCTGCGATCCGAAGCGTCATGGCGGCAAGTCGGAGAACATGGTCGCGATCGACTTCACCCGCAAGATCGTCATCATCTGCGGCAGCCAGTATGCCGGCGAGATGAAGAAGTCGGTGTTCACCACGCTGAACTTCTTCCTGCCGGCGCAGGGCGTGATGCCGATGCACTGCTCGGCCAATGTCGGTCCGAACGGCGACTCGGCGATCTTCTTCGGTCTGTCCGGCACCGGCAAGACTACCCTCTCCGCTGATCCGAACCGCACCCTGATCGGTGACGACGAGCACGGCTGGGGTCCCGAGGGCATCTTCAATTTCGAGGGCGGCTGCTACGCCAAGTGCATCAAGCTGTCGCGCGAAGCCGAGCCTGCGATTTTTGACGCCAGCATCAGGTTCGGCGCGGTGCTTGAAAACGTCGTGCTCGATCCGCTGACCCGCGTGCCGGATTTCGACGACGGTTCCAAGACCGAGAACACCCGCTCGGCCTATCCGCTGGAGTCGATCCCGAACGCCTCGCGCACAGGGCGCGCCGGCCATCCGAAGAATCTGGTGATGCTCGCCGCCGACGCCTTCGGCGTGATGCCGCCGATCGCCAAGCTGACGCCGGCGCAGGCGATGTATCACTTCCTGTCCGGCTACACCGCCAAGGTTGCGGGCACCGAACGCGGCCTCGGCAACGAGCCGCAGCCGGAATTCTCCGCCTGCTTCGGCTCGCCCTTCCTGCCGCGCGATCCCGCCGAATACGGCCAGTTGCTCAAGGAACTGATCGCCAAGCACAATGTCGACTGCTGGGTGGTGAACACCGGCTGGACCGGCGGCAAGTACGGCGTCGGCTCCCGCATGCCGATCAAGGTGACCCGCGCGCTGCTCACCGCGGCGCTGAACGGCTCGCTGCGCAACGCCCAGTTCCGCACCGACAAGTATTTCGGCTTCGCGGTGCCGACCGCGCTGGAGGGTGTACCGAGCGACATCCTCGATCCGGTCAACACCTGGAAGGACAAGGCTGAGTTCGACAAGACCGCGCGCGCGCTGGTCGGCATGTTCCAGAAGAACTTCGAGAAGTTCGAGAAGCAGGTCGATGCGGACGTTCGCGCTGCCGCGCCCGACGCCAGGCTCGCGGCGGAATAAGCGCTGCCGCAGACCGATCGATATGCGAAGGGCGGCTCGGTGAGCCGCCCTTTGTTTTTGTGATGGATGGATCGACTGAACCGGAGTCCATGAGGCTTTCTGTTTCGAGGCACGAGAACAGGTCACGCCTGGAAGTAGACCACCTGCGATGTGGTGACGAGCAGGCGTCCACCCGGGCTCCATAGTTCTCCGGTCTGGTCGCCGAAACTCTTGTGGAAGATACGGGCGTCTGCCACGCCGAGCACGGCGGTGGCGTTCTCGGCGGCGAGATCGGCGGCGTCGGCGTGGAAGGTCGTGGTCATGGAGACGGTGCCGATCGGCACGAGGGTGCCGAGGGCATGGAAGATGCGGGCGAAGAACGAGTCCGACATCGACAGCAGCGACAGGAAATCGATCGGCCGCGGCGTGGCATCGCTGAGCCACATCTTGGAGAAGGTGCTGGCCGGTGCGTCGAGCCGCGCGTCAAAGCGCGGGTGGCCTTCGACGAAGGCAAACCGGTATTGCTGGGTCCATGGCGCAACGATCTCGCCAGACAGCGGCTCGACGCGATCGACCGGCGGAGCCTTCGGCATGGTTGCGGTGTGGTGCGACCATGAGGGGCGACGGGTCGCGAACATTGCGGTCATAAAGGCGGCGACGTCGCCGTTCTGCATCAGTTCGACCATCCAGTGCTGGGTCGAGCGGGTCGCCTTGATCAGCCGAAGGTCGAGGTCGAAGCCGCCGCCGCCGACCGGCGCGCAGAAATTCACCGTGACAGACAGCGGATCGCCGATGCGTTCGGGCTGCAGCAGGATCGCGCGCAGCATGGTCGCCGCGGTCACTCCGCCGAACGGGCCGAAGAAGCCGAAATAGTCGTCGCTGGTGATGCCGCGCCAGCGCCCGTCCGCGATGATGACCTGTGTAGACCGGTCGAACGGGTGGATCGTCGGGTCCGTGGTCCCGTCGGGCGTCGTCTCAAGCATCAAGGGCTCCCAATGGCCGGCAAGATTGGCGCGGGGCGTCATTCGCAGCGTTCGGGACGTCATGGTAGCGCCGCTGCGGCGATGGGGAAATCACGGCCGACCGGAATAGCCGACGCGCGAACAAATTAAGAACATTTTTGCAAGTCTTTGATATATCATTGTGATTCGACCGGATGTGCCACTATATCTGGTGTCTGTAACAGGCTGCGAGGACGACATGTCCACCATTGCTTTCGATAACATGGCGCTGACGCGCATCGCCGATTTCGCCCGGACGCTGTCGCGCCTCCATGCCGCCGCCCGCACCCGGCCGGTGGATGACGACCACATCGACCGCGAATTCAACGCGGTGTGCATGTCGGTGTGGGGCTACACCACCGACGATTTCACCGACGACCTGTTCTCGCTGAAAGATCATGCCTTCCTCGACACCCTGGACGAGGCGCGGGCGCGCCTGTTCGCCGCCGAGCACGGCTACGATCTGGTCGACGATACCGGCATTCTCACCGACTGGTGGGGTTATTGCTGGATGATCCTGGCGGAAGCGCGCGGGCTGTTGACGGCCGAAATCCGGGCGCGGGCGCGCATGGCGATGGAAGAGAAATATCTCACCGCGCCGAACGTAATCGGCGTCATCGTCGGGCGCTGAGGAGGTTGTCGCGCCGCCGCGTCACATCACGCGGCTGGATTTCGGCGCGGCGACGTGCGGCGCCGCCGTTCCGCGCAGGGTCGCCGCGGGCAACGCCGGCGGTGCCGGTCTGGTCTCCGGCAGCGACGCGGTGATGTCCGGCAAGGTGGACGACGAATAGGTGTCCTCGGACATTTCGGCGCGGACGGGGGCGACCTTCATCTCGCCGAGCCGGGCGCGGACGTCGGGCGTGAGGCCCGGATAATTGGCGACCGGGGTGAATTCGGCGGTCTGGCCGTTGGCGGTGCGGGTGCCGGAATAGGCCACGAGCCCGCTCGCGGTGGCGACCACGTCGCCGGGGCGTAGCGAGGTGTCGAGCGACAGGTCGATCGGAGCGAGGCCCGCCGGATCGCGGCCGTTGCAGGTGCAGTTCGCTTTCAGGGTCTTGCGGTAGAGGAATGCGTTGGCGCTGTCGACATAGCGTTCGCCATTGGCGCCCACCGCATAGTCGATGCTGTTGCCGGAATAGATCTTGGTGGGACTCGCCGGGCAGAACGACTGGCACATCTGCGCCGGGGTGCTGCCGCCATTGGTGGTGAGCGGAAAGTAGCGGCCGTCGCAACTGCGCACGCAATAGGTCGTGAAGCGTCCGCCCGTGGCGGCAGGACCGGGACTGGCCGGCGCGGCGGGATCGGCGATCGCGCCGGGCGGCTCCGGCGGCGCGGCGGGCGCGGGGCGGTTGTTGCCGAACAGGAAATCGAGAAGGCCGGCGGTGGCGGGGAGCGGGGAGAGGATGACCGGCATCGCCAGCAGCAGGGCGGCGGCCAATATCACGCGGCGCGGACCGCGCGAACGACGCAACTTTTTACGCAACGCACTACTCCACTCAACTCAACGCTATGCCGATGCGCGGAGGACGGTGTCCGCCGCGCCGTCAACAACGTTAGTGCGTGATGGTAAACGGCGAGTTAGGAGCGCGGCGCGGATGCCGCCTGCCGCGCCTCGCGCAGCTTGACGATCACCTGGAGGGCGAGGTTTACCGGCGTCGGAATGCCGAGCGCCGCGCCGGTGCGCGCCACATAGCCGTTGAGGTAGTCGATCTCGGTGGGTTTGCTGCGCATGAGATCCTGCGCCGTGGACGAGTATTGATCGGGCATGGTGGCGGCGAGGCCGATGGTCGTGTCCTCCAGATCGGAGGGAAGCGACAGGCCCTTTGCTTGCGCCACCGCCCGGCACTCCCCGATCACGCTGCGCATGACCTCGGCCACGCCGGCCGTGGCCAGCAGCGGGCCGTAGGAAATCTCGCCCACCGCCGACAGCGCGTTATAGGCGCAGTTGGTGACGAGTTTGACCCACAGCGCGTCGATGACGTTGGCCGATACCGTGGTGGAGACCGCGGCGGCGTTGAAATGGGCGGCGATGGTGTCGCTCACCGGCGAGGGGCCGATGATCAGTTCGCCGCGTCCGTTGTGCCGGACGTGACCGGGCCCGATCATTTCGCTGGCGACATAGACCACGGCAGGCACCGCAGGCTGCGTGATGACGGCTTGCAGGCGCTCGGCGTTGTCGACGCCGTTCTGCAGGCACAGCACCGTCGCGTCCGGCTTGAGGAACGTCGCGATGGCGCGTCCCGCGCTGCCGGTATCGGTGGATTTGACACAGAACAGCACGAGATCGGCGTCGGCCACGCCGGAGGCCTCGGTGGTGGCCTGCATCGCGACAGGGCCGTGGAAGCCGCTGCTTTCGAATATCAGGCCGTTCCGCCGCACCGCTTCCACATGCACGGGCCGCCCGATCAGGGTCACCGCGTGGCCCGCCCGCGCCAGCATCGCGCCGTAGTAGCAGCCCACCGCGCCGGCGCCCATCACCGCGACTTTCATCGGTTCGATCCTCCGCAATGCCGTCCGCGTCTCAGAAGAACACGAGCGTCGCCAGTACGAAGGTCGGGATCAGCACCAGCCCCGACCACATCATGTAGCCGAAGAAGCTCGGCATCCTGACGCCGGACTGTCGCGCGATGGCGTAGACCATGAAGTTCGGCGCGTTGCCGATATAGGTGTTGGCGCCCATGTAGACCGCGCCGGCGGAGATCGCCGCCAGCGTGGCCGCCTCCGCGGTCATCAGCACCTGCGGATCGCCGCCGGCGAGCTGGAAGAACACGAGGTAGGTCGGCGCATTGTCGAGGAAGGAGGACAGTAAGCCGGCCAGCCAGAAATAGGCGGCAGGGTTGTTCGAGCCGTCGGCATGGGTGACGAGGCGGAGCAGGCCGGCGAACGGCCCATGCGTGCCAGCTTTCAGCATCGCCAGCACCGGGATGATGCAGATGAAGATGCCGGCGAACAGGATCGCGACCTCGCGGATCGGCCCCCAGGAGAAGCCGTTGGCGGCGCGATGCGTCTTGCTGGTCAGCGCCATCGACCACAGCGCGACCAGGACGAAGACCACGTCGCGCGCCAGATCCTGCAACTCGAGTTCGACGCCGCCGATCAGGAACGCGACGCCGGGCCGCCATGCCGCGCTCATCAGGATCGCGGCGATGATGACGGCGATCAGCGCGAGGTTGATGGAGCCATGCAGCCTCAGCGGCTGGTCGGGCGTGGGATCGCGGGGCGGCGCGAAGGCCGCGTCGCGGCGCCGGATGTAAGTATCGAGCACGACGAACACCGCGAGCACGATGCCGGCGACGAACAGCGTTGGTCGCCACAGATGCTGAGCGGGCCAGAAGAAATCGATGCCCCTGAGAAAGCCGATGAACAGCGGCGGATCTCCGAGCGGCGACAGCGCGCCGCCGAGATTGGCCACGAGGAAGATGAAGAATATCACGACGTGGGCGTTGGTGCGGCGGCCGTCATTGGCGCGGATCAACGGCCGGATCAGGATCATCGCCGCCCCGGTGGTGCCGACGATGCTTGCCATCGCCGCGCCGGCGGCGAGCAGCATGGTGTTGGTCAGCGTGCTGTCGCGAAGATTGCCTTCGAGATAGATACCGCCCGCCGCCGTGTAGAGCGCCAGCAGCAGCAGGATGAACGGCATGTAGTCGAGCAGCGCGGTGTGCGTCAGCGTCGCCGTCACCGTATGGGCGTCTATCGTCAGCATCAGCGGCACCAGCAGCAACGCCGACCAGAACGCGGTGAACTTGCCGAAATGATGCTCCCACAGATGCGGATAGAACACCGGGCCGGTGGCGATGCACAGCAGGATGCCGGCGAAGGGCACCGCCCACATCCACGGCAGCTTGGCGCCGTCGAGCCCGTCCGCGGCGAAGGCCGGGGCGGGTGCGAGCAGGACGCACAAGAGTGTTGCGGCGGCCGGTAGCAGCGCTGTCGCGCGACATGGCCGCCACTCTCGTTGCTCAAGGGTGTGGGACGGCATGGTCGGGGTCACTCCTTGAGGAATTCGCCGGCCTTGTAGAGCGCGCGGAACGGAATGCCGGCCGCGGCGAACGTTTCGGTCGCGCCTTCGTCGCGGTCGACCATGGTGAACACCAGCACCACGTTGCCGCCGGCGTCCTTCACCGCTTCCACGGCCTTGACCGCCGAGCCGCCGGTGGTGGTGACGTCCTCGACGATGACGATGCGCTTGCCGTCGAGGCTTTCGCCCCTGGCGAGGCCCTCCACCGACAGCCGCGCGCCGTGCTCCTTCGGCTTCTTGCGCACGAAGAAGGCGGCGAGCGGCCGGCCCTTCATCCACGACAATTGCGCGATGGCACCGGCGAGCGGCACCGCACCCATCTCCAGCCCGCCGATATAGTCGGCGGCGTCGTCTTTGAGGGCCTCGAGCGACAGTTCCGCCAGCAGCGCCGCGCCTTCAGGATCGAGCATGGTCGGTTTGAGGTTGAAATAGAAATCGCTCTTGCGGCCGGAGGCCAGCGTGATCTCGCCGCGTCCGAAGGAGCGGGTACGGATGATGTCCTTGAGGCGGGCGCGGGAGGCTGATGTGGACAAGGCGGGCTCTTGGGTTTGGAAGTCTTGGGTTGCAAAATGCGCGCGGACTTTACGGCATCGCGCCGCGAGGTGAAAACCGGCTTGAGAGGACTGTCCCCCGGCATCGACGGCTGGACATTCCATGGCGGATCGCCCACCGTCAACCGCGCAAGAGCAACAAACGGCTGCAAGACCACGACAAGGAGGCCGGATGGCTATCGACTTCTACACCTGGAACACGCCCAATGGCCGCAAGATCAGCGTCGCGCTGGAGGAAATGGGGCTGCCCTACACGGTTCATCCGGTCAACATCGGCAAGGACGAGCAGTTCGCGCCGGCGTTCCTGAAGATCAGTCCCAACAACAAGATTCCCGCCATCGTCGATCCGGACGGGCCGCACGGCAGGCCGGTCAGCGTGTTCGAGTCGGGTGCGATCCTGCTCTATCTCGGCGAGAAGACCGGCCAGTTCCTGCCGCGGGATCTCGGCGAGCGCATTCCGGTGCTGGAATGGCTGATGTGGCAGATGGGCGGCTTCGGGCCGATGCCGGGGCAGGTGCATCACTTCATCGCGCTGGAGAATGAGCAGGACCGCCGTTACGGCCTCGAACGGTTCTCGAAGGAGACGCGCCGGCTCTACGGCGTGCTGGACCGCCGGCTCGCGGATCATGAATTCGTCGCGGGTCCCCTCTCGGTGGCGGATTTCGCCATCATCGGCTGGGCGTGGCGGCATGAGCGCCACAAGGTGCCGCTGGAGGATTTCCCCAGCGTCAAGCGCTGGTACGAGACCATGATGGCCCGGCCGGGCGTGGCACGCGGGTTCGCGGTGAAGCTGGATTGACGTCGCTTCCCGCAAGCGGAAGGAAGGTCTCGATCCTTGCATCTCCGGATGATGTCGGCGGGATCGCCGGCATGACAGGCAAGGATCGATGCAAGCGGCCATGCCGTTGAGACCAGATACGGCACCGGCCCTGGCGAGTGGACGTTCTGGCCGGAGACGATGCGATGGATCCTGACAACAACCGCCGCCGCTTGATGTGGCATGGCATGTTTCTGTTCCTGTTGGGCCTGCTGACGGGACTCGTCGAGACGCAGTTTGCCAACCCGCGCATGGACCTTGCCGCCCATCTCGAAGGAGTGATGAACGGCATCTTCCTTGTCGTGCTCGGCGCCATCTGGGCCGAGGTGCGATTATCGCCGAGCGTCAAGACGTTGGCGTTCTGGACGGCGCTCTACGGCACGTATGCGAACTGGTTCACGACGACGCTTGCGGCCGCGTTCGGAACGGCGGCCCTCTCGCCGATCACCGGTGGTGGCCACGCGGCGCTGCCATGGCAGGAAACGCTGGTGACAGCCGGCTTCGCGACCGTCGGGCTGGCCATAATAATCGCAACCGTGCTTGTGCTGTGGGGGGTGCGGCGCACCGCGGTCGCATAGTCGCGGACCGGCCCCGTCGCCGGTCGCTATCTGATCCGGCGCGATCAGGACATCAGTGCGCCTCGTCCCAGTTGTGGGCGGCGCGGGCGTCCACCTGCAACGGCACCGACAGCGCCACCGCCGGCATCGGCGCGTCCTGCATCACCCGTTGCACCACCGGCAGCGTGCGCGCGACCTCGTCGTCCGGCACTTCGAAGATCAGTTCGTCGTGCACCTGCAGCAGCATCTGCGCCGACAGCTTCTCGTCGGCGAGCGCGTCCTCCATCCGCACCATGGCGCGGCGGATGATGTCGGCGGCGGTGCCCTGCAGGCGGGCATTGATGGCGGCGCGCTCGTTGAAGGCGCGCACCGAGGGGTTCGAGGCCTTGATGTCGGGATAGTGGCACTTGCGCCCGAACAGCGTCTCGACATAGCCGTGCTCGCGGCAGAACTCGCGGGTGGAGTCCATGTAGGCGCGGATGCCGGGGAAGCGCTCGAAATATTTCTTGATATAGGCGCCGGCTTCCTCGCGCGCGATGCCGAGCTGGTTGGCGAGGCCGAAGGCCGAGATGCCGTAGATGATGCCGAAATTGATCGCCTTGGCGCGGCGGCGCACGTCCGCCGGCATGTCCTTGATCGGCACGCCGAACATTTCCGACGCGGTCATGGCGTGGATGTCGAGCCGGTCGTGAAACGCCTGCCGCAGCGACGGAATATCGGCGATCTCGGCGAGCAGCCGCAGTTCGATCTGCGAATAGTCCGCCGACACGAGCTTGTGTCCGGGCGCGGCTATGAAGGCGCGGCGGATCTTGCGGCCTTCCTCGGTGCGCACCGGAATGTTCTGCAGGTTGGGGTCGGACGAGGAGAGCCGTCCGGTGGTGGTGGCGGCGAGCGCATAGGAGGTGTGGACGCGGCCGGTATCCGGGTTGATGAAGGTGGGCAGCGCGTCGGTGTAGGTCGATTTGAGTTTCGACACCTGCCGCCAGTCGAGCACCTTGCGCGGGAAGGCGTGGCCCTCCTCGGCGAGGTCTTCCAGCACCGAGGCGGAGGTGGACCACGCGCCGGTCTTGGTCTTGCTGCCGCCGGGCAGCGCCATTTTGCCGAACATGATGTCGCCGAGCTGTTTCGGGCTGCCGGGATTGACCGGCTCGCCCGCCATCTCGCGAATCTCTGCTTCCACGCGCGCGGCGATCTGGGCGAATTCGCCCGATAGCCGCGACAGCGCCTGACGGTCCACGGTGATGCCGCGCCGTTCCATGCGCGCCAGCACGCCGACCAGCGGCCGCTCCAGCGTCTCGTAGACCGTGGTCATCCGCTCGGCCACGAGGCGCGGCTTGAGCGCCTGCCACAGCCGCAGCGTGACGTCGGCATCCTCGGCGGCGTATTCCGTCGCCTTCTCGATGGTGACCTGATCGAAGCAGATCTGGCCCTTGCCGGTGCCGGCGACTTCGCCATAGCTGATCGGAGCGTGGCCGAGCCAGCGCTCCGACAGCGAATCCATGCCGTGGGAGCCGCGCCCGGCATCGAGCACGTAGGAAATCAGCATGGTGTCGTCGATGCCGCGCAGCGTGATGCCGTGCTGCGCGAACAGCAGTGCGTCGAATTTCAGGTTCTGTCCGATCTTGAGCACGCCCTCGTCTTCGAGCAGCGGCTTCAGCGCCGCCAGCGCCTGGCGAGCGTCGATCTGGTCCGGCGCGACGCCGCCGGCGAACAGGCCCGCGCCGTCGCCGCCCTGCTTGTGGGTGAGCGGTACGTAGCAGGCGCGGCCGGGCGGCAGCGCCAGCGAGAAGCCGCACATCTCCGCCTGCATCGGATCGAGGCTGGTGGCCTCGGTGTCCACCGCCACATGCCCGATGTCGTACGCATCCGCGATCCAGCGGGCGAGATCGTTGAGTGTGCGGACGGTCTCGTAGGTGGAGCGATCGATCCTGGTCGCGCGCGCCGCCTCCAGCCGCGCGGCGGCAAGGGCGCGCGGGGTAAGCGCTGCGCCCGCGTTGTTCCTCGCATCCGCACGCGCAGCGGGCAGGGTTGGTGCGGACGGTGCGTCCTCTGCCGTCCCTTGTGCCCGCGCATCGGGCTCGCCGCCGAGCGGCGCGGTGCTTGGCGAATCCGGTGCGAGCACGCCGCTGGCGAAGTCGCTCTTCAGCCGGTCGTCGGCGGCGACGTCGCCGGCATCGACCTGCGCATAGTCGGCGACGCGCCGCGTCAAAGTGGAGAATTCCATCGCCTTGAGGAAGGCGATCAGCCGGCGCGCGTCGGGCTCGTGCACGGCGAGCTCGTCGAGCGGCACGTCGAGCGGCACGCGGTCGTCGAGTTGCACCAGCTGGCGCGAGATGCGCGCTTGGTCGGCGTTGCCGATCAGGGTTTCGCGGCGCTTGGGCTGCTTGATCTCGTTCGCGCGCGCCAGCAGGGTTTCGAGGTCGCCATATTCGGTGATGAGCTGCGCGGCGGTCTTGACGCCGATGCCGGGCACGCCCGGCACGTTGTCGACCGAGTCGCCCGCCAGCGCCTGCACCTCCACCACCTTGTCCGGCGGCACGCCGAACTTCTCGATCACCTCGGCGGTGCCGATGCGGCGGTCCTTCATGGTGTCGTACATCACGACATCATCGGTGACGAGCTGCATCAGGTCCTTGTCGGACGAGACGATGGTGGTGGTGGCGCCGCGCGCGCTGGCTTCGCGTGCATAGGTGGCGATCAGGTCGTCGGCTTCGAATCCGCTCTGTTCGAGGCAGGGCAGCTCGAACGCGCGCACCGCCTCGCGGATCAGCGCGAATTGCGGGATCAGGTCGTCCGGCGCGGGCGGGCGCTGCGCCTTGTAGGCGGGATAGAGCTTGTTGCGGAAGGTGATCTCGGACTTGTCGAACACGATGGCGAGATGGGTCGGCCGGTCGTCGGCCGGCATGTCGCGCATCAGCTTCCACAGCATGTTGCAGAAGCCGAGCACCGCGTTGACCTGCAGCCCGTCGGACTTGCGGTTGAGCGGCGGCAGCGCGTGGTAGGCGCGGAAGATGTAGGACGAGCCGTCCACCAGAAAGACGTGGTCGCCTTTCGCGGCAGCCTTGGCGGCGACGGGCTCAATGGCGGCAGGATTGGCGGCGGCAGACTTGGCGGGTTGTTTCGGCATGGCGGAAATTTAAGGATTTTGGCCGCAATTGACAGCCCCGCGGGGGAGCGATGCGCAGGAATTATCGGTGTGCGGCGACGAGGGTGGCGAGAAAGCCGGTCAGGTCGTCGGTGATGTGATCGACATAGGCGGCGCCGCGGCCTTCCAGCTCCCAGTCCTCGCGCACCACGTTGCGAGTGCCGTCGGGAACCACCAGCACGGTGGTCATGCCGAGATCGTGCGGCGTCACCAGATTGCGCGCGAGATCCTCGAACATCGCCGCCCGCGACGGGTCGACGTCGTGCTGGCGGAGGAATTTCATGTAGGTCTGGCGCGCGGGCTTGGGCTCCAGTTCGGCGGCGATGATGTCGAACACGTCCTCGAAATGGTCGCCGATGCCGAGCCGCTCCAGCACCTTGCCGGCATGGGCGCGCGAGCCGTTGGTGAGGATCAGCTTGCGGCCGGGAAGACGCTCGATCGCGGCGCCCATGGCCGGATTGGGCTCCAGCGGCGAATGGTCGATGTGGTGGACGTATTCCAGAAAATCGTCGGCGTTGAGGCCGTGCTCGGTCATCATGCCGCGCATGGTGGTGCCGTAGCGCCGGTAATAGTCCTTCTGGATGCGGAAGGCTTCGTCGGTCGGAACCTTCAGGTAGCTCGCAACGAAATCGCGGATGCGCACGTCCACCTGCTGCCACAGGTTGAGGTGGTGCGGATAGAGCGTGTTGTCGAGATCGAACACCCAGGTGTCGATATGGGCGAAGGTGCGTTTTGCTGGATGGGTCATGGCATGCCAAATCGGATGGTGCGGCCGGTGCCGGCGGCAAGTTCGATCGGGACGAAGCCGCTGGCGGTGAGGCCGCGCGCCCCGCAGTCGCCCTGTTCGCCGAATTCGAATTGCGTCTCGCGGGTGCACAGCATGATGGAGCCGCCCCAGTTCAGCGGACGGCCACCGGTCTTGACCGCGCGCCCGTCGGGATCGACCGCCTCGGCGAAACTGTAGATCTTGCGCGGCTGTCCGGCGAGGTCCGGATGCAGGCATTTGCCGGGCTCGATGCGATACCAGCCGCGGCTCGTCACCGCGCGGCCGTCATCGGTGGCGATGGCGGCCATGACGCGATACTTGGTATCGTTGCACCAGGTCAGCCCGGTCGGGGAGGGTTGCTCCACCGCCGCGATCATGGTGTCGAAGAAGTTCGCGGCCTTCGGCGCATCGGCGGGCAGGCCGCGCGTCTTGAGAAATGCGGCCAGCGCGTTCTGGGTCTTCGGGCCGTCGACGCCGTCGATGGGGGCGGCGTCGTAGCCCGCGATCACCAACAGGCGCTGGATCGCGGCGAGCCGGGCCTGCTCGTCGTCGTAATCGGAATCCTCGGCGAGATAGGCCACCTGGTTGCCAGCGTCGTCGGTCGCGGGCTTGACCTCGGTGAAGGCGGCCTGGGTCTGGCCGGCGCGGCACTGGCGCGCGGCGGCGATGACGAAATCCTTGTCGCCCACGCACAGATTGTCAGTGCCGCTCTGGGCCGCGGGAGACGCGCCATAGACCGGCAGCGCGCGCGCATGCAGCAGCAGGCGGTCGGCCTTCACCGCGCCATGGGCCACCACGCGGCAGGTGGCGGGATCGATGCGGAACCAGCCGCGCGTGGCGGTCGCCGTCTTGTCGTCGATGCCGATGGCGGCCTCGACCACGTAGCTCATGCGGTTGCAGATCTTCAGGTCGGCGCGGGCGGCAGTGGAAGCAAGCAGAGCCGTCATTGCGAGGAGCGCAGCGACGAAGCAATCCATCTTGCTTCGCATGGATTGCTTCGTGGCGCGCGCAATGACGGTGAGACCTGCCATCACTTGTGCATCAAGGTGCCGGTGCCCTGATTGGTGAACAGCTCCAGCAGCACCGCGTGCGGGGTCTTGCCGTCGAGGATGACGACGCCTTCGACGCCGGCTTCCAGCGAATAGATGCAGGTCTCGACCTTGGGGATCATGCCGCCGGAGATGGTGCCGTCGGCGATCAGCTTGCGCGCGTCCTTGATCGACAGTTCGGGAATGAGCTTCTTCGATTTGTCGAGCACGCCGGGCACGTCGGTGAGCAGCAGCAGCCGCTTGGCCTTGAGCGCGCCCGCCACCGCGCCGGCGAAAGTGTCGGCGTTGACGTTGAAGGTCTGGCCGCTGGCGGAGGCGGCGAGCGGCGCCAGCACCGGGATCAGTTCGTAGCCGATCAGCTGGTTGAGCAAGGTGAGATCGACCTTGTCGGGTTCGCCGACGAAGCCGAGATCGACCACCTTCTCGATGTTGGAGCCGGGATCGACCATGGTGCGGGTCGCCTTGGTGGCGGTCACCATGTTGCCGTCCTTGCCGCACAGGCCCACGGCCTTGCCGCCGGCCTCGTTGATGTAGCTGACGATCTGCTTGTTGATCGAGCCCGCCAGCACCATCTCGACGATTTCCATGGTCGGCGCGTCGGTGACGCGCAGGCCCGCGGCGAATTCCGACTTGATGCCGAGCCGCGCCAGCATGGTGGCGATCTGCGGGCCGCCGCCGTGCACCACCACCGGATTGATGGCGGTCTGCTCCAGCAGCACGATGTCGCGGGCGAACTGCTTGGCGAGGCTCTCCTCGCCCATGGCGTGCCCGCCGTACTTGATGACGATGGTTTCGTCGTCGTACTGCTGCATGTGCGGCAGCGCTTCCGACAGGATACGGGCCTGATCCTGCGGGCTGATGGTGATCGGCAGATCGGTCATGGAGGTCTCGCTGGGCGGGGGCGGGAATTCGGCCGAGGGTTTAGCCCATCGGCGCGACGCTGCAAAGCGCGGCCCCGTTCAATAGTCGACCCGCACCAGATAGAGCCCGTCCGGCGGCGCCACCGGGCCGCAGGCGGCGCGGTCGCGGGCCTCCAGCGCGCGTTTCATATCGGCGGCGCTCCAGCGCCCGTGGCCGACCCACACCAGCGAGCCGACCATGGAACGCACCTGGCTGTGCAGGAACGAGCGCGCCGAGGTGGTGACGGTGACGGCATCGCCGTCGCGGGCGACGTCGAGCACGTCGAGCGTCTTCTCCGGCGATTTCGCCTGGCATTCGGTGTGGCGGAAGGTGGTGAAATCGTGCCGGCCGGTCAGCACCTGCGCGGCCGCGTGCATGGCCGCAACGTCGAGCGGCCGCGCCAGCCGCCACGCGCGACCGACATCGAGGGCGAGATTGGCGCGGCGGTTGGCGATCCGGTAGACATAGTGGCGGCGTATCGCCGAGAAGCGGGCGTCGAACGTTTCCGGCACGATCTCGGCGCTGAGCACGCCGATCGGCTGCGGCCGCAGATGCGCGTTCAGCGCATCGCGCACCTGATCGGGGCGGAAGGGCCGCGCGATATCGACATGGGCCACCTGACCGAGCGCGTGGACGCCGGCGTCGGTGCGGCCCGCGCCGCTGACGCGCAATGTCTCGCCGGTCATCGCCGTGACGGCGGCCTCCAGCGCGCCCTGCACCGAAGGCAACGTGTCCTGATACTGCCAGCCGCAGAACGGCGCGCCGTCATATTCGATGATGAGCTTGTAGCGCGGCATCAGCCGACCCGCAGCGGTGGCTGCAGCGGCGTGCCGTTGAGGAAGGCGACAGCCGTCATCGGCGGCTTGCCGGCGCGCTGTACTTCGAGCAGGCGGACCGCGCCGTTGCCGCAGGCGATGGTCAGGCGGTCATCGAGCAGATCGCCCGGTGCGCCGGAGCCTTGCGCGATGGCACAGCGCAGCGCCTTGATGCGCACCGGCGCGCCATCGAGCGTGATTTCAAACCACGCCCCGGGAAACGGCGACAGGCCGTGGATGTGGCGCAACACTGCGTGCGCGGGTCTGTTCCAGTCGATGCGCGCCTCGGCCTTGTCGATCTTGGCGGCATAGGTGATGCCCTCGTCGCTCTGCGGCGTCAGTTGCAGGCCGCCACGCGCCAGCGCCGCCATCGCCCGCACCATCAGGTCGGCGCCGAGCGGCGCCAGCGCGTCATGCAGGTCGCGCGCGGTCATGGTATCGGCGATCGGCAGGCGCTCGGCCATGGCCACGTCGCCGGTGTCGAGGCCAGCGTCCATCTTCATCACCATGACGCCGGTCTCGGCATCGCCGGACATGATGGCGCGCTGCATCGGGGCTGCGCCGCGCCAGCGCGGCAGCAGCGAGCCATGCAGGTTGAAGCAGCCGAGCGGTACGGCGTCGAGAATGTTGGCGGGCAGGATCAGGCCGTAGGCCACCACCACTGCCGCGTCGGCATGGTGGGCGAGGAATTCGGTCTCCGCCTCCGGCGTCCGCAGCGTCTTCGGCGTCAGCACCGGAATGCCGAGCTGGCGCGCCGCCTGCTCCACCGGCGTCGGCTGCAGCTTCATGCCGCGCCTGGCCGGCTTCGCCGCGCGGGTGTAGACCGCCGCGATGTCGTGGCCGTGGCCCGCCAGCGCGAGCAGCGTCGGTACCGCGAAATCCGGTGTGCCCATGAAGATCAGACGAAGCGGCATGTGCTGGTCGGTTTATTTCGCCGCGAGCCGCGCGGCCTTGGTGAACTTCTTCATTACACGGTCGCGCTTGAGCTTGGACAGATAGTCCACGAACAGCACGCCGTTGAGATGGTCGATCTCGTGCTGGATGCAGGTGGCGTAGAGGCCGTCGGCGTCCTCCTCGTGGATCTTGCCGTCGAGGTCCATGAAGCGCACCCGCACCTTGGCCGGGCGCTCCACCTCCTCGTAATATTCGGGGATCGACAGGCAGCCTTCCTCGTAGACCGACAGTTCCTCGGAGGCGGAGACGATCTCCGGATTGATGAAGGCGCGCGGGTTCTTCTCGCCCTCCTTCTTGGACAGATCCATGGTGATCAGCCGCAGCGGCTGCGCCACCTGGATGGCGGCGAGGCCGATGCCCGGCGCGTCGTACATGGTCTCGAACATGTCGTCCGCCAGCGCCCGGATTTCGGACGTTATCTTTTCGACGGGCTTGGAGACCAGCCGGAGCTGGGTGTCGGGCAGGATGATGATGTCGCGAATGGCCATGCCGGGCGATGTAATAGGCGCGCCCGTCGCGGTCAAACCCGTTGTGCGGCCGTTGCCCTGGAGACGGTCATGGCGGCCGGCAGGGATTTGTTCACCACGATTGTTCCCTGTTCGTTCGCGCAAGGCCCGAATCGGGGTAGACTGGCGGCATGAACGAGATCGTTTTCATGGCCGGCGACATGCCGGTGCGGGCGGGGGCGCTGCTCGTGGCATTCGGTGCGCTGGCGCTGCTGCTGCTCGCCGCCATTGCCGTCGTCATCGCCCGCTCGGGCCGCAGGGGCGCGGCGGCCGCGATGGCGCAGGCGGTGCGCGCGGACGAGATGGAGGAGCGCCTCGCCGAGGTGCTGCGCATCCAGAACGAGGCCGCAGGCCGGATTCACGAGATGGGGCAGGCGCTGGCCGGGCGGCAGGCGGAGATGTCGCGCGCGGTCAACGAGCGGCTGGATTCGGTCACCCACCGGGTCGGCCAGTCCATGGAACAGTCCACCCGCCACACCATGGATTCCCTGCGCGTGCTGCACGAGCGCCTCGGCATCATCGACAGCGCCCACAAGAACCTCGCCGACCTCACCTCGCAGGTGACGACGCTGCGCGACGTGCTCGCCAACAAGCAGGCGCGCGGTGCGTTCGGGCAGGCGCGGATGGAGGCCATCGTGCAGGACGGTATGCCCAAGGGCGCTTTCGCCTTCCAGCACACGCTGTCGAACCGGACGCGGCCGGATTGCGTGGTGTTCCTGCCCGACGGGCGGCCGCTGTGCATCGACGCCAAGTTCCCGCTGGAATCCGTCACCGCGCTGCGCGATGCGCACAGCGACGACGAGCGGAAAGTCGCCACCCAGCGGCTGCGTCAGGACGTGATGAAGCATGTCGCCGACATCGCCGGCAAATACCTTATTCCCGGCGAGACCCAGGACACCGCGTTGATGTTCGTGCCGTCGGAGTCGGTCTATGCCGAGATTCACGACGGCTTCGACGACGTGATCCAGAAGGCCTATCGCGCCCGCGTCGTGCTGGTGTCGCCGTCGCTGTTGATGCTGGCGATCCAGGTGATGCAGCAGATTCTCAAGGATGCGCGGATGCGCGATGCCGCCGACCAGATCCGCACCGAGGTGATGAGCATGTCGGACGATCTCGCCCGGCTGCGCGA
>JAFKES010000117.1 GCA_017308495.1 Afipia sp.
GCCGGTCGGCGTTGGGGTGCTGCTCGGCCGAGATCACTTTGGCGATGGTGAACGGCGCGAGCTGCTTCGCCTTGTCGTCGATGTGCTCGACCTCGAGCCCGATCATGGTGAGCTTGTCGGCGAGCGCCTCGAGCGGCGCGTCGGTGTCGAGATGGTCCTTCAGCCAGGAGAGGGTGAATTTCACGACGACAGCCCTCCCGCCAGCGTCGGCACATCCAGCGGCTTGAAGCCATAGTGGTTGATCCAGCGCACGTCGCTTTCGAACATCTGGCGCAGGTCGCTGATGCCGTATTTCAGCATGGCGATGCGGTCGATGCCCATGCCCCAGGCGAAGCCCTGATAGACGTCGGGATCGATGCCACAGGCGGCGAGCACGTTCGGATGCACCATGCCGCAGCCGAGAATCTCCAGCCAGTCCTCGCCCTCGCCGAAACGGATCTCGCCCTTGTCGCGGCGGCACTGGATATCGACTTCCAGCGACGGCTCGGTGAAGGGGAAGAACGACGGGCGGAATTTCATGTTGACGTTGTCGACCTCGAAGAACGCCTTGCAGAATTCCGCGAGAATCCATTTCAGGTGGCCGAGATGCGAGCCCTTGTCGATGACGAGGCCCTCGACCTGATGGAACTGCGGGGTGTGGGTCGCGTCACTGTCGATGCGGTAGGTGCGGCCGGGGCAGATCACCCGGATCGGCGGCTTCTGCGACAGCATGGTGCGCACCTGCACCGGCGAGGTGTGGGTGCGCAGCAGCGGGCGTTCGCCATCTTCCTTGCGGTTGAAGAAGAAGGTGTCGTGCATCTCCCGCGCCGGATGGCCCTCCGGGAAATTCAGCCTGGTGAAGTTGTTGTCGTCGGTCTCGATGTCCGGACCTTCGGCGATGGAGAAGCCCATGTCGGCGAAGATCGCGGTCAGTTCGTCCATCACCTGCGACAGCGGATGGATGCGGCCCTGCTCGGCCGGCGTCTCCCGCGTCGGCAGCGTGACGTCCACCACCTCCGCCGCCAGCCGCGCATCGAGCGCGGCGTTCTTGAGAATGTCACGCCGCGCGGTGAACGCCTCGGTGAGCCTGTCCTTGGCGACATTGATCTTCGCGCCTTCGGTCTTGCGCTCGTCGGGCGACATCTTGCCGAGGGTGCCGAGCAGCGCGGAGATCGTGCCCTTGCGGCCGAGCGCGCCGACGCGCACGGCTTCGAGCGCTGCTTCATCGGCAGCGGCATCGATCGCCGCGAGAATTTCAGTCTGCAATTTATCGAGATCGGACACGGGTCACTCCGGCATCACCCAGAAATCGGTGTCATGCGGCTTGCCGCCGGCATGCGTGAGCATCGCATGGACTTGCCCGCGATGATGAGTCTGATGGTTGAACATATGGGTCAGCACAATCCAGGCCGGCTTGGTCATGTCGCGCTGGATCGCGCCTGAGAACCAGCTCACTTCGCCATCGAGCCATGTCTCGGGAAGCGTGTCGGCGAAGGAAATGATGCGCTGGTCCATCGCCGCGCGCTTGGTCTTCAGGTCGTCCCAGTCGGGAAACAGCGACACCGAGTCGACGATGCTGCCCGGCGGGCGTTCTTGCTTTTCAAAGCGGGCCATCCACTGGCCGTCGGCCCACAGAAGATGGCTCAACGTGGCGTGAATCGATTTGAAGAACGCGCCGCGATCCAGCCGCCTTTCCTTGTCGGAAAGGCGGTCGGCCACGTCATAGAGGTTGTTGTTCTGCCAGCGATTGTAGCGCGCCATTCGCTGAGCATAAGCGGGGCGCATCGGGGCGGACCTTACGCCGCGAGTGCGGCCTTGGCCTTTTCGGCGATCGCCTGGAACGCCGCCGGTTCGTGGATGGCGAGATCCGACAACACCTTGCGGTCGACGATGACGCCCGACTTGGCGAGGCCGTCGATAAACCGGCTGTAGGTCAGGCCAAAGGGGCGGACCGCCGCGTTGATGCGCTGGATCCACAGGGCGCGGAAATTGCGCTTCTTCAGCTTGCGGCCGACATAGGCGTACTGGCCGGCCTTGTCGACGGCGGCCTTGGCGGCGCGGATGGTGTTCTTGCGGCGGCCACGGAAACCTTCGGCGGCCTTGTAGACTTTCTTGTGCTTGGCATGAGCCGTCACACCGCGTTTGACGCGAGCCATGACTGATCTCCTTCATCTGAAAATTGAAATGGTGACAGAGCGCCGCGCGGACGCGGCATCAGGCGATCAGTCGTTCGGCAAGAAATACTTCTTGATGTTGTCGCCGTCGGTCTTGAACAGGATGCGCGTGCCGCGAAGCTGGCGGATCTGCTTCTTGGTACGCTTGATCATGCCATGCCGCTTGCCGGCGTGGGCAGACACCACTTTCCCGGTCCCGGTGACTTTGAAGCGCTTTTTGGCGCCCGACTTGGTCTTCAACTTGGGCATTTGGCTCTCCTTCGGGCCACGGCAAAAAGCGCCCGGCGGGCGCTTGCGCGGCGGAAATGCTCGCTAGAGCGTTGAAAATGCTCGGCTAATTTCCGGATGAAAACCGGCCGGCATCGGCGTCGCCACGGCAGCCCTTGATCAGCCGGGCGACGAAGGTGGGCTTATGGCAGAGGACAGGGGAATTGGCAACGCGCAAATGGCGCCGGAGCCGGCCGCTCTTGCCGGGGAGCAGGGGCCGCAACAGCCGGCCGTTCCCCCACGGGCCGTCCCCACAGGTCCTTCCCGGGGGCCTGTCACGACGACAGCCCGTCAGGGGCCTGACGGGCTGTCGTGGGATGGTGTGCGTGGGAGGGCGGGCGCGGGATGTCGTGATGGCGGCGTCAGCGCGGCGCCAGCACCATCACCACCTGGCGGCCTTCGAACTTGGCGTCCTGTTCCACCTTGGCGACCTCGGCGACAGCGGCCTTGACCTTGTCGAGCAGCTTGGTGCCGATTTCCTGGTGGGCCATTTCACGGCCGCGATAGCGCAGCGTGATCTTGACCTTGTCGCCTTCCTCGAAGAAGCGAAGCATGGCGCGCATCTTCACGTCGTAATCATGATCGTCGATCATCGGGCGGAGCTTGATCTCCTTGATCTCGACGGTCTTCTGCTTCTTGCGCGCTTCGGCGGCTTTCTTCTGGGCCTGAAACTTGTACTTCCCATAGTCCATGATCTTGCAGACCGGCGGACTGGTGTTGGGAGAAATCTCGACGAGATCCATGCCGGCTTCCATCGCCATCTTCACGGCGACGACCGTTTCCACGGTCCCTATGTTGGTGCCGTGCTGGTCGATGAGCTGGATCTGGGCGTTGCGGATTTCATCGTTGGTGCGCGGCCCGTCCTTGGCGGCTACGGGCGGGGCTCTGTTGGGGCGGCGAATGGGTGGATCTCCAATGTTGTTACGGAAGGCGCAGTGTGAAGGATTACGGTCCGGCGGGCAAGCGCGGTGCGGCCACAGGACCTGATTTCCGGCGCGCCGGAACCCGGTCCACATAGAGCGCCACGGTTCCCTCCGCAAGCGCCCGTCCGCCGCGATCCGCCGAAATTCCGGTCCGCGCGTTGACGGGCGGCGGCCGGCATATCAAGAACGCACAGGTCAGGAAGGGCGGATCATGAGCAGCGCGACGGACGAGGCGGCGGATGCCGCGCCGGATTTCATCGAGGTCGGCGGCGGCGACGGGCGGCGCCGGATCGCGGTGCGTCGTCGGGCGGGGCGCGTGCCGGGGGTGTTCTGGCTCGGCGGCTTCCATTCGGACATGAAGGGCACCAAGGCGCAGGCGCTCGACGGCTGGGCCGCGGAGCATGGCCGCGCCTGCGTCCGTTTCGACTACTCCGGGCACGGCGAATCCTCGGGCCGCTTCGCCGATGGAACCATCGGCCAGTGGCACGAAGAGAGCCTCGCGGTGTTCGACGCCGTCTGCGAGGGCCCGCAGGTGGTGGTCGGCTCGTCCATGGGCGGCTGGATGGCGCTGCTGCTGGCGCGGGCGCTGGCGCGACGCCCGGCGTCCCGTGCCTCGCTGGCCGGACTGGTGCTGATCGCGCCGGCTCCCGACTTCACCGAAGAGCTGATGTGGAAGAATTTCCCGCAGGAGGTCCGCGACGAGATCATGACCACGGGCATGTGGCGTCGTCCGTCGGCCTATGGCGACGAGGCCTATCCCATCACCCGCAACTTGATCGAGGAGGGCCGCAACCATCTGCTGCTCGGCGGCAGCATCGAGGTCGGGTGCCCGGTGCGCATCCTTCAGGGCGCGCAGGATCCGGACGTGCCGTGGCGGCATGCCTTCGCCCTGACCCATTGCCTGCCGAGCGACGACGTGGTGCTGACCCTGGTGCAGGACGGCGACCACCGCCTGTCCCGCCCGCAGGACATCGCGCGGATGCTGGCGACGGTCGGCGAGCTGACGAACGGATAAATCCACGGGCAGCCTCGGAAGGAGATCATCATGCAGGCCGACAAGCTCCTCGACGATTTCTGCCGCGCCGTCGAGCGGCGCGATGGCGCGGCTTTCGCCACGCTGTTCACCGAGGACGGCGTCTATCACGACGTGTTCTACGGTGCGTTCATGGGCCGCGAAGCCATCGCGCGGATGGTCGACGACTGGTTCTATCGCACGGCGACCGACTTCCGCTGGGACATGCATGACCCGGTGAGCGACGGGCGCACGCTCTATGCGCGCTATACGTTCAGCTACCGCTCGCTGCTGCCGGAGGCCAAGGGCGCGCGGGCGATGTTCGAGGGCGTCGCCATCATGCGGCTGCGCGACGGCCTGATCGCCGACTATGGCGAGGTCGCCAATGCCGTGACCGGTTTTCTCGACATGAACTTCGCGCCGGAACGCATCGCCAGGATCGTCGCGAAGCAGGGCGCGGCGCTCAAGGCGCGGCCGGAGATGGCGCGGCATCTGGCTTAGCCATTCCGCATGGTGAGGAGCGCGGCGAAGCCTCGCGTCTCGAACCATGCGGGCCTCTCACTCTTCGCGACGCGATCCAGAAAGATCGCGCTTCAGGATGAGGGGCGCGCCATCGCCCACTCTTCCCGTACGCCGTCATCCTTGTCGTCGGACGCATCGGCAAGCCGTGCAAACTCAGCGCGCGGCAGAAGGCGAGACAGTGCCCACACCGCCGCGCCGCGCACCAGCGGGCTGTCGTCGTCGAGCAGGCGGCGCGCGTCATCGGCGAGGGCGGGCTCGCCGCTGTTGCCGATGGCGGTCAGCACATTGCGCAGGAAACGCGCGCGGCCGACCCGCTTGACCGGCGATCTGGTGAACAGGGCGCGGAATGCGGCGTCGTCGAGTTGCGCGAGATAGGCGAGCGGCGGCGCGCGCAGTTCATCGCGCGCGGCGAGCCTGGCCTCGTGGCCCTGCTGCGCGAACTTGTTCCACGGGCAAGCGCTGAGACAATCGTCGCAGCCATAGATGCGGTTACCGATGGCAGCGCGGAATTCGCGCGGGATCGGGCCCTTATGCTCGATGGTCAGGTACGAGATGCATTTGCGTGCATCGAGGCGATAGGGCGCGGGGAAGGCATCGGTCGGGCAGCTATCGAGGCAGGCGCGGCACGATCCGCAATGGTCGCCTGTCGCCGTATCGCGCGGCAGCTCCAGCGTGGTGAAGATCGCGCCGAGAAACAGCCATGAGCCGTAGTCGCGCGACACCAGATTGGTGTGCCTGCCCTGCCAGCCGAGGCCGGCGGCGTCGGCGAGCGGCTTCTCCATCACCGCCGCGGTGTCGACGAACACCTTCACGTCGCCGCCTGCCTGCGCCATCAGCCAGCGCGCCAGCGTCTTCAGCCGCTTCTTGATGAGGTCGTGGTAGTCGTCGCCGCGGGCGTAGACCGAGATGTTGCCGCGCGTGGCGTGGGCGAGCAGCGCCAGCGGGTTTTCGTCCGGCCCGTAGTTCAGCCCGAGCATGATGACCGAGCGCACCTCGCTCCACAGCACAAGGGGGCTCGCGCGCCGGGCCGGATCGTTGGCGAGCCAGTCCATGTCGCCATGGGCGCCGGCGTCGAGAAAGGCCTGCAGCCGCGGGGCCTCGCCGGCGATGGCGGCGGGATCGGCGATGCCCACGGCGCTGAAGCCGAGGGCGCGGGCCTGTTCGGTCAGCGCCGTTTTGATCGCGGCAAGGTCGCCGTCAGCGCCGCCGGTCAGAAGTCGAGATCCGTGTAATGGGCCGAGGCCGGAAAGCCCGCCACCCACTCGTTCAGCAGCGGGCGGAACGAGGGGCGGGACTTGATCCGGACATACCAGGCCTTGGCCGCGTCGTCCTCGTTCCATGGCACGTCGCCCAGATAGTCGATCGCCGACAGGTGGCCCGCGGCGGCGATGTCGGCGAAGGAGAACTGGTCGCCGGCGAGATAATTCCGCGTCCGCGCCAGCCACCCGATATAGGCGAGATGATAGCGCACATTGGCCCGCGCCGCGCGCAGAACGTCGGTGGACGGCGCGCCGCCGCCCTGGTCCGGCTTCATGAAGCGCTTGTAGACCCGCTCGTTGACCAGCGGCCCGCTGGCTTCCTCGAAGAACTTGTCGTTGAACCACGCAATCAGCCGCCGCACTTCGACGCGCTCGTTCATGGCGCGGGGCAGCAGGCGATGGTCGCCGAGCGGCGCGCCGTGAATCTCGTCAAGGAACTCGGCGATGAGCCCCGCGCCCGGCATCGGCGCGGTGCCTTCAGCGACCAGAACCGGGGTTTCGCCTGCCGGGTTGAGGGCCAGGAACGCCTCGCGCCGTTCCCACACCGCCTCTTCGACGAGCTGCACGTCCAGCCCGTGTTCACCGAGCGCAAGCCGCACGAAGCGCGACCGTGGACAGAAGGGGTGATGAAAAAGTGTGAACATGCGGCCCGTGATAGTCGATTCAGGTTTAACAAACGGTCTCGAAGGGCGGTTAACGCGCCGCAAGGCCGTCCCGGCGTGCGGCAAGGCTCTCAATTTCATGGATTTGCCGTTGCGGCAACAGGAGGGATGGGCGACAAGGGCGCGGTTTGCGGAACCCCTCCAGCGCTGCGGATCCCCCCGATGTTAGCCGATCTTTGGAAAGCCATCGTCCTTGGCGTGGTCGAGGGCGTGACAGAGTTCCTTCCCGTGTCCTCCACCGGCCATCTGCTGCTGGTGGAACGCTTCATGGATCTCGACCAGGACAATTTCTGGAAGACCTTCGCGGTCATGATCCAGCTTGGCGCCATCCTCGCCATCCTGGTGATCTATTTCGGCCGGCTGTGGCGCATCGCGCTCGGCATGTTTTCCGATCCGGCGGCGCGGCGCTTCGTGATCGGGGTGCTGCTGGCGTTCCTGCCCGCGGTCATATTGGGATTGCTGTTCGGCAGCTTCATCAAGAACGTGCTGTTCAATCCATGGGTGGTGTGTTTCACGCTGATCGCCGGCGGCGCGGTGCTGTTGTGGGTGGATCAGCAGGATTTCAATCCGCGGCACCACGACGCGACGGCGTTTTCGCTGCCGATGTATCTCGGCATCGGCATTGCGCAATGCACGGCGATGATTCCCGGCGTGTCGCGCTCGGGCGCGTCCATCGTGGCGGCGATGCTGTTCGGCGCCGACAAGCGCGCGGCGGCGGAATTCTCGTTCTTTCTCGCCATCCCCACCATGATCGGGGCGTTCGTCTACGACTTCTACAAGAACCGCGCCGACATGACGATGGATCACGGCCTGATCATCGCGGTCGGGTTCGCGGTGTCGTTCATCACCGCGATCATCGTGGTGAAGACGTTCCTCGACTACGTCACCCGCCACGGTTTCGCGCTGTTCGCGTGGTGGCGGGTGGTGGTCGGCACGCTCGGATTGATCGCGCTAGCGCTGGGGAAATAGTGTTCGTGCCGCAAGCACAGGATGATCTGCTCTCTCCCCCGCAAGCTGGGGGAGGGGAGAAAGTTCACGCCCCCTTCTGGGCGAACTGGCCGGCCTTGCGGAAGCGCCAGAGATACGACGGCGTCACCGCCTCCAGCGAATCGGGCGTGAGGCCGAGGCCTTCCAGCGTCAGCCCCGCCGCCTTCGCCGCTTCGGAGACGACGTTGTCGCTGCGCAGCAGGTCGACCTGATCCGGGGTCAACTTGAAATCGCCCGGCGCGAATTGCAGGAACGCGGCGTTGAGCCGGGCCAGCCCGAACGGCAGCGGCATCAGCAGGCTGTTGCGCCCGGTGATGCGCAGGATGGCCTCGACCACCTCGCGCATGGTCATTACTTCCGGGCCGCCGAGTTCGTAAACCGCCCCCGGCCGGGCCTTGCCGTCCACCGCATCGGCGACCGCATTGGCGACATCGCCGACGAACACCGGCTGAAGCCTGGTGGCCTCGCCAACCAGCGGCAGCACCGGAGCCATCCGCGCCAGCGCCGCGAACCGGTTGGTGAAATGATCCTCGGGGCCGAACACTACCGAAGGGCGCAGGATGGTGGCGTCGGGCACGGCGGCGCGGACCGCGGCTTCGCCGGCCGCCTTGGCGCGGGCGTAGCGCGAGGTGGCCTCCTCGCTCGCCCCCAGCGCCGAGACATGGACCAGTCGAGCGCCGATCCCCGCGGCGGCCCGGGCCACGGCTGCCGCGCCGGCGACCTGCACGGCATCGAAGGTCTGCGCGCCGCTTTCCGTCAGGACTCCCACCAGGTTGACGATCATGCTGGCGTCGCGCGCCGCAGCCGCCACCGAGTCCGGGTAGCGCAGATTGGCCTGCACTGCATGAATCTGGCCAACCCGTCCGAGCGGCTGCAGGTGGCCGGCGAGATCGGGGCGGCGCACCCCCACCCGGATGCGATAGCCGCGCCGCGCTAGCGCCCGGACCACATGGCGGCCGAGAAAACCCGATCCTCCGTAGACGGTGACGAGCGTATCGATGGGGGCTGACATCGGCTGATTCCTGAGCTGATTCCCGCGCAAGGGGTCGGCGCGGGGCCGCGGCCCCGCCGGTTTCCGCGATACGCCATCATCCCGGCGCTGTACAGACCCCGCCGCGTCGCGGCAGCAATTTGACAAGCGCGCGAACGATCAATAGTAACCGGCTCAGCGCCCAGGTGGTGGAATTGGTAGACACGCAGGTTTCAGGTACCTGTGCTGCAAGGCGTGAAGGTTCGAGTCCTTTCCTGGGCACCATCGCTTGACAACGGCTTCCGCTCCGGAAGCCTCCCGGACGGGCGGTTCGCCCACTCTGTCGCGGCTTATCCGGCCGCCGCAGGCCGGTTCTTCCGCGCGGCCTGGTCTGCGTCGGGCCCTTTCGTGGCTGCGGTCCTTCAAGGAGTGGCCTTCTTGCAGGGTGATTTCATGAAACGCGCCACGGTCAAACGTGCTCCCGTCAAACGCGCCACTGTCCTCGTTCCCGCGCTTCTGCTCACGTCCGTGCCGGCGCTGGCCGTGGATGCGCGGTTCGCTGCCGCCCTCAAGCGGCTCGATCCGCAGACCCGGCTCGAACAGGTTTGCGATCTCGAGGCCATGAGCCGGATCTCCCGCGACCCCAATCCCTACCGTCCCGACCGCGCCAAGACCGACGTGCTGTCCCATCCGAAACATGCCGGCGACACGGTGACCGGCTCCGGCGGCGCGTTCCGCAGCAAGGGCAAGTGGTACGCGTTCTCTTTCACCTGCAAGGGCACGCCCGACCACATGACCGTGATGTCGTTCACCTACAAGATCGGCGCGCCCATTCCCGAATCGAAATGGGCGGCGCTCGGCCTGTGGCGCTGAGGCCGCCGGTTCGGGTGGGGGATGCGCCCGCCTCTCGTCGGCCCGGGATTTGAGCGCTAGCTTGGGCCGCAACGATTCGATTGGACCAGACAACCTTGAAGGCTGCGCCGACCATGACCATCCGCCTGCACCGCGGCGACCTGCCGGACCTGTCGCGCTACACCACGTCGGTGGCGATCGACACCGAAACGCTCGGTCTCAATCCGCATCGCGACCGGCTGTGCGTGGTGCAACTGTCGAACGGCGACGGCAGCGCCGATGTCGTGCAGATTCCCGCCGGCCACACCGACGCGCCGAACCTGAAAAAGCTGCTCGGCGATCCGGCGGTCACCAAGATTTTCCACTTCGCGCGATTCGATCTGGCCGTGCTGTTTCATTCTTTCGGCGTCATGCCCGGGCCGGTCTACTGCACCAAGATCGCGTCGCGTCTCGTCCGCACCTATACCGACCGTCACGGCCTGAAGGACCTGGTGCGCGAACTGCTCGGCGTCGAACTGTCGAAGCAGCAGCAGTCGAGCGACTGGGGCGCAGTAAGCCTCAGCGACGCCCAGCTCGCCTATGCGGCGTCCGACGTGCTGTATCTGCATGCGCTGCGTGACAAGCTGGACGCCATGCTGGTGCGAGACAACCGCGAGGACCTCGCCGACGCCTGCTTCCGGTTCCTGCCGATCCGCGCCCGTCTCGACCTCCAGGGCTGGGACGACGCCGACATTTTCGCCCACTCCTGAGCCTGGCGGACGGCAGCCAGCGCCTCACCCGGCGGGAAAGCGGGAAACCGCCCCGATTTCGTCACACTGCTCGCCCTGTTGTCGGTCAGGATGGCCCCGGCGGGATGATCCTCGGGGTTCCTGGCCGGCTGTCAAAGACGGCCGGATCGGAGTATTTTGGCCGGACGGCCGGGCGTTTCGGAGCAGGTTTTGTATTCGGTTCAGACCCACAACTATCAGGCGGGCGCGGACATGCGCTACGCGCGCGCGATGCGCCACAGCCGCCGCGTGCGGCTGATGCGCCGCGCCGTGCCGGTGATGGTCGCCGCCGCGCTTCTGATGGTGGTCGGGCTGTCGGTGTTCAACCCGTTCCGGATCCTGTCGAAGCTGCCGCTCGATATCGGCAGCCTCGCGGTGTCCGGTTCTAAAATCACTATGGAGTCGCCGCATCTGGCCGGGTTCACCCAGGACAAGCGGCCCTACGAGCTGTGGGCCAAGGCGGCGACCCAGGACGTCACCAAGCCGACCAATGTCGAACTCAGCCAGTTGCGCGCCAAGATCCAGATGGAAGACAAGTCGGACGTCATCATGGATGCGCGCCGCGGCCTGTTCGACACCAAGACGCAACTGCTTAACCTGAACGAGGATATCTTCCTGCAATCCTCCACCGGTTACGAGGCGCGGCTGACCCAGGCGGTGGTCGATCTCGCCGGTGGCACGGTGTCGTCGGACGAGCCGGTGGCGGTGAAGCTGCTCAACGGCACGCTGGACGCGCAGCGTCTCAGAATCACCGAGAATGGGGCGCTGGTGAAATTCGATGGCGGGGTTTCGATGATTCTCATTCCCGACAAGCCGGCCGCCAAGCAGGGAGTGGCGGATGCGCCGGCGAACATGGCGGCGGATGCGGCTCCCGCGCGGACGGGCGGCCCGGCTCCGGCGCGGGATGCGGTCACACGATGAACCGGGCGATGATGTCGGAACATGCGGGATTGACCTCGACGGTGCGCTTCATGCGCGCGCTGACGTTGTGCCTTGTGGCGGCCGGCGCCGGTGGCCAAGCGCTGGCGCAGGGCGCGATGCAGGGCGTGCCCAATGCGATGCAGGGCTTCTCGCAGAACCGCGATCAGCCGATCCATATCGACGCCGCCAGCCTCGAGGTGCGCGACAAGGACAAGGCCGCGACCTTCAGCGGCAACGTCAAGGTGGTGCAGGGCGACACCACCATGCGGAGCAAGACCCTGGTGGTGTTCTACGACAACGACCAGCCTGCCGCCGGCGGCAAAAAGCCGGCGATGAAATCGTCGACCCCGGGTCCGGGCGGCAGTTCGTCGATCAAGCGGCTGGAGGCCAAAGGCGGCGTCGTCGTCACCCAGAAGGAGCAGACGGTGACAGGCGATCGCGGCGTGTTCGACATGCGCGCCAACACCGTAACCATGTACGGCAATGTGCTCCTGACCAAGGACAAGAACGTGTTGCGCGGCGACCGTCTGATCGTCGATCTCACCACCGGCATTTCCCGGGTCGAGTCGGACAGCGGCCGCGTCTCCGGCGTGTTCCAGTCGAGCCCCGCCAAGTCCCCGGGGGGTGGCGGCAACCCCGCCGCGCCGTCTCCCAATGCGCCCGGAAAGCCCTTGAAGCTCAACGCATTGCCGTCTTCCAAGCCACCGCGTGGTTGAACCGGGTGGCGCAAGTCTGTATCACCCGGCCCCCTGAGGGCATAAGCTTCATGGCGGTTTGCCGCCGCTTCTCCAAGGTTGATTGAAACGGGCATGGTGGATTTGCTGGGCATATTTCGCCGGCGCGGCCCGGTGCGGGGACGCCAAGGCTTCGCGCGCGCGCGCGCCGACGGCTCGCATCCCGATATCGCGGGCCTTGGCGGCGAGATCGGCGATCTGGCGGCCTCCGCGATCGGCGAACAGCCGGTGGCCGTCGAAGCCACCGGATTCGCTCTCGATGCGCCGCCGATCCCGCGCAAACTGCCGCGCCAGCCGGCGACGGCGGAGCCGCGGCGCGAGCGGGGGGCCGATCTTCGGGCGGCCGATCACGCGGCACAACCGCAGCGCGCGGCGCATGCCGGCTATCTCGCCATCCATGGCGTCGAGAAAAGCTTCGGCACCCGCAAGATCGTGCGCGGCGTCAGCATCTATGTCCGGCGTGGCGAGGCGGTCGGCATCCTCGGGCCCAACGGCGCCGGCAAGACCACGGTATTCTACATGATCACCGGCCTGATCAAGCCGGATTGCGGCCGCGTCGAACTCGACGGCCATGACGTCACGCAACTGCCGATGTATCAGCGTGCGCGGCTCGGCATCGGCTACCTGCCGCAGGAAGCGTCGATCTTTCGTGGTCTGTCGGTGGAGGACAACATCCGCGCGGTGCTGGAAGTCGTGGAGCCGGACAAGCGCACGCGCGAGCGCGAACTCGATTCGCTGCTGGAGGAATTTCACATCACCCGGCTGCGCAAGTCGCCGTCCATCGCATTGTCGGGCGGCGAGCGACGGCGCGTGGAAATCGCCCGCGCGCTGGCGTCGCGGCCGAGCTACATGCTGCTCGACGAGCCGTTCGCCGGCATCGATCCGATCGCGGTGGGCGACATCCAGCAGCTGGTGCGCCATCTCACCAATCGCGGCATCGGCGTCCTGATCACCGATCACAATGTGCGCGAGACCCTCGGCCTCACCGACCGCACCTACATCGTCTATGCCGGCGAGGTGCTGACCGAGGGGCGGCCCGACGAGATCGTCAACGATCCCGACGTGCGCCGGCTCTATCTCGGCGAGGAATTCCGGCTGTAGAGCCTGACCCCGAAAAGCGGCAACCGGTTTGCGCTTCGTCCTTCGGGCCGGAAAAGATCATTCCGACGCAAAAATCTGCGTCGGACAGGCGGGCGCGGGGACCCATTGCGGCGGCCGTCTGGCGCCCCCATTTTTGATCCAGGTCGTATACATCGCTCTCAGAAAGAGATAAGCAAGAAACGGACCAATTTTGGATCCAGGTCTGTTGGATGGCCCTGACGCAGAGACTAGAGTTCCGCCAGTCGCAGTCGCTGGTGATGACGCCGCAGCTGATGCAGGCCATCAAGCTGCTGCAGCTCTCCAATCTCGATCTGGTGGCATTCGTCGAGGATGAGCTGGAGCGGAACCCGCTGTTGGAGCGCGCCGACCACGAGGGCGCGCCCGACCGCGGCGAGCCCGCCTCTGGCTCGGCGGAGTCCGACCCCGTGTTTTCCGAAGACCCGTCCGGCGATGCCGATTCTGCCTCAGGCGAAGGCGGCGGGGCCGATGGTTTCGAGCCCGCAGCCGAGGACTGGATGAGCAGCAGCCTCGGCAGCCGCGCCGAGATCGAGCAGACCCTCGATACCGGCATGGAGAACGTGTTTTCCGAGGAGCCCGCCGAGGCGGCCGCCCGCACCGCGCAGGATGCTGCCCCCACCGCCTACACAGAATGGGGCGGCGGCGCGTCGAACGACGACGACTACAATCTGGAAGCTTTTGTCGCGGCCGAGACCACGCTCGCCGGCCATCTGGCCGAGCAGCTTGCGGTGGCGTTCGCCGATCCGATGCACCGCATGATCGGCCAGTACCTGATCGATCTTGTTGACGAGGCCGGCTACCTGCCGCCCGATCTTGGCGAGGCGCCGGACAGGCTCGGGGCGTCGCCCGCCGACGTTGCGGCGGTGCTGGCGGTGCTGCAGACCTTCGATCCGCCCGGCGTGTGCGCGCGCAATCTCAGCGAATGCCTCGCCATCCAGTTGCGTGAGCGCGACCGCTACGATCCGGCGATGCGTGCGCTGGTGGAGAATCTCGATCTGCTGGCCAAACGCGACATCGCCGCGTTGCGCAAGATCTGCGGCGTCGATGACGAGGACATCGCCGACATGATCGGCGAGATCCGCCACCTCGATCCGAAGCCGGGCCTGAAGTTCGGTTCCGCCAAGGCGCAGTCGGTGGTGCCGGACGTCTATGTCCGCCCCGGTCCCGACGGCGGCTGGCATGTCGAACTCAACAGCGACACGCTGCCGAAGGTTCTCGTCAATCAGGTCTATTATTCGGAACTGTCGAAAACCATCCGTAAGGACGGAGACAAATCCTATTTCACCGATTGCCTGCAGAACGCGACCTGGCTGGTGCGGGCGCTCGACCAGCGCGCGCGCACCATCCTGAAAGTCGCCACCGAGATCGTGCGCCAGCAGGACGGCTTTTTCACGCAGGGCGTGGCGCATCTGCGGCCGCTCAATCTGAAAACGGTGGCCGACGCGATCCAGATGCATGAATCGACGGTGTCGCGAGTCACCGCCAACAAATACATGGCGACCAACCGCGGCACGTTCGAACTGAAATATTTCTTCACCGCCTCGATCGCATCGGCGGATGGCGGCGACGCCCATTCGGCGGAGGCGGTGCGGCATCGCATCAAGCAGTTGATCGACGCGGAAAGTCCCGCCGCCATCCTGTCGGACGATACCATCGTGGAACGATTGCGCGACGACGGAATTGACATCGCCCGGCGCACCGTCGCGAAGTATCGCGAGGCCATGCGCATCCCGTCGTCGGTGCAGCGCCGCCGCGACAGGCAGGGCATGCTGGGTGCGGCGCGCGGCGCGGCGGCTGCGCCGATACACAAATCCCGCGACACCGCAACGGCTTGACTGCGGCCTCAGGACGCGGAACCTTCCGATGACGATCCGAGATGTTAACACGAGTCCACAAGCATCCGTCCAAAGTCCGAACAAGCGAACGAGGCATGACATGACACTCCGGGTCTCTGGAAAAAGCATCAGCGTCGGCGAAGCCCTGCGCGATCGCGTGAGCGACCGCACCGACGAAGTGCTGCGGAAATATTTCGACGGCAACTATTCGGGCCACATCACGCTGAGCAAGGACGGCTTCGGCTTCCGCACTGACTGCGCGCTTCATCTCGATTCCGGAATCACCCTCGAGGCCGACGCCACGGCGGCGGACGCCTATGCCAGCGCCGACCAGGCGCTGCTGTTGATCGAAAAGCGGCTGCGCCGCTACAAGAGCCGGCTCAAGGACCGCTCGCTGCGCAAGGCGCATGCGGCGTCCGCGGCCCTGTCCGAAATCAACGGCGGTGCGGTGCTCGACGCGCAGAGCTATGTGATCGAGGCGCCGTCGGACAACGAGGACGATGTCATCGAGTTCAATCCCGTCATCATCGCCGAGGCGGCGACATCGCTGCGGCGGTTTTCGGTCAGCGAGGCGGTGATGGAATTGGACATGACCGGGGCGGCGGTGCTGGTGTTCCAGCATGGCGGCAGCGGCCGGGTGAACGTGATTTATCGCCGGGCGGACGGCAATGTCGGCTGGATCGACCCCCCTGCGATGGGCGGGCAGGTTCGCCATTGACGCCCCGGGCCAGCCTCACTATGGTCCGCCGCCTTTGAGAACCGCGGCCAGAGAATGGCTCCGGTGGTCCAGTGTGATCCGGTTTGGTGCCGATCTTGATCTTTCACCCACGACTTGAGCCTTCATCTCGGAACGTTCCATGACGATCACCGATCTGGTCGCGCCGGAGGCGATTCTTCCGGCGTTGAAGGTCAACAGCAAGAAGCAGGCGTTGCAGGAACTGTCGGCGCGGGCGGCGGCCCTCACCGGGCAGAGCGAGCGCGCCATTTTCGAGGTGCTCCTGCAGCGCGAGAAGCTCGGCACCACGGCGGTGGGCTATGGCGTGGCGATTCCCCACGGCAAGCTGCCGAAGCTGGACAAGATGTGGGGGCTGTTCGCGCGCTTGGAACGGCCGATCGATTTTGAGGCCATGGACGGCCAGCCGGTCGATCTCGTGTTCCTGCTCTTGGCGCCGGAAGGTGCGGGGGCCGATCACCTCAAAGCGCTGGCGCGGGTGGCACGGCTGTTGCGCGATCAGGACATCGCCAAGAAGCTGCGTGCCTCGCGCGATGCAGAAGCGCTGTATTCCGTGCTGGCGCTCCCGGCCAACGCGGCGTAGCAATTCCAGCATTCCCTCGATCTTGAATGCTTGGTCGTCCCGGCAAGCGAAGCGCAGGCCGCGACCCATCTTTCTCTCGCCGTTGTTCCAACGAAATCCGCCGGATCGGCATTTCAACCGAAAAGCCGGGGGGGTGTGGGTTCGGGCCGGAGCCTGTCATCGGGCGGCGAAGCCGGACCCGTTGATCGGGGCGACGAAGGAGCGCGAACAGGCATCCACAAAAAAGCGGCAGCGCTACGCGCCGCCGCCTGTCTCATGGCCGGATGCGATGATGCATGCCGCGGCCTTGCGTCGCCGCGATGCGATGCTGCCGCGGGGCCGGCGCGTCAGTGCACGCTGACAGCCTGCAGCTCGTTGCTCCATGCATTGGCGATCGCCGCTTCGCGGCTGTCGGTCAGCATGATCGGCGTGCCGTCGGCGGCGTGAAGCGCAAACAGCTTCAGGCCGGGTGCGATATGCGGGGCCTGCGGAAACAGGCCCGGCACGTCTTCCGAGCGAATCTGCTTGACGTAGGCGATGTGGCCTTCGCCGAGGGTTGCCAGCGCCTCCAGCGAGACGGCGGGTTCAAGGACAGAATGATCTTCAGTCATGGTCTCGACTCCTTACAATTGACCAAGCGGTCGAGTCCGCTACTCGTTCCATTATTCGCGCTCATTGATCGCTATCGTCTTAACGACCCGTTCCGGCTCGGGACGAGCCAGATCGATCGACAGCAGACCGTTCTTGAGGTCTGCGCCTATGACATACATCCCATCCGCCAGCACGAAGGTGCGCTGGAAGTGACGCGCGGCGATGCCGCGATGGATGAACTGCCGGGTTTTGTCGTCCTGCTGGCGGCCCCGGATCACGAGCTGGTTTTCCTCAGTGGTGACATCGAGTTGGTCACGGGTAAAACCCGCGACCGCCAGCGTGATCCGCAGGCGTTCGGGCTGGCCGTCGTCGCGGCTGCACCGCTCGATGTTGTAGGGAGGATAACCGTCTGCGCCTTTCACGACGCGGTCGAGCGCACGCTCGATCTCGTCGAATCCCAGAAGGAACGGACTCGATAGCGACGGAACACGAGACATTTCCAAAGTCCTCTCGAAGCGACTTTGATGGTGGGAGCCCTTGCGGCGCTCTTTCCTGGTTCCCGGCCGCCTTTCAGCCGACCGGTTGAAACGAATATGGCGATCCCCGGGGGTTCGTTCAAGAACCTCCTAACCGTCTGTCACAGCGATCGATTCCTATTCCGCCAGCCGCCGGCGGCCATCGGCGCTGAACAGGTGGAGCCGGTCGCGCCCGGCCACCACCCGGATGCGCTGGCCGAGCGCGGGGGCGGCCTCGCCCGGCAGCCGCACGATGACCTCTCCGGGCGGCAGTTCGCCGGGCCGGGCGCTGACGGCGGCGCCCTCGCCGGGGAGGGCGCGGGCGGCATAGACCAGGGTTTCCGCGCCGACATGCTCGATGGCTTCGACCGTGAGGTCGAGCACGAGGTGCCCCTTAGGCAGGGCTGCGGCCGCGGACAGGGTGAAGTCTTCCGGCCGCACGCCGACGATGGCGTCGCCGGGGATGGCGAAGCCGAGCGCGGCAAGCGCGGTCGCGAGACCGCCGGTCTGCGCCGGCATCAGGTTCATGGGCGGCGCACCGATGAAGGAGGCGACGAAGGTGGTGGCGGGCCTGCGGTAGACATCGAGCGGGTTGCCGATCTGCTCCACCCTGCCGCCGTTCATCACCACGAGAATGTCGGCGAGCGTCATCGCCTCGAGCTGGTCGTGGGTGACGTAGATCGCGGTGGTCCTCAGGCGACGCTGCAGCTTGCGAATTTCGACGCGCATGGCGATGCGCAGCTTGGCGTCGAGGTTCGACAGCGGTTCGTCGAACAGGAAAACCTTGGGCTGGCGCACGATGGCGCGGCCCATGGCGACGCGCTGGCGCTGACCGCCGGACAATTGCCGCGGTTTGCGCTCCAGCAGCGCGGCGATGTCGAGAATTTGCGCGGCCTCGCGGACGCGCGCGTCGATCTCCGGCTTCGGCATGCCGCGATTGCGCAGGCCGTAGGCCATGTTGTTGTAGACGCTCATGTGCGGATAGAGCGCGTAGTTCTGGAACACCATGGCGATGTCGCGTTCGGCCGGCTCGATGGCATTGACCACGCGCCCGCCGATCTCGATATCGCCGCCGCTGACGGTTTCGAGCCCCGCCACCATGCGCAGCAGCGTGGACTTGCCGCAGCCTGATGGTCCGACCAGCACGCAGAACTGGCCGTCGCCGATGGCGAAGTCGATACCCTTGATGGCTTCGACACCGCCCGGATAAGTCTTGCGGATGTTGCGGAGGAGGACGTCAGCCATTTGAAGCTTCCAGCACGGAATCCGCTGACATCCCTCCTCCCGCGCATCGCGCGGCGGGGCGGGGTCGAGGGCATTGCAAGGTTCTCAACGTCACTTCTCCGTCTCCACCAGCCCGCGCACGAACAGCTTCTGCATCACGATCACCACCGCCACCGGCGGCAGCATGGCGAGCACGGCGGTGGCCATCACCACCGGCCATTCGGTCAGCGCGTCGGAGGTCACGATCATCTTGCGGATGCCGATGACGATGGTCTGCATGTCGTCGCGGGTGGTGATGAGCAGCGGCCACAGATACTGGTTCCAGCCATAGATGAAGAGGATGACGAACAGCGCCGCCATGTTGGTGCGTGACAGCGGCAACAGCGTATCCTTGAAGAAGCGGAAGGGGCCCGCGCCGTCGATGCGCGAGGCTTCCAGCAATTCGTCGGGCACGGTCATGAAGAACTGCCGGAACAGCAGCGTCGCGGTGGCGGATGCGATCAGCGGCAGCGCGAGGCCTGAATAGCTGTCGAGCAGGCCGAGGTCGGCGGCGATCTTGTAGGTCGGATAGATGCGCACTTCGACCGGCAGCATCAGCGTCATGAAGATCAGCCAGAACACCGCCATCCGGAACGGAAAGCGGAAATAGACGATGGCGTAGGCCGACAGGATCGAGATCGCGATCTTGCCGAGCGCGATCGCCAGCGCCATGATCAGGGAGTTGAGCAACATCACGCCGACCGGCTCGCGGGTGGTGCCCGAAGTACCGACGAACAGCGTCCTGGTGTAGGTCTCGATGAAGTGTCCGCCGGGCCACAGCGACATCTGCCCGTTGGCGATCTGGCTCGCCTCCTGCGTCGAGGCGACGACGGCGAGATAGACCGGGAACGCCACCACGGCGATGCCGATCCACAGGATGACATGGGCGACATAACGCCGGACGCCTTGCGGTTCGACCATCACGATTGCTCCGCCGGTCTCTCGCCGTTGCCGCGGGATGACGCCGGGCGTGACAAAATCAAGGGTCGGCCGCGGGTCGCCATCAATACGTCACCTTGCGTTCGACGTAGCGGAACTGGATCGCCGTCAGCGCCACCACGATCACCATCAGGATGACGGACTGCGCCGCGGAGGAGCCGAGATTGCCGCCGAGCAGGCCGTCGAGATAGACTTTGTAGACCAGCGTCTCTGTGGCCTTGGCCGGGCCGCCGCCGGTCATGGCGTCGATGATGCCGAAGGTGTCGAAGAAGGCGTAGACGATGTTGATGACGATGAGAAAGAAGATCGTCGGCGTCAGCAGCGGAAAGGTCACGGTCCAGAACCGCCGCAGCGGCCGCGCGCCGTCGATGGCGGCGGCCTCCAGCACGCTTTTGGGGATCGCCTGCAGGCCGGCGAGGAAGAACAGGAAGTTGTAGGAGATCTGCTTCCACGTCGCCGCCAGCACCACCAGGATCACGGCGTGGTTGCCGTTGAGCAGCGGATTCCAGTCGATCCCCATGTTGCGCAGGCCGCGCGCCAGCACGCCGAGCGAGGGATGCAGCATGAACATCCACAGCACGCCCGCCACCGCCGGCGCCACCGCATAGGGCCAGATCAGCAGGGTGCGGTAGAGACCGGCGCCGCGCAGCGGCTTGTCGGCCATCACCGCCAACAGCAGCGCGATCGACAGCGACAGCCCGCCAATGGCGGCGGAGAAGGCGAAGGTCCGGACGATGGTCGCGAAGTAGTCGGGCTGGCCGAGCAGATCGATATAGTTCTCGAAGGCGACGAAAGTGGTGGACAGCCCGAAGGCGTCCTGCAGCAGGAACGACTGCCACACCGCCTGCCCCGCTGGCCAGTAGAAGAAAACCAGCACGATCCCGAGCTGCGGCACGAGCAGCAGAAGCGGCAGCAGGCGATTGTGGAAGACGGTTTGCTTTTGCATGAGCCTCAGTCGTCATGCGCGGGCCTGCCCCGCGCATCCATTTCCTGGAGGGATGGATTGCCGGATCAAGTCCGGCAATGACACGGTCAGTGTTTCAGCCCATCCTTTTCAACCAGCCTACTTCGTCGCCGTGCGCTCGAACTGGCGCAGCATGGCGTTGCCGCGGGCCACGGCCGCGTCGAGCGCGTCCTTGGCGGTCTTCTTGCCTGCCAGCGCGCTTTCGATTTCCTCGGCCCAGATGTCGCGCAGCTGCACCATGTTGCCGAGGCGCAGGCCGCGCGAATTCTCGGTCGGCTCCTTGTTGGTCAGTTCGAGCAGCGGCGTTTCGAGATAGGGCTGTTCCTTGTAGAAGCCTTCGGCCTTGGCCTTGGCGTAGGCGGCCTTGGTGATCGGCAGATAGCCCGACGCCTTGTGGATCGCGACCTGACGGTCGGTGTCCGACAGGAACGCGAGGAACTTGGCGACGCCCTTGTATTCCTCGGGCTTCTTGCCGCCCATCACCCACAGCGATGCGCCGCCGATGATCGAGTTCTGCGGCGCGCCCTTGATGTCCGGATAATAGGGCATCGGCGCGTTGGTCCAGTCGAACTTGGCGTTCGATTTGACCTGGCCGAAGAAGCCCGACGAGGTGAGGAAGATCGGACATTCGCCGGACGTGAAGCGGCCTTCGCCGGTGTTGGTGCGGCCGGAATAGTCGTAGGTCTTGTCCTTCTGCAGCTCGATCAGCTTCTCCAGATGCCGGATCTGGAGCGGTGCGTTGAATTCGAGCACGGTGTCGAAGCCGTCGAGGCCGTTGGCCTTGGTGGACAGCGGCACGTTGTGCCAGGACGACAGCTGTTCGAGATTGGCCCAGGTCACCCAGGCATTGGAAAAGCCGCAAGTGGTGTGACCGGCGGCCTTCAGTTTCTTCGCCGCCTCGAACACCTCGGGCCAGGTTTTCGGAATTTCGGCGATGCCGGCTTTCTTCAGCGCATCCCGGTTGATCCACATCACCATGGAGGAGGAGTTGAAGGGGAACGACAGCATGTCGCCCTTGGCCGTGGAGTAATAGCCGGTGATCGCGGGCAGGTAGGCCTGCGGATCGAACTTCTCGCCGGCCTCCTGCATCAGCTTGTAAACCGGCTTCACCGCGCCGGTGGCCGCCATCATGGTGGCGGTGCCGACTTCGAACACCTGCATGATATGGGGCGCATTGCCGGCGCGGAACGCGGCGATCCCGGCGTTCATGGTGTCCGGATAACTGCCCTTGTAGGTCGGCACCACCTTGTAGTCGGATTGCGAGGCGTTGAACTCTTCCGCGAGCTTCACGATCACGTCGTTGTTGCCGCCGGTCATGGCGTGCCACCACTGAATCTCGATGGCGGCCTCGGCCGGCGCGGCGAGGGCGATCAGCGTTGCGCTGGTCAGCCCGAGCGCGGTCAGGAACACTTTGCGCAGGGTGGTCGGAAAGCGGGTGTGGCGAATGGTCATCGGCGGTTTCTCCCGGGGCCGTCATCATCGTTTGCGCGGTAACAGCGCCGGATGACGTGCACGTGACGCGCGATGGTAGTCGGGGAGGGTCGCCGGAGGGAAGGGCTAAATGGATTGAACTTTCGGCGCGGCGCGCTCCGGCCGTGCGGAAAGGTTCGCCGCGCCGCCGCGGAATGTTGCGGCAGCGCGGCGGAAGCCGGTCTCAGCGCTTGCGCTGCTCGACCACCACCCCGGCCGCTTTCAGGTCGGCGATGTCCTTGGCGGAATAGCCGAACTCGCCGAGGATGGTGTCGGTGTGCTGGGCGAATTTCGGCGGCACATGACGCAGACTGGCTTTGGTACGGTCGAACCGGATCGGCGAGGCGACGCCCTTGTACCAGTCCTTTTCGATCACATCGCCGCGATGCTGGGTGTGGGCGTTGGCGAGCGCCTTGTCCACCGACTGCACCGGCCCGGCCGGCAGGCCTGCCGCGAGCAGTTTCCGGCACAGCGGCTCGCTGTCGAAATCCTTGAGGATATCGACCAGCACCGCGCGCAATTCCTCCCGATGGGCAATGCGGTCGCGATTGCGGGCGAAGCGCGGATCGGTGCCGAGTTCCGGCCGGCCGAGCTCTTTCATCAGCTTGCGGAAGGTGCCGTCGTTGCCCACCCCCATGAAGATGTTGCCGTCGCGCGCCGGGAACACGGCATAGGGCACGAGGTTCGGATGCTCGTTGCCGGTCAGCGCCGGCGGCTTGCCGTGCAGGAAGTAGTTGGCGGTGTGCGGATGCATGATCGAGAGACCGACCTCGTAAAGCGTGGTCTCGAGAAACTGACCCTTGCCGGATTTCGCCCGCTCCGCCAGCGCCATCAGGATGCCGACGGCGGCGTAGAGCCCGGTCGACATGTCCACCAGCGCGACGCCGATGCGGGTCGGTCCGCTGTCCGGCGAACCGGTGGCGGCCATCAGGCCGACCATGGACTGGATGATCGCATCGTAGCCGGGATGGCCGCCATGGGGGCCGTCCGCGCCGAAGCCGGAGATACGGCAGTGGATCAGGCGCGGAAATTTCGCGCGCAGGAAGTCGTTGCCGATGCCCCATTTGTCGAGCGTGCCGGGCTTGAAGTTCTCGATCAGGACGTCGGCGGTCTCCAGCATTTTCATCAGCACCGCGCGCCCGCCTTCGGAGGCGAGGTCGAGGCCGATGGAGCGCTTGTTGCGATTGGTGCCGATGAAGTAGGCGGCGTCGTCGTCGTGGAACGGAGGGCCCCAGTCGCGGGTCTCGTCGCCTGCCGGCGGTTCGACCTTGACGATATCCGCGCCGTGGTCGGCGAGAATCTGCGTGCAGTAAGGGCCGCCGAGCACGCGCGTGAGATCGATCACGCGCAGTCCTGCCATCGCTCCGGGCGCAGCCGTTTCAGATGTCATCGGGGCAACTTTCGATCAGAGGAAAATGAAAGATGATGGGTCCGAACGTCATTCCCGGCACATTGGAAGAATTCCGCCAGCGCCGTCAATATCGCGCTGCGCCGCCATCGATTCATGGGGCCATGCGGCCTCGGCGCATGAACGGAGCGGCCGCCGCTGGCGGGCGGAGCGAAAGAAATCCGGCGAAGAAAATACGGCGGGGGAAAGATAGCGAGGGAATGGCGTGAAAGAAATAATGCGGAGGAAATAGCGCGGAGGAAATAGCGCGAAGGAAGTAGTGCGGACGAAATATCGCGGTGGCGCGCGGAGGAGGATGGTGGAGCCAGGCGGGATCGAACCGCCGACCTCTTGCATGCCATGCAAGCGCTCTCCCAGCTGAGCTATGGCCCCGAACCTCTTGCCGCGCGATGGGACAGCGCGGCGGACACGTCTTAGCGGTTTTTTTCAAACCTGCAATCGGTACGCATCGCCTGGATACGCGAATCCCGAAAGATCACACTTGAGGATTTATCTCAAGTCTCTTCGTCGCCGCCGACGTCGCCAATGATGTCGGTGACGTCCTCGTCGTCTTCCTCGTCCTCGGCGATGAAGGTCGAATCATCATCATCGTCGTCGCCGATGGTGTCATCGACTTCGATATCGTCTTCGGATTCCGGCAGCACGGCCTTGACCTTGCCGGTGTTCTCCTCGGCATCGGCCTCCTCGAGCGAGACCATCTCTTCGGTCTCGGCCGGCTCCGGCGCGTTGGCATTGGCGGCTGCGGCGCGAGCGGCATCGCCGCGTCCGCGCGCCACCGGCGGCGGGGCGATCGGCACGACCTCGCCGGTGTAAGGCGAAATGACCGGGGTCTTGTTGAGGTCATAGAACTTCTTGCCCGTGGTCGGGCAGATGCGCTTGGTTCCGAGATCGGCTTTGGCCACGGCTTTCCGTCCTGAAGATGTCTTGAAAAAGCGGTGCTTCACTTGGCTAGTTGCGGGGCCGCTGTCAATAGCGCTCTCGGTCACGGCGGGGGTGGTCCCGGAGCGGCCGTTCGGGGTCTCGGATGGCTGCGGCCGCCGGCGAGGGCCGTGACGTGCCGGATGTGCCGTGGTAGGAGCGCCGCGAACGCAAGGGAGACGCCATTTTGACCCATTCCGCCGCTCCGAATCCCCTGGAATCCCGTGCCGCGGGGCCCCTCAGCGGCCGGGTGCGGGTGCCCGGCGACAAGTCGATCTCGCACCGGGCGCTGATTCTCGGGGCGCTGGCGGTGGGGGAGACCCGGATCACCGGCCTTCTGGAGGGCGAGGACGTCCTCAACACCGCCAAGGCCATGGCCGCGCTGGGGGCAAAGGTGGAACACACCGGCGAGGGCGCGTGGTCGGTCCGTGGCACCGGCGTCGGCGGCTTCCGGAGCCCGGACGCGCCGCTCGATTTCGGCAACAGCGGCACCGGCTGCCGTCTTGCCATGGGGGCGGTGGCGGGCTGCCCGGTCGTGGCCACCTTCGACGGCGACGCCTCGCTGCGCAGCCGGCCGATGCGGCGGATTCTCGATCCCCTGGAGCTGATGGGCGCGCGGGTAACCGCGTGCGGCGACGGCGGCCGGCTGCCGCTGACGCTCGAGGGCGCGCGCGATCCGGTGCCGGTGGTCTACCGCTCGCCGGTGGCGTCGGCGCAGATCAAGTCGGCGGTGCTGCTGGCGGGGCTGTCGGCGCCGGGCGTCACGACCGTGATCGAGCCGGAAGCCAGCCGCGACCACACCGAGCTGATGCTGTCCCATTTCGGTGCGCATGTCGTCACCATGCCCGAAGGCGCGCATGGCCGCAGGATCGCGCTCACCGGACAGCCCGAACTGCATGGCGCCAATGTCGTGGTTCCGGCCGATCCGTCGTCCGCGGCGTTCCCCATCGTCGCCGCGCTGATCGTGCCGGATTCCGATGTCACGCTAACCGACGTCATGACAAATCCCTTGCGTACCGGACTTTTCACCACGCTGCGCGAAATGGGAGCATCCATCGAGGAAAGCGATTCGCGCAACGACACCGGCGAGCCGATGGCCCGGTTCCGGGTGCGCGCCTCGCGGTTGCGCGGGGTCACGGTGCCGCCCGAGCGTGCGCCGTCGATGATCGACGAATATCTGGTGCTGGCGGTGGCCGCCGCCTTTGCCGAAGGCGTCACCACCATGCGCGGCCTGCAGGAACTGCGGGTCAAGGAATCCGACCGGCTGGCGGCGACCGCTGACATGCTGCGCGTCAACGGCGTCGAGGTCGAGATTTCCGGCGACGACATGATCGTGGTCGGCAAGGGCCACGTGCCCGGCGGCGGTTTGGTTGCCACCCACATGGATCACCGCATCGCCATGTCGGCGCTGGTGATGGGAACCGCCTCCGATGCGCCGGTCAGGATCGACGACACCGGCTTCATCGCCACCAGCTTCCCGGACTTCATCCCGATGATGCGCGGCCTCGGCGCTGATTTTTCCTAAAAATTAGCCTGCGGGAAGCTCGGCAGGCTCGATCAGGGGGCGGCCCGCGAGGGTGTCGGCCTCGTTCTGAACCGCGTTCAGTGCGGCATCGAGCCGCGCGGCGGCTTCCGCCTTGCCGTCCCCGGCGCTGACGTAGATCGGCTCGCCCCAGCGGATCACGACCCTGCTGAAGAATCCCGGCAGAAAGAAACGATCCCAGCTGTTCAGGTTGGTGCCGCGCGAGGCGCTCATGGTGGCGGGAAGAATCGGCAGCCCGGTCAGCCGTGCGAGATCGAGAATTCCTTCGCTGCTGTGCATGCGTGGCCCGCGCGGACCATCGGGCGTGACGAACAGGCTGTGGCCGTCACGCGCGAAACGCATCAGCTCGCGCACGGCGCGCATGCCGCCGCGCGTGGTCGATCCGGTTGCCGTTTCGATCCCGAACAGCGATGCGGTTTTGCTGATGATGCGACCGTCGCGGTGGCCGCTGATCAGGGCGATCAGCGACTTCTCGCCGTTGCGGAACATCGGCAGCATGATCAGGCGGCCATGCCAAAGCGCTAGGATGTAGGGTTCTTTGATCGGAAACGGCGGCTTGTCGAGACGCGCGGTCCATTGCACCAGCTTGAAATACAGCGCGATCCCGCCGCTGGCGATCCATTGAACGGTGTCGGTACGAAGGACGCGTTTGACGATAGCGGGGGTGGCCATGAGGATTTACACCGGACGGATTGCCAGCGGCGCCGGAGATGACGCGAATTCCTGCCTGCTTGCATTCGGCGCCGTTATAGACGAGCGCGGCCGGAATGCCATCGAGAATCGCTTGAATGTTGTGTGACACCGGCCTTGAACCGGCCGGGCGGTCGCTGATAAGCCGCTGCGCAGCGCATTTGCCGACAGAACGGGGTCTGGACCACGCATGATCATTGCCATCGACGGCCCCGCCGCATCAGGAAAAGGCACGCTCGGCAAGCGCTTGGCCCATCATTACGGCTACCGTCATCTCGATACCGGCGTGATCTACCGCGCGGTCGCCCATGCCCTGCTGGAATCGGGCGCGGACCTGACCGATGAGGCGCGGGCGGTGGCGGTGGCCATGGAGCTGGACCCGGAGAAATTCGGCAATCCGGTCCTCAAGACCCAAAAAGTCGGCGATGCGGCCTCCGTCGTGTCGGCGATTCCCAAGGTCCGCGAGGCACTTGTCAGCTTTCAGCGGCAGTTTGCGGGCGATCCGCCGGGTGCCGTGTTGGACGGCCGGGACATCGGAACCGTGATCTGTCCTCATGCCGATGTGAAGATTTTCGTGGTGGCGGACCCCCATGTCCGGGCCCGGCGGCGGACCCTCGAGGCTCGCGCCCGGGGCGAAGAGGCCGATGAAGCCGCTGTTCTGGCCGATATTCTCAAGCGCGACGAGCGCGACCGGAACAGGGCCACGGCGCCTTTAAAAGCCGCTCCGGATGCATACTTGCTGGATAACTCTCAGTTGGATATAGAGAGCGGCGTCCGGGCCGCCATCGACATTGTCGAAGCTGTCCGAGCGGGCCGGCTCAGGGACTAACCGATCTCCCTGCCGTCATTGGAGGAATGCCCGCTCCCGGCTTTCGAGCAGTCGATCCTGCTTCCGGCCCCGGTCACGTGAGGACACCGCGTCGCGCGGCTTACGCGACAATCAGAATTCAGAACATCAGGCACGGTTATCCGTGCACCGTATCGTTCGTGCAGGCATCAGCCGGCCCGTTTTCGCGCTCCTCCTTGCGGAAGCGGTCGTCAAAGGCAGCGGACCTTTGGCACTGGATGCGCGATACGCCCTTCACCCCGCTGCCGGCATTCCGCATCTGGAGATCAAATGGCTTCGACTGCTACTTCATATAATCCTTCCCGCGACGATTTCGCCGCGATGCTCGACGAGTCCTTCGCAGGCGGCAACCTGCAGGAAAGCTCCGTCATCAAGGGCAAGGTTGTTGCAATTGAGAAAGACATGGCCGTCATCGACGTCGGCCTGAAGACCGAGGGCCGTGTGGCTCTCCGCGAATTCAACGGCCCCGGCCGTGACAGCGACCTCAAGGTCGGTGACGAAGTCGAGGTGTTCCTCGACCGGATCGAAAACGCACTCGGCGAAGCCGTGCTGTCGCGCGACAAGGCGCGCCGCGAAGAAAGCTGGGGCAAGCTCGAGAAGGCGTTCAACGCCAACGAGAAGG
>JAFKES010000118.1 GCA_017308495.1 Afipia sp.
GACATGCGCGGGCGCGTCGGCGCGGTCAACTTCCTCTTCATCAACGCCTCGAACCAGCTCGGCCAGTTCGAAAGCGGCGTCACCGCCGCCCTGATGGGCGCGATGCCGGCCGCCGTTCTCGGCGGCGTCGGCACCGTTCTGGTTGCGCTATTGTGGATGAAACTGTTCCCGACGCTACGCAACGTCGAGCGGCTGGAATAGCCTAGCATCCGCTTAGCGCAATTTCAGTTTACTCGGAATCGTCAAGCGCGGGCATAGCCGTTCGAAGAACGGCGTCGCTTCCGCTCGCCTAGGACCCGCGCATCCATCTAAAAAGACGAGTCGCTTCAAAAAAGATGGATTGCCGGGTCAAGCCCGACGATGACGGATTTCGTTTCTATTAAGCAAAAGCGCCCTACTCGATCCCCTTACCGAACTTGTTCGACTTCGGGAAACCGTGGGCGAGACGGCCGGCGTCGGCGCGGTTGCCGCGCCAGTCGGTCAATTCCTTCCACGTCATACTCTGCTCGCGGCCGGCGGCGTCCCTCCACGTCATGCCGTCCTTGGCGGTGAAGGTCGTCACGTCCGACAGCGCGCCGCCGCTGTATTTCTGCAGGCGCACACCGCGTCCGCGCGTCATCTCCGGCACCTGTTCGAGCGGGAACACCACCATCTTGTGGTTGCTGCCGATCACCGCGACGGTGTCGCCGCTCACCGTGGTGATGGCGGCGGCGCGGTTCGGCGCGGCGACGTTGAGCACCTGCTTGCCCTTGCGGGTGTTGGCGACGCAATCGTCCTCGTTGACGACGAAGCCCTGCCCGTCGCGGCCGGCGACCAGGAACTTGCGGCCGCCCTTCTGCACGAACAGCGCGACGATGTCGGCGTCGCCCTCCATGTCGATCATCATCCGGATCGGATCGCCATGGCCGCGCCCGCCCGGAAGCTTCTGAGCATCGAGAGTGTAGAAACGCCCGTTGGAGGCGAACAGCGTCAGCTTCGAGGTGCTTTCGGCGAAGAACGAGAAGCCGAGGCTGTCATCGGTCTTGAAAGCGAGGTTGGACACGTCCTCGACGTGGCCCTTCAAGGTGCGGACCCAGCCCTTGTCCGACACCACCACCGTGATCGGCTCGCGCTCGACCAGCGCTTCCTCGATGGCGGCGAGATCGTGCTCCGGCGCATCCGCGAACTGGGTGCGGCGCTTGCCGAGCGGCGTCTTCGGGCCGAACAGGTCGCGGACCCGCCTGACCTGTTCGCCGACCTTGTTCCACTGCTCCTCTTCCGAGGCCAGCACGCGGTTGACGCCCTTCAATTCGTTGCGAAGATCCTTATCCTCGCCGCGGATCTCCATTTCCTCCAGCTTGCGCAGATTGCGCAGGCGCATGTTGAGGATGGAGTCGGCCTGAAGGTCGGTGAGCTTGAACGTCCGGATCAGAACCGGCTTCGGCTCGTCCTCGGTGCGGATGATCTTGATCACCTTGTCGAGGTTGAGATAGGCGATCAGATAACCGCCGAGCACTTCGAGCCGGTGTTCGATCTGGCTCTTGCGATAGTTGGAGCGACGGATCAGCACGTCGCGCAGATGATCGAGCCACTCGCGCAGGGCTTCGGCGAGGCCGAGCACCTTGGGGATACGGCCCTTCACCAGCACATTCAGATTGAGCGAGATGCGGCTCTCAAGCTCGGTCTGCTTGAACAGCGTCTCCATCAGCACTTCGGGATCGACGTTCTTCGACTTCGGCTCGATGACGATGCGCACGTCCTCGGCCGACTCGTCGCGGATGTCGCCGACCAGCAGCAGCTTTTTCTCGTTCAGCAGTTCGGCGATGCGCTCGATCAGCCGCGACTTCTGCACCAGCCACGGAATTTCCGTGACCACGATGTTCCAGGTGCCGCGCGCGCCATCTTCCTGATGCCACTTCGCACGCACGCGGAACGCGCCACGGCCCGTGGCATAGGCCTCCGCAATGCTTTCCTTGGAGTCGACGACAATGCCGCCGGTCGGAAAGTCCGGGCCCTTGACGTAGCGCAAGAGGCCACTCGACTTGGTGTTGGGCTTGTCGATCAGATGCAGCGCGGCGTCGCAAAGCTCGGCGGCGTTGTGCGGCGGGATCGACGTCGCCATGCCGACCGCGATGCCCTGCGCACCATTGGCAAGCAGATTCGGAAACGCGCCGGGCAGAACCGCCGGCTCTTTCGACTGGCCGTCGTAATTGGCGCGAAACTCGACCGCATCCTCGTCGATGCCTTCCAGCAGGAGGCGGCCGACCTCGGTCATGCGCGCTTCGGTGTAGCGGTAGGCCGCCGGGTTGTCGCCGTCGATGTTGCCGAAATTGCCTTGCCCGTCCACCAGCGGATAACGCGAGGCGAAATCCTGCGCGAGGCGCACCAGCGCGTCGTAAATCGACTGGTCGCCATGCGGATGGAACGAACCCATCACGTCGCCGACGATCTTGGCGGACTTCTTGAACGGCGTGCCGGGGTCGAGCCGCAACAGGCGCATGCCGTAAAGGATACGGCGATGCACCGGCTTCAGACCGTCGCGCGCATCCGGCAACGCGCGGTGCATGATGGTGGACAGCGCATAAGCGAGATAGCGCTCCTCAAGAGCCTCGCGCAGCGCGACTTCCTGAACGTCCATCGGCTCTGGCGGAATCAGTCTTTTTCCCATAAGCAGGGGGTTAACCTTTGCCGGCCAAATGAACAATACATGAATTGTCCGGACATCGTTCGTCCGTAATTGTTCTGCCATATTTCAAATGGTTGCGACGTGCCGGCGGCCTCGAAGCGGGCGGCGGCAAAACAGCAACCAAATGCCGGGCCGATCGTTGGCCGGTAGTGTCTGACCTTTGAGGAGAAGAGATCATGCGTCGTTTGATGCTTGCGGCAGTCGCCGCCCTGTCGCTGGCCGGAGCCGGATCGTTGACCGCCGGGCGCGCCGAAGCCATGCCGCTGGTGACTGCCCCTGCCGGGATTGCGGCGGGACAGGCGACCACTGTCAGGCTGGTGTGCGAACAGGTCTGGAACGGTTTTTCGTGGACCCGTCGCTGCTACGACACCCGGCCACGCTATTACGCCCCGCCGCCGCGCTATTACGGGCCGCGTCCGTACCATCCGCGCCCGCGCTATTATTACTGATCCGCGGCACCCTCCGACTTGAGATCGGCGGGTTTCGCAGCGCCAGACCCCGTCACGCGGGCCGGATCAATTCCGGCCCGCTTTTTCATTCGGCGGCCGTCCGCACGCGGGGCCGGGTCACGGCGGCAATGAATCCTTCGCGCGCATCGGAGTGTCCCTGCCCGCGCGGCTCCAGCACATTGCGCAGCAGGAACAGCCCGGTCAGCCGGAAACCATCCGCAATATCCCCACCCGACCAGCCGTTTCGCCCGTCATCGCTCTCGCGCAGGAATGGCGGCAGCGGCAACAGCCGCTCGCGCCACGGCTCGCCGGCCTGACGCGACACCGCCGCCCCCGATTTCGGCGAGACATAGATCAGATCGCGCGCCGTGCCGGTGGCCGCGCAGGCGGACAGATCAAGGCCGAAACCGAGTTCGGCCAGCATCGCCAGCTCAAACCGCACCAGATGTGCCCCCGCCCCGCCGACGTCGTCGAAATCGTCGAGGATGGCGGCGAGCATCTCGTAGATATCCTCATGCGGATCGCGCTCCGGCAGCAGCCGCACCAGCGACGCCAGATGGGTGACGCCATAGACCGCATGCGGCGACGCGAACATGGTGGCGGCGCGCAGCCGCGTTCCTTCCAGCGCGTAATAGCCGAGATGTTCGTCGAGGCGCGCGCGCCACACCGCCGTGACGCTGTTTCCGGGCTGAAGCAGCGGGCGCATCCGCGATCCCGCGCCACCGCGCACCAGTCCGAGGTGGCGGCCATGACCGCGCGTCATCAATTCGACGATGGCACTGGATTCTCCGTGCCGCCGGGTGCCGAGGATGATGCCTTCGTCGCTCCATTCCATAAGCGGCAGCCTACAGGATTCTGCGGCTCGCCGCAGCCGGCCCCGGGGTGAAACCGGTCCCGGTCACGGGGCCTGGAACCAGTCCCGCGCATCGCCGGTGAACGACAGCCACAGCCCCCATGCGGTGAGCGCCGTCGACACCACGTCCACCACAGTGCTGAACCCAAGGCCGATCTGCCCGACGCTCGCCACGATAGACAGCACCGACAGCACCAGCGCCGCGACCAGGATCATCCGCGCCCAGTTCTGGCGGCGATGGGCGGCGAGCCACACCAATTGCACCAAGGCGAGGATCATTACCACCGCGATGAAATTGACCGCCAGTGCCTCCTGCCCGGTCATGCCTTCCGGCGCGCGATCGATGAACGCCGCCGAGAGCGAATCGATCAGCAGCGACAGATACAGCAGCACTTCGAAGCCGAAGACGTTGCGCGGGACCTTGACGTCGGGGCCGGTCATTCCGTCATCAATCCTCGATCAGTCCTTGGGAAATTCCAGGCCCATCTCGCGATAGCGCTCGGGATCGTCGCCCCAGCCGTCGCGCACCTTCACGAACAGGAAAAGATGCACCGGCTGGCCGACGATCTCCGCGATCTCCTTGCGGGCGTCGGCGCCGATCGCCTTGATGGTCGCGCCGCCCTTGCCCAGCACGATCTTGCGCTGACTGTCGCGCTCCACGAAGATCGTCTGCTCGATGCGCACGGAGCCGTCCTTGCGGTCGCTCCACGAGTCGGTCTCCACCGTGGACTGATACGGCAGTTCCTGATGCAGGTGGCGATAGATTTTTTCTCGCGTGATCTCGGCCGCGAGGTGACGCAGCGGCGCGTCCGACATCTGGTCTTCGGGATAGTGGAACGGCCCCGGCGGCACCGCCTTCGCCAGCGCGCGGCGCAGATCGTCGACGCCGTCACCGGACAGCGCCGAGATCATGAAGGTGTCGGAGAAGGTCAACCGGTCGTTGGCTTTCATCGCCAGCGCCAGCAGCTTCTCGCGCGGCACCAGATCGATCTTATTCAACACCAGCATCTTGGGATGGTTGACCGCCTCGAGCCGGCTCAGGATCGCGTCGGCCTCGTCGTCGATGCCGGCGCGGGCGTCGAGCAGCACGCAGACGAGGTCTGCGTCGTGCGCCCCGCTCCATGCGGTAGACACCATGGCGCGGTCGAGGCGGCGCTTCGGCGCGAATATGCCGGGGGTATCGACCAGCACGATCTGCGCGTTGTCCTCGACCACGATGCCGCGGATCAGCGCGCGGGTGGTCTGCACCTTCTTGGAGACGATGGTGACCTTGGAGCCGACCAGCGCATTGACCAGCGTCGACTTGCCGACATTCGGCGCCCCGATCAGGGCGACGAAGCCGCAGCGCGTCCCGCCGGCTGTTGTTTCTTGAACTACATCAGGCATCGTTGCCGCCCGTCACGCCTTCCCGCTTCAACAGCGCCGTCGCCGCCAGCTTTTCGGCGGCGCGCTTGCTGCCGCCGACGCCTTCCGCCGGCGACATCCCCGGCAATTCCACCGCAACGCGAAACTGCGGATCGTGGTGCGGGCCGGTGCGCTCGACCTCGCGATAGACCGGCGTCGGCAGTCCCTTGCCCTGCGCCCACTCCTGCAACACGGTTTTCGGATCGCGCAGCGGACGCACCGGCCGGCGCATGCGCTCAGTCCAGTTGCGCTCCACGAACGCCGCCGCAGCCGCATAGCCGCCGTCGAGAAACACCGCACCGATCACCGCTTCGCAGATGTCGCCGAGCACCGAATTGCGCAGCCGCGCGCCAGCCCCCGCGCCGACCGAGCCGAGCTTGATCGCTTCGTCGAGGCCGAGCGATTGGGCGACATCGGCGCAGGCTTCGCGGCGCACGAGGTCAGCGAGACGCTTCGACAATTCGCCCTCGTCCGCCTTCGGAAACGCGCGATACAGCATATCGGAGACGATGAGCCCGAGCACGTGGTCGCCGAGAAATTCCAGCCGCTGATAGCTGTCGGCGCGGCTGCGCGCCGATTTCAGCGCCGAAACATGGGTGAAGGCGGTGGCCAGCAGCGCGGGATCGGCGAAGTTGTGGCCGATGCGCTGTTCGATGATTTTGGCGGCCGCCTTGGCGCTCGGACGCCGCGCGACTTTCTTCTTCGCAGGTTTGGTCTCGACAGACCCGGCGTCGCCGCCGTCGATGCTCGCACCGGCGGCGGGATCTGGTGCGCTACTGGCAGGCGCGGGATCGCCGCTCATCGCACGATGGAGAAAATACGATTCCAGCGCACGGCCATCGGCCAGCGCCAGAACTGCCAGGCCGGTTCGCCCTCGGCAATGGAGAAGAAAATCATCTGCGCCCGGCCGATCAGGTTCTCCGACGGCACATAACCCACCGCCGACAGCACCCGGCTGTCGGTCGAGTTATCGCGGTTGTCGCCCATCATGAAGAAGTGGCCGGGCGGCACGGTGTAGATATTGGTGTTGTCGTAGAAGCCGTTGTCGACGCAATCGAGCGTCTTGTAGGTGACGCCGTTCGGCAGCGTCTCCTGCCACTGCTTGACCCGCGCCGTGGCGTCGGAGCCGCAGGGGTCCTCGCCGACGAAATCGGCCAGCCGCTCGCGCTGCACCGGCTTGTCGTTAATGTAGAGCAGCCCTTCCTTCATCTGGATGCGGTCGCCCGGCAACCCGATCACGCGCTTGATGTAATCGGTTGAGGTGTCCTTGGGCAGGCGGAACACGACGATGTCGCCCCGTGCCGGGTCCGATCCGAAAATCCGACCCGAGAAGATCGGCGGCGATAGCGGGAATGAGAAATGGCTGTAGCCGTAGGAATATTTCGAGACGAACAGATAGTCGCCGACCAGCAACGTCGCCTTCATCGATCCCGAGGGAATATTGAACGGCTGGAACAGGAAGGTGCGGATGACCAGCGCGATGATCAGGGCGTGGATGACGACGCGGACGGTTTCGCCGACGCCGCCTTCGGATTTGGCCGGTGTTGACACGCTCATGACTCTTTCAAAATCCTGTTGCAACGCTCCGGGGATCGACTCCCCGGGCCGACACCGCCGCCCAAATCACCCGCGCGGGTTTTAGACCGTTGTCGCGGGGGGCGCAATCAACCGCCCCCCTCAAACTTGCTAATCCCATGATTCGCCAGTCGATTTCAGATTCTTTCACGATCCGGGGCCGTTCCCGGCGGCGGTCAGGGGGTGGCCGCCGGAACCGCCGAAATGACCACGAAAGCCTGCGCCAGCGGCCAGTCGTCGGTGATGCTGAGGTCGATCCGCGCCTCATGGCCCGGCGGGGTCAGCGCCTCGAGCCGCGCCAGCGCGCCGCCGGTCAGCTGCATGGTCGGCCGCCCACCCGGCATGTTGACCACGCCCATGTCGCGCCACCACACCCCGCGCCGGATGCCGGTGCCGAGCGCCTTGGAGCACGCCTCCTTGGCCGCGAAGCGCTTGGCGTAGGTGGCCCAGATCATCTTCGGCATCTTGGACCGGCGCTCCGCCTTGGCGCGCTCGGTCTCGGTGAAGATGCGGTCGATGAAGCGGTCGCCGTGGCGGGCGATCACCTTCTCGATCCGCGTGATGTCGATGATGTCGGAGCCGATGCCGATGATCATAGGTAGTGCCGCAGGGTCTTGCGGCCACGATCCATCGCCGCGCGCATGTCGCGCACGGTCTGGGCAAGCCCGGTGAAAATCGCCTCGCCCATCATGAAGTGCCCGATGTTCAGTTCGACCACCTGCGGCAACGCCGCGATGGTCTCCGCCGTCCCATAGTCGAGGCCGTGGCCGGCATGGACTTCGAGGCCGGCGGACTGATACGCTGCCATTCCGTCTCGGCCTGCGCCTTGCGCCCCTCGCTGACCGCGTCGCACCAGGCGCCGGTGTGGATTTCAATCACGGGCGCTTTCAGCTTCGCCGCCATCTCGATCTGCGCCGGATCGGCGGCGATGAACAGCGACACCCGGATGCCGGCGTCATTGAGCCGGGCGATGAACGAACCCAACGCATCCTGCTGGCCGACCACGTCGAGGCCGCCTTCGGTGGTGACCTCGGTGCGCCGCTCCGGCACGATGCAAGCGGCGTGCGGCTTCGTCGCCAGCGCGATCTGCAGCATCTCCGCGGTCGCGGCCATCTCGAAATTCAGCGGCTTCGAAATCTCGGCCTTGAGGCGCTTGATGTCGTCGTCGCGGATGTGGCGGCGATCCTCGCGCAGATGCGCGGTGATGCCATCGGCCCCGGCCTCGATCGCCAGATGCGCGGCGCGCACCGGATCGGGCATGCGCCCGCCGCGCGCGTTGCGCAGCGTGGCGACGTGATCGATGTTGACCCCGAGGCGCAGCGGCGGAATGACGGACATGGGAAACCTGATAAATAGCCGAGCTAGCCGTTGATGCGGTCGACGCTGGCGACGACCGCCTTGGCCCGCAGTTGCGCGATGATACCGTTCAAATGTTTGAGGTCATAGACCTCAAGATCGATGATCAGCTCGGTGAAATCCGGCGAGCGGCGGCTCATGCTGATGTTGTCGATGTTGCCGTCGTGCTCGGCGATCACGCCCGCGATCTGGGCGAGACTGCCCGGTTCGTTGACGTTCTGGACATGCAGGCGCGCGGGAAAACGCCGCGGCGCGGCCTCGTCGATATCCCAGCGCACGTCGAGCCAGCGCTCCGGCTCCTCCTCGAAATCGCGCAGCGCCGGCGACTGGATCGGATAGATCGTGATGCCCTCGCCCGGCGTCACGATGCCGACAATGCGGTCGCCCGGCACAGCGCCGCCGTTCGGTGCGAACTTCACTGGCAAATCGCTGTTGATGCCGCGGATCGGAATCGCGGTCGAGGCCTTGGCGTCGGCGGTGAGCTTGGGCTTGGGGCCCGCGACCTTCTTGCCGCCGAGCCGCGCCTCTTCCTTGTAATCGGGATACATCGCCCGCGCGACATCGGACGCCTTCATCTCGCCGCGGCCGACGGCCGCCATCACGTCGTCGATCGAGGCCCGCGCCAGCCGCGGCAGCGCGCCCTTCAGCTTGTCGTCGGCGTAAGCGATCTTGGCGCGCAGGAACAGGCGCTCGACGATCCGCCGTCCGAGCCCGGCATACTGGTCACGCACCGCCGTGCGCGTGGCGCGGCGGATCGCCGCCCGCGCCTTGCCGGTGATGGCGAGGGATTCCCACGCGCTTGGCGGCGCCGACTGCGCCTGCGACGTCAGGACCTCGACCTCGTCGCCGTTCTGCAGTTCCGACGACAACGGCGCGAACTTGCCGTTGATCTTGCAGCCCACCGCGCTGTTGCCGACATCGGTGTGCACCGCATAGGCGAAATCGATGACGTTGGCGTGGCGCGGCAGCGCGATCAGCTTGCCCTTCGGCGTGAAGCAGAACACCTGATCGTGGAACAGCTCCATCTTGGTGTGTTCGAGGAATTCCTCGGGATTGGCGCTTTCCGACAGCACCTCCACCGTGTGCCGCAGCCACGCGAAGGCGTTGGACTCCTTTTCCAGGCGCTCGCTGGCCGAACCGCCGCCATCCTTGTAGATGGCGTGCGCGGCGATCCCGTACTCGTTGACGCGGTCCATCTCCTCGGTGCGGATTTGCAGTTCGACGCGCTGCTTGCCGGGCCCGATCACCGTGGTGTGGATCGAGCGGTAGTCGTTCTGCTTCGGCGTCGAGATGTAGTCCTTGAACCGCCCCGGCACGACCGGCCATGTGGTGTGGACGATGCCGAGGGTGCGATAGACTTCCGCCACGCTGTTGACGACGATGCGGAAGCCGAAGATATCGGACAGTTGCTCGAAGCCGACCGACTTGCGCTCCATCTTCATCCAGATCGAGAACGGCTGCTTGCGGCGTCCCTTGACGTGGGCATTGATGCCGTTCTTGGCGAGCTTGTTCGCAAGCTGGGATTCGATCTCGCCGATCAGGTTGCGGTCGCGCGCCTCGAGCGCATCAAGGCGCTGGACGACGACGGCATAGGCATCCGGGTCGATGATCCTGAACGACAGGTCCTCGAGCTCCTCGCGCATTTCCTGCATGCCCATGCGCCCTGCGAGCGGCGCATAGATATCGAGCGTCTCCTCGGCGATGCGGCGACGGGATGCCGGCGGCATGAACTCCATCGTGCGCATGTTATGCAACCGGTCCGCGAGCTTGACGAGCAATACACGCACATCGTCAGCGATCGCCAGCAGCAGCTTGCGCAGATTCTCCGCCTGCTTGGCCTCGCGGGAGACCAGTTCGAGGCGCTTGAGCTTGGTCAGCCCGTCCACCAGCGCGCCGATCTCGTGGCCGAAGATCTGGTCGATCTCGGCCCGGGTCGATTCGGTGTCCTCGATGGTGTCATGAAGCAGCGCCGCGACGATGGTGGCGTCGTCCAGCTTCAGCTTGGTCAGGATCGCCGCGACTTCCAGCGGATGGGAAAAGTAAGGGTCCCCCGACGCCCGCTTCTGCTCGCCATGAGCCATCATGGCGTAGACATAGGCGCGGTTAAGCAGGTCCTCGTCGGTATTCGGATTGTAGGCCCGGACCCGGTCCACCAGGTCGTACTGGCGCATCATCTGCGTCCGGGGCGCCTTTTTCACCGGGGCCACCGCAGGCGCAACCACGGGCGCAGGCGAAACCGGCGGCGCGGCATCGGCCGCGGCCTGCATTTGTGGCTGATATTGGCGCAAATTCGCCATGGACCCTGTCGCCTCACGCCGGATTCCGAAGCAGGAACCGGAATTCATAATATTGCCGGCTTCCCGCCGGACCGCAAGAATGACCGAGAAAATGTCAATAAATGCAAAGGCCCGGACAAATTGTCCGGGCCTTTGGTCAAAATAATTCGATTTGCGGCCCGAGCGGCGCCGCAGGCCGGACTTACTCGTCTTCCTCGGGCTGCTCCTCGGGCGGAGCAAGACCTTCCAGCCCCTTGAGCAGCTCTTCCTCGGTCATACGCTCGACGGCCACCTCGGTGTCGTCGGCATCCACCGACGCCCCCGCGGAGCCGATCAGCGGCACCGTATCCGGTTCCGGCTCGTCCACCTCGACGAACTTCTGCAGCGAATGGACCAGTTCCTCGCGCAGATCCTCGGGAGAAATGGTCGTTTCAGCGATTTCCCGCAGCGAAACAACCGGATTCTTGTCGTTATCCCGATCGACCGTCAGCGGCGAGCCCGACGAAATCATGCGGGCGCGGTGAGCCGCCAAAAGAACGAGATCGAAACGATTGTCGACCTTATCGATGCAATCTTCAACTGTGACGCGCGCCATCGGCTGTCGCTCCCGGTCTGGATCGGAAAATCATGTGGCTATGCGCGCTAGGTATAGCGCCAACGATCATTTCGCAAGCAAGATTTTCTAAATGATCCCTAGAATGGACTTTCCAGCATGCAGAGTGCCCTCCGCCGGGGCGGCCTTTTGTTCCATGGACAAGAAATCGCTTCATTGCACTATCACAATGGCTCACAAGGCAAGCTGAGGTTGACTGTGGTCGAATTGACGAGCGACGACGCTCACCCGCTTCAAATTTCTGACGAGTATCAAAGTTAAAAACACACCAATCGAAATGCGCGATATCTGATCGCGCCAAAAAGTACATCATAACAAATGCGAGCAATCACTGATGGTTCCTGCGACGAACAAGATCGCGCTGTTTATCGACGGTGCAAACCTTTATGCGACAGCGAAGACCCTTGGTTTCGATATCGACTACAAGCGGCTGCTGCTTGAATTCCAGAGCCGCGGCACGCTGGTGCGGGCTTTCTACTACACCGCCATCATCGAAGATCAGGAATATTCCTCGATTCGTCCGTTGATCGACTGGCTCGATTACAACGGCTATACCGTCGTGACCAAGGCCACGAAGGAATTCATCGACGCCAGCGGACGACGCAAGGTGAAGGGCAACATGGACATCGAACTCGCGGTCGATGCCATGGAGCTGGCCGAGCATATCGACCAGATGGTGCTGTTCTCCGGCGACGGCGATTTCCGCTCGCTGGTCGAGGCCGTGCAGCGCCGCGGCGTGCGCGTGACGGTGGTGTCCACCATCGCCAGCCAGCCTCCGATGATCGCCGACGAGTTGCGCCGTCAGGCGGATGTCTTTACCGATCTGATTCAGCTACAGTCCAAGCTTGGTCGCGATCCGAGCGAACGTCCCGCTCCCCGCGAACCTCGTCAGCATACGCCGCAATTCCTGCAGCGGAGCACGAGCACCATTGCAGCGCGAGGCGATGTCGACGAATTCGACGACTGATTCAGCAAAACGACGGAGCGGGCCACCGGCCGGCTCCGTCTCTCTTCGCTCCGAGCCCGATCACGACTGCCCGCTGTGCCCGCGGCTCGCGGCGTTTCGCCATGCCAACCGGACGCGGGAGCCGGACTGGTTCAACGGCCCGGTCCCCTCCTTCGGCGGCATCGACGCATCGCTGCTGATCGTGGGTCTCGCGCCCGGCCTGCAGGGCGCCAACCGCACCGGCCGGCCCTTCACCGGCGATTACGCCGGCGACCTGCTCTATGCGACGCTGCTGGAGTTCGGCCTTGCCACGGGCGTCTATGACAAGCGGCCGGACGACGGGCTGACGCTGGTAAATTGCCGCATCACCAATGCGGTTCGCTGCGTGCCGCCGCAGAACAAGCCGCTGCCGGCCGAGATCAACACCTGCCGCCCTTTCTTCAGGGCGACGATCGAGGAGATGCCGCGCCTGCGCGCCATCGTCATGCTCGGCCGCATCGCCCACGACACCACGCTGAAGACTCTCGGCCTTCGCGCGGCCCAGGCTCCGTTCGGCCACGGCGCGGAGCATCAGGCGGACCGCTTGCGATTGTTCGACAGCTATCACTGCTCGCGCTACAATACCAACACGGGCGTGCTGACACCCACGATGTTCAGAGCCGTGTTCACGCGGGTGCGGAATTATCTCGCCGACGGAACCGGATTGGCCTGAAGCCATGCCAGCACATCGCCTGCGTTACGGTCCGGCGGAAACACCGGATAGAACACGTGGGTGATGACAGCGTCGTCGATGATCAGCGCCAGACGCTTGATCAGGATCATGTCCGCGATCGTCATCGTCGGCAGGCCAAGCGCGCGCGTCAGAACAAGTCCGCTGTCGGATAGCACCTGAAACGGCACATGCAGCCGCTCGACCATCTCGCGCTGGTAAGCGCTGTCCTGCGTCGAAAGACCGAACACGTGGTGCGCCCCGGCCTGTTGCAGATCCTTGAACAGGTCGCGAAACGCGCAGGTCTGCGGTGTGCAGCCGCGCGCGCCGGGGATCATGTCCCAACCCTCCACAGGGCTGATCTTGCCCGGCTCGCCGGTTCGCGGATAGCCGAACAGCACCGTCCGCCCCCCGAGATCGGCAAGGATCACGGATGTGCCGTCGGTCGCCTGCAGGGCCACCGGCGGAATGCTGGCGCCGACGAGGTAACGCGCCGCGCCATCGTCCTCCGGGGCCGGAATCCTGCTCCAGTCCACGCCCATCAGGTTCGGCTGGTTCATGCGGTCCCCTTTCTTCGACTCCGATTACACGACTGCGGCAATCCGGCGGGAGATAAGGTGCGCGCCGCGCATGGGACGGCGTGATGCGATTCAGCCCCGCGCCCGCAGCAGTCGGCCTTTCTCGCGCGACCAGTCGCGCTTCTTCTCGGTCTCGCGCTTGTCGTGCAGCTTCTTGCCCTTGGCGAGTGCGAGTTGAAGCTTCACCTTGCCGTGCTCGTTGAAATACATCTTGAGCGGCACAAGGGTCATGCCCTCGCGCTCGATGGCGCCGATCAGCTTGTTGATCTGCTTCTTGTGCAGCAGCAACTTTCGCGGCCGCCGCGGCTCGTGATTGAAGCGGTTGGCCTGCAGGTATTCGGGGATATTGGCGTTGACCAGCCAGATCTCGCCGCCCTTGGAGTCGGCGTAGGATTCCGCGATGGTGGTCTTGCCGTTGCGCGCCGACTTGACCTCGGTGCCGGTCAGCACGATGCCCGCCTCCACCGTGTCCTCCACGGCGTAGTTGAACCGCGCCTTGCGGTTCTCCGCGACGACCTTGATCGGACGCAATTTCTTCTCGGTCATCGGAAGCCTCAACCGCACGGGCCCTGCGAACCGGTCGCAGGGGCGCACGATGCTGCGAAATGCCGCCGAACCCGCCGGATGCGGGTCCGCCGCTGCAACAGATAGGATGTTATTTCGATTTCAGAAGATCGCGGATCTCGACCAGCAGTTCCTGATCCTTGGTCAGCGGCGCCGGGCCGGGATCGGCCTCCTCCTTGGCCTTGAGCTGGTTCATCAGCCGGATGACGATGAACAGCACGAACGCCACGATGATGAAATTCAGCGTCAGCGTCAGGAAATTGCCCCAGGCCAGCACCGCGCCCTGCTTCTTGGCATCGGCAAGGTTGCTCGCCGTCACCGACTTCGCCAGCGGCGTGTAATAGTTGGAGAAGTCGAGGCCGCCAGTGATCGCGCCGATCAGCGGCATGATGACGTCGCCGACCAGCGAGTTGACGATGGAGCCGAAGGCTGCGCCGATGATGACGCCGACCGCCAGATCGACGACATTGCCGCGCAGGGCGAATTTCTTGAACTCCTCAAGCATCGGTCAGCTCCATTTCGCGTAGTCGGTTGGATTGTTCAGTTGAGCAGTCCGGCATGCACCATGGCATCGCGGATGACCTTGCCGGTGGGCGCCGTTACCGGCACCAGCGGCAGGCGGACCTCCTCGTCGAGCCGGCCGAGCAGCTTGAGGCCGTGCTTGGCCCCGGCCACGCCCGGCTCCTTGAACACGGCGTCGTGCAGCGGCGCGAGCCGGTCCTGAATCGTCAGGCCGGTCGCGTAATCGCCCTTGAGCACGGCGGACATCAATTCAGCGCACAGCTTCGGCGCGATGTTGGCGGTGACGGAAATGCAGCCATGGCCGCCGGCCGCCATATAGGCCAGCGCCGTCATGTCCTCGCCGGACATCTGGAGAAAATCCGGCCCCATGGCATGGCGCTGCTGCGACACGCGGGCGAGATTGGCGGTGGCGTCCTTCACGCCGGCGATGTTCTTTAACTCGAACAGCCGCGTCATGGTGTCTACCGACAGATCCACCACTGAGCGCGGCGGAATGTTGTAGATGATGATCGGAATGCCGATGGCGTCGTTCACCGCCTTGAAGTGGTGATACATCCCCTCCTGGGTCGGCTTGTTGTAGTACGGCGTCACCACCAGCACGGCGTCAGCGCCGGCCTTTTCGGCATGCTGCGCCAGCGCCACCGCCTCGCGCGTGGAGTTCGAGCCCGCGCCGGCGATCACCGGAACGCGGCCCTTGGACTCCTGCACGCACCATTCGGTGACCTTGTTGTGCTCGTCGTGGCTGAGCGTCGGGCTCTCGCCCGTGGTGCCGACGGGCACCAGGCCGTTCGAACCTTGCTCGATCTGCCAGTTCACCAGCGCACGAAAGCCGGCTTCGTCCAGCGCGCCATTTTTGAAGGGCGTCACCAAGGCGGTATAGGACCCCCGGAAATTCGTCTTGGCTGCCATGATCAGTCTCCGAACGCTTTCGTGCCGTCGTTGTGATTTTCCGAGCCACTGATAACGGGTCCGGCCTTTCGATGAAAGCCCGGCCGGTCTCCGCCGAAAATGCCATTGAGGCCCCGGATCGGGCCGAAATCCTCGTATCAGCCGCGATTTTGCCGTGGTGTTACGGCAATAAGGTTATTCTAACACATTTGATGTTTTGTCCACATAATCAATGAACTACGCCTGAGGCGAGGCAATTTGGATGATTCGCCGCCGAGGTTGCCCGTGAAGTTATTCATCCCCTCATGCGCCGCCCCCACATCCGCGCGCAGCCCGTCATCCCTGCGGCTGCGGCGCTGGAGTGCCGCGCTGCTCGGCGCCGGATCGCTGGCGCTTGTCTCGCACACGGCCTTCGGCGTACCGCTGCCGAAGCCGCGACCGACCCCGCGCAGCACCGCGACCGCACCCGCGACAACCCCGCCGGCGCACACCGGTTCCGCAGCCAAAGCCATCCCCGCCCCGGCCGCGAAAGCGCCCCAGCAGGCAGCGATGCGGCCCACGCCGCGCAAATTCGCGGCCCCCCTCGCCATGGCCGGTACCTCGTCCACCTCGAAGGCGGACATGGAGACGCTCGAACAGGTGATCGAGGCGATCCGCGGCAAGAAGCCCGCCGACGCCACACAACTGAAGGCGTCGCTGAACGACCCGGTGGCGAGCAAGCTCGCCGAATGGCTCATCCTGCGCAGTGATAACAACGGCGCATCGGCGGAGCGCTACCGCGCCTTCCTGGCCGAGAATCCGAGTTGGCCGAGCCAGATCTTCCTGCGCCGCCGCGGCGAGGCCGCGCTGTGGGACGACCGCCGCGACGATGCCGCCGTGCTGGCCTTCTTCGGCGACGAGCAGCCCCTCTCCGCCAAGGGACGCTTCGTGCTGGCGCGGGCGCTGCTCGCGCGGGGCGATCGCCGCAGCGCCGAGCATCTCGTCAGGGAGGCCTGGCGCAACGACCCGTTCTCCGCCGATGTGGAGAACGCCGCGCTTGAACAGTTCGGCCCGCTTCTCAACGCCGGAGATTTCAAGACGCGGATGGACATGCTGCTGTACGGCAACGACACCGCGGAGTCTGCGCTGCGCTCGGCCAAGCGGCTCGGCAGCGGCTATGTCGCCCTCGCCAAGGCGCGGATCGGCCTCGACAAGAAGGCGTCCAACTCCCGGGCGCTGCTCGAAGCAGTGCCGCGCGAATTGCACGGCGATCCGATCTATCTCATCAGCAAGGCGCAATGGCTGCGGCGCGAGGAGCATTTCGCCGAGGCAGCCCGCGTGATGCAGAGCGCGCCGCGCGATCCCACCCGTCTCGTCAACGCCGACGAATGGTGGATCGAGCGCCGCCTGCTGGCACGCAAGCTGCTCGACAGCAACGAGCCGCGCACCGCCTATGCGGTCGCGCGCGACGCGGCGCTGCCGGCCCGCGACATCTACAAGACCGAGCGGGAATTCACCGCTGGCTGGATCGCGCTGCGCTTCCTCAACGATCCGAATCTCGCGGCCCAGCACTTCGCGCGCATCGGCGTCGACAGCGTCAACCCCACCGCACTGGCGCGGGCGGGCTACTGGCAGGGCCGCGCGGCGGAAGCCGCCGGGCGCGCGCAGGAGGCCCGCGCCGCCTATGAATCCGCGGCCCGTCAATCCACCAGCTATTACGGCCAACTGGCGCGGGCCAAGCTGAAGCTGCCGCAGATCGCCCTCAACGAGGTGCCCGGCCGCTCGCGCAACGGCAGCCGGCTGGAAGTCGTGCGCGCGGTGGAGCTTCTGTATGCGCTCGACGAACGCGAGGTCGCCATTCCGATCCTCGCCGACATGGGCGAGCGCGCCGATATGGACGCCCTGCTCGCGCTGTGCGAATTGACCCAGCGCCATAACGACGCGCGCGCGATGCTGATGGTGGGCAAAGCCGCGCTCAATCGCGGCATGCCGTTCGATCACTACGCCTATCCGGTGTCTGGCATTCCGCCCTACAAGGATTTCGGGCCGGGGACGGAAAAGGCCATCGTGTTCGCCATCGCGCGTCAGGAAAGCGCCTTCAATCCCGCGGTGGTGTCGCCTGCCAAAGCCTATGGCCTGATGCAGGTGACGGCCGACGCCGGCAAGTATGTCGCCAAGAAATACGGCACGTCCTTCGATCTCGGCCGGCTGAGGAACGATCCGTCCTACAACGCCGCGTTCGGCGCAGCCGAACTCGGCGGCCTGATCGACGACTACCGCGGCTCCTACATCATGACCTTCGCCGGCTACAACGCCGGGCGCGGCAGCGTGCGCAAATGGATCGAGCGCTATGGCGATCCGCGCGATCCGAAGGTGGATGCAGTGGACTGGGTCGAGCAGATTCCGTTCGCCGAGACCCGTAACTACGTTCAGCGCATCATGGAAAACCTGCAGGTCTATCGCGCGCGGTTCGGCGGCGGCAACCGGCTGCTGATCGAGGCGGATTTGCGCCGCGGCGGTTCGGTGGAATAGCGCGCCGCATGGTTTGACGGCAACGGGGCTTCACGCCATCTGCCTAAAGCAGGCTTCGTTGAGACGGAACCAACAACGCGTCATGCCCGCGCTTGTCGCGGGTATCAACGTCTAGAAAGTTGCAACGAAACAGAACGTGGATGGCCGGGACCAGGCGAGCGCGACGCCGTTCTTCGAACGGCTATGGCCCGGCCATGACAGATTGATGTTTTCGTCAAAACACAAACTGCTTTACTCTCCCCACCTCTCCCGCTGCATCCAACCTCCGAGCCGCCATCAATGTCCGATCAATTCCACGACGTGTTCTGCCAGTCCGCCGACGGCCTGAAAATCCATGCCAAGACCATCGGCCCGCAGACCGGCGCCGCATTGCCGGTGCTCTGCCTGCCCGGCCTGACCCGCACCGCCGACGACTTCGACGTCATCGCCCGCGCCCTGGCGAGCGCCCCCGCCCCGCGCCGTGTGGTGGCGATCGACTATCGCGGCCGCGGCCTGTCCGACTACGATCCGGACCCAGCCAAATACGCGGTGCCGATGGAGATGGGCGATGTGCTCGCCGTCGCGGCGTCGCTCGGCGTCTCGCGCGCGATCCTGCTCGGCACCTCGCGCGGCGGCCTGATTTCCATGGGGCTGGCGGCGGCGCAACCGCAACTGCTGGCCGGCGTGATCCTCAACGACATTGGCCCCGCGCTGGAGATCGGCGGCCTGATGAAGATCAAGGGCTACATCACCGATCCGCCGGAACGGGCGACGTGGGACGATGCCGAGCGCGGGCTGCGAGAGCTGTTCGGCAGCGTCTTTCCCACGCTGGATGCGGCCGGCTGGGCGGCATGGACCCGGCGGGCGTTCCGCGAGAAGGCCGGCGGCGGGCTGGAGCGAACTTATGACGTGCGATTGGCCAAGACGCTGGACAGCGTCACCGCCGAGACACCGCTGCCGGAAATCTGGGAGCTGTTCGACAAGTTGGCCAGCCTGCCCGTGATGCTGGTTCATGGCGGGCTGTCCGATCTGCTGTCGCCGCGAGTCATCCAGACCATGGCCACGCGCCACCCCGACATCGACGTGGTGGAAGTGCCGGACGAAGGCCATGCTCCGCTCCTTGCCGACAAGCCGACCGTGGACCGCATCGTCGCCTTCTGCGCCCGCTGCGACGCAGCGTAAGCGCACGGCGCGGATTCCCTGCCGGTGCTCATGCCTCGAATGAGGTGCGGCGCGCAGTACCGCGCCGCTGAGCCGGGTCCGTCACGGACGCGAAAGTCCTGTTTCCGGACTCCCCGCCCTTAACAACGCCTGACATTCCGCTCGTCACGGCCCCGGCTCCGCGAAGCAGCGCTGCCGCGCGGCATCGTGCCCGGGATATGGCGGCATCGTGCCGGGATACGGACGGACGTGTTCCGCTCGAAACAAGCGGCACTGCCGACCGCCTCCCCAAAAGAGAAAACCCCCGGCAGTTTCCTGCCGGGGGTCTTTTGCAGTTCAGATGGTTATCGCCGTGAGGCGAGAACGATCAGAAGGTGCGGCGAACGCGGAGGTTGCCGGACCAGGCGCCCTGATCCTTGTACTCATACACGCCAGCCGGCTTGTAACCCGTCGCGTTGGACGTGTTGGTCGACGAGAGGGTACCCGAGTTGGCCTGATCGAGGTAGGTGTAGAGCACTTCGCCCGAGAAGGTCAGGTTGCGGACCGGGGTCCACGCGGTGCGGGCACCGACCTGCCAGATGTTGAAGTCCGGGTTGTAAGTGCCCCAGCCGCCGCTCTTGGTGAAAGCGAGACCGCTGTTTGCCAGGCTGCTCTGGATCGCGGCGGTCGCGCCGGAACCGTAGTCAACGTGGGTGTAGCCGCCGAACACACCGGTTTCCAGGGTCGGAGACCAGTTATGCAGGTAGCCGGCGCGGACGCCCCACACCTTCGTCAGCTCGAGGCTGCTGCCCTGAGTGCCGTAGACGCCATCGAACAGCGCCGCCGCAGCGAACGACTGGTAGGCGCCAGCGCCGCTGCCGCTGAAGCGGTAGAAGCTGTTGCCCACGGTGCCGCTGATGATGTACTTCGGCGCACCTTCAGTGTAGGTCACGTCGATGGCGAACTTGTCGCCAGCGCCGGTCGGCAGGTTCTTGAGCAGCAGGCCGCCCGAAATCGCCCAGCCCCACTTGTCGTTCGGATGACCAGCCAGTTCGTTGGTCACAGTCGACGCGTAGTTCGTGGCAGCGTAGTAGCTCGGGTTCACGTTGTGAGCAGCGGCCGACAGCTGGAAGCTGAAGGCGGACTGATCGACCAGGATGTTGCCGACGATATCCGGCGACAGGTTGCCACCCGTGCCGAACATCGCGCCGTTCGCACCGGCAGTCGCGATGCTGCCAGCACCGGTCGAGCCGTTGAACAGGTAGGCGGCGGTCAAAGCAGCACCGGCGTTGAGCACCGGAGCGCGCATGATGGTCTTGTTGTCTTCAAGCGACAACTGAGCCGACACACCGTTGCCGAACTGGAAGGTGTAGGCCGCCATGGTGATGCCGGTCGCGTCGTCCGCGCCGCTCACGAAAGCGGAGGTGTTGATGTTCGCGGTGTAGGCGCTCCACGGGGTAACGAAGGTCGAAACCGCCTTACCGAAGGTGAAACCGGCGAACTGGATGAAGCCCAGATCCATCGTCAGGTTGCCCGAGGACGGACCCCAGCCCGAGCTGTGCTCGAAGTTGCTGCCCCAGTAGGTGCGAACCACGCCGTATTCCGTCGCGGTGCGGGTATCAACGTTGAACTGCGCGCGCGAACGAGTGGTGTAGTTGTCCGAATCACGGCTGAGCGTGCCGGAAACGCCGGCGATGACGCCGCCGCCGGTCACGAAGCCCGAACCGCTGGCCGCCGAGAGCAGCGCCGGGTTGTTGTAGTTGTTCGAACGGATGTTCACGTCCAACTGGATGTAGCCACCCAGCTTGATGCAGGTGTCGGTGCCCGGGATGTAGTAGAAACCGGCGCCATACAGCGAGCAGATCTTCACGTACTGAACGGCCTTCGCCTTCACCGGAAGATCAGCCGCCTGTGCTCCTGCCACAACGGCGATGCTCGCCGCCGAACCCAGGATAAGGCTCTTAATCTTGCTCATAAAACCTCCAAAGTTTTGCTCTGTTAGGGAAGGTTCCGGCCCGTCGGCGTCGCCACCTTCTAGGAATGGTCCCTTGCTTCCCCGCTTACCGCCTGGTCGCCTCGCGCCTTCGGACACTCCCGCCTCAACGCGAGCGACTTAAGCGAAACCACCTAACGGAACGACCTCGGGATGCCCCCCTCCGTCGCTTTAAAGACCATAGCGATCAGTCGTGAACGTGCAACAAAGGACCGCCTTGAAACGGTACGGTTCCAGCCGTTTTTGGAGAGGTGTTGCACAAAGAGCACGCGACCATTATCGCGAGATAGTATCAAGTAGCTGTTATGTATGATGTTTTCGCGAAGCCGCTTTTCTGTCGGCATGACTGCCACACTTCCTCCCACCCCGCTCCCGCGAAGAACTGTGGCGACTTTTCGAATCAAATCGGCATAAACGAATCTGGCGGGCGTTCGCCCAGCCATAATCATGTGCACACCGGTACGATCGTCTCCCCGGCTGGAGAATGCGACTTGCGGGGCGTCCCCGCGTGGGGCATATCGAGCCCGTGGAGACGTGGCCGAGCGGCTGAAGGCACTCGTTTGCTAAATGAGCATACCTTGAAAAGGGTATCGAGGGTTCGAATCCCTCCGTCTCCGCCACCCTCGTGATTTCAGCCGTCGCGATCCCCGACAAAGGCCGGGAGGTTCCCGGCGAGGCACAGAGAGGCAACAAGCCGGCATGAATCGCCCATCCCTCCCCGGCCCTCGTCCTGTCCAGCCCGATCTTGAGGCCATTTTCCAGCAGGCCATGACCGCCCATCGGACGGGCCAGCTCGATATCGCGGCCACGCTCTATCGTCAGGTGCTCTCGTTCAGCAAAAAGCAATTCGCGCCGCGGCATATGCTGGGGGTGATCGAAGGCCAGCGCGGCAATTTCGCCGAAGGCATCCGACAGATCAGCAAGGCGCTCAAGATCAATCCCGATTCGTCGGACGCCTATCTCAACATGGGGCGGATGCAGGCCGAACTCGGCGATCTCGCGGCGGCGGACAAGAGCCTGCGCAAGGCTATTTTCATCGATCCGGCCAACGTCATCGCCCATGCCAATCTGGCAGCGGCGCTCATCCGCATGGAAAAGTACGACGACGCGCTTGCGAGCGCGGAGCGGGCCCTCGCCATCGATCCGAACAACACGCTCGCATTGTTCAACCGGGCGCGCGCGCTGTTCCATCTCGGGCGCTACGATGAAGCCATCACCACCAATCGCCAGATTCTGGCGATCGACCGCACGGATGGCGACGCCTGGCTCAATCTCGGCAATATCTACGCCCAGATGCGCCGGTATGCCGACGCCTTCGAGGCTTATAAAGCCGCTTCGGTAACGCCCTCCCTGCCCAAGCTGTCCTACGCGATCGGCGAGCTTCTGGTGAAGCTGAACCGTAACGAAGAGGCGCTCGTCACCCTCGACAGGGAACTGTCCCTGCAGCCGGACTTCGCGCCGGCCTGGTTCGCGCGCGGCGAGGCGCTGAACGGCCTCGGGCGATTTGATGAAGCCGTCGCAGCCTTCGATACAGCGCTCCGGCACGATCCCGCGACGCCACGCGCGGCCGCGCTTCGCCTCAACGCCAAAGCTGCGATCTGCGACTGGTCTACATTCGCGGCGGACCAGGCCGATATTCAGTCGCTGGCGCGGAAGAACAGGTTTTCCGCGCCCCAATTGCTGCTCTCGCGGCTGCCGCTGTCGTCCCAGCAACAGCTTGAGATCACCCGCCGCATGGCCGCGCGGACTTTCGCCGGGATCGTCCCGCAACCGGTTGTCCCCACCCGATCCGATCGCATCAGGATCGCCTATGTCTCCGGCGATCTCGGCAGCCACGCCGTCGCCGAACTGATTGCAGGCGTGTTCGAGCACCACGACCGATCGCGCTTCGATCTCACTGCCGTGTCCCTGATGAAACACGACGGCCCGATGCGCGAGCGCCTGGTGAAAGCGTTCGACCGCTTCATCGACGCCAGCGGGTTCGACGACCGACAATCGGTCCGGACCATCCGCGACCTCGGCATCGACATCGCGGTCGATCTCAATGGCTACACGCAAAGCGGCCGCATGCAGATCTTCGCGCACCGCGTGGCGCCGGTTCAGGTCAATTATCTCGGCTATCCCGGCACGTCCGGCACCGATTTCATGGACTATCTGCTCGCCGACCGCACCGTGATTTCGCCGGAGGACGAGCGCTTCTATTCCGAGGCGATCGCGACCCTGCCGGATTCCTTCATGCCTGCCGATTCGCGCCGGGAGATTGGCTCCGGCATCATGACGCGGCGCGAGGCCGGCCTGCCGGACCACGGCTTCGTGTTTTGCGATTTCAACGACAGCACGAAACTCACCCCGGATGTCTTTAGCGTCTGGATGTCGCTGCTGCGGCAGGTCGAAGGCTCCGTGCTGTGGCTGCGCGCCTATAATCCGACGGCCGTCGCGAACCTCAGGCGCGAGGCCGAGCAGCGCGGCGTCGCCGCCGAGCGGCTGGTGTTCGCATCGTCGATGCCGCTGGTCGCTGACCATCTCGCCCGGCAGCGGCTTGCCGACCTGTTTCTCGACACCCTGCCCTACAACGCCCACGCCACCGCCAGCGACGCGCTATGGGCGGGGCTGCCGGTGATAACCTGTCTTGGCGCGACATTCGCGGGCCGGGTGGCGGCGAGCCAGATCAGGGCGGCTGGGTTGCCGGAACTCGTCACCCATTCGCTGGCGGAATACGAAGCGCTGGCCCTGAAGATCGCGCGCGAGCCCGACCTGCTGAAAACTTTGAAAGCACGGCTGACCGGCAACCCGGCGACGCTGGCGCTGTTCGATACCGCGCGCCTCACCCGACATCTCGAAGCTGCCTACACGACGATGTGGGAACGCGCCTGCGCCGGACTGCCGCCTGCGCCGTTCGCGGTGGCGCCGCTTCCACGCTGAGGGAAACGATTTGAACGGGGCCGCGCCGAGCGCGGCTCCCGTCCGTATCCGTCTGACGTCTCGAGACCCGCGCCGTTTGCCAGCTTGTCGGGGCTCATCCTGTTGCGACCATCATGGCCGGCAAATTTGAACAGCGGTTTAAGCGTCGCGCTGAATCGAAGGTGAATGCGCCGCGGCCGCATCATCGGCGGGTTCGCGAAAGCCGATTGTTTTCAGTGAATTGGCGGCATTCGCCGGAATCGATTCACCTTCGCATTTGGCAAAGCGATAACCATCTGCACAACCGGTATCGGCAACGAGAGAACTGCGCGCCGCGGACGGACAGCCGACCGGTACGTATCGATCCCGCCTGAAGTTTGGTTTGAAAGGATTTGAAACCGGAGCGCCTTGTCGGCGCGCAGCGGCCGGACCCGGCGGCTCAAAAAAACGAGGGCGTCGGTGAACACGTCAGGACCGAGATCTCAGGAACAGGCTGCCGCAGCATCCGTCCCGGAAACTGCAGGGTCATCCCCCGCAACGAACGAAGAGTTCTCGAACTCTTCTGCCGGATCCGCTTCCACCATGAGCAAGCACTGTGGCTCGCTCTCTCAAGAATCGTGATCCGGCCGTCTCGCCTGATGTCTCGCCGACACCCTCCTTATCGTCGCCCGGAGCCGCCGGCTTCGCATTCATGCCTGAGAACGAACACGCAGGCGGCTCTTGCGACGATGCCGGCATCATGTGCCGGCAATATTCATAAGGCGAAGCCTTACTTCTTCTTCTTGGCGACCTTGCGGGTCTTCTTGGCAGTCTTCTTCACCGCGGACTTCGCGGTCTTCGCCTTCTTAGCGGTCTTGGCGGTCTTCGCCTTCTTAGCGGTCTTCGCTTTCTTGGCCATGTTGCCCTCCTGAAGTTAGTGAGATGGCTTAGTCGCTCCGTGCACTCGGGAATCGAAATGCACTTCATTTGGATTACACCAACACGGTCAAAAAAACAGCGTCCCACTTAAGGAAGTGTTTACGCACGAAGCACGCCGCACACCACGCACGCACGATGCGCGCAACGAAACACACCGGCAACGCCTGACAATGTGCGCGTGAAATGCATGTGTGACGCGCGACGCGCGTTTAAAAAAACAACTGTGCCGCAGTGATTTCTTTCATCGCAAACGAACGCGCGCCATAACCCCTGTAAATACGGGCACTTTATCGCGGCACGCCAAAACCGCGCCGCGCTGAATCTGAGTCGAGAACTTTGGCAACAAAAATATTTTCGTGGATTTCTGCTTTTGCCGCGATCGCCGCTCGCTTGATGGTGGTTTTCGCGAAGTTTTCGCCAAACCGATTCGCATCCCGATCGCGCCGCGACGACCGCGATTGCGATCGCGTTCGTTCATCTTCGCGTCGAAAAATGGATGCCGGGCGGCGCGTGGACTCGGGCGGTGCGGACGAACGCCGCAGCAGCGGCGGCGGCGTTCAGATGCCGAGCTTGCTCTTGAGCAGATCGTTGACGGCCTGCGGATTGACCTTGCCGCCGGACGACTTCATCACCTGACCGACGAACCAGCCGAGCATCGCCGGCTTGTCTTTCACCTGCGCGACCTTGTCCGGATTGGCGGCGATGATGCCGTCCACCACCTTCTCGATGGCGCCGAGATCGGTGACCTGCTTCATGCCGAGGCTGTCGACCAGCGCACGCGGATCGCCGCCCTTGGTCCAGACGATTTCGAACAGGTCCTTGGCGATCTTCCCGGAGATGGTTCCCTCGCCGATCAGATCGACGATCGCTGCGAGTTGTTCCGCCGACACCGGAGACGCGGAAATATCCTGCCCCTCCTTGTTGAGGCGGCCGAACAGCTCGTTGATGACCCAGTTGGCCGCCAGCTTGCCATCGCGCGTCTTGTCGGCGAGCCCGGCCAGCACCGCTTCGTAGAAATCCGCACTCTCGCGCTCGGCCACCAGAACGCTGGCGTCATAGGGCGTGAGGGCGAAGGCGGCCATGAAGCGCTCGCGCTTGGCGTCCGGCAGTTCCGGCAGGCCGGCCTTCAGCTCGTCGACGTAGGCGGCGGTCAGTTCCAGCGGCAGCAGGTCAGGATCGGGGAAATAGCGATAGTCGTGCGCCTCTTCCTTGGAGCGCATCGAGCGGGTCTCGCCCCGGTTCGGATCGTACAGCCGGGTTTCCTGCTCGATCGCGCCGCCGTCTTCGAGGATGCCGATCTGGCGGCGCGCCTCGAATTCGATCGCCTGTCCGATGAAGCGGATCGAGTTGACGTTCTTGATCTCGCAGCGGGTGCCGAAAGGCTCGCCCGGCCGGCGCACCGAGACGTTGACGTCGGCGCGCAGGTTGCCCTTCTCCATGTCGCCGTCGCAGGTGCCGAGATAGCGCAGGATGGTGCGCAGCTTGCTGACATAGGCCTGCGCCTGGGCGGAGGTGCGCATGTCCGGCCTGGAGACGATCTCCATCAGCGCCACGCCGGAGCGGTTGAGGTCCACGAACGACATGGTCGGGTGCTGGTCGTGCAGCAGCTTGCCGGCGTCCTGCTCCAGATGCAGGCGCTCGATGCCGACCGCGATGCTGTCGCCATCCGGCAGTTCGACGCTCACCACCCCCTCGCCGACCACCGGCGACTTGAACTGGCTGATCTGATAGCCCTGCGGCAGGTCGGGATAGAAATAGTTCTTACGGTCGAAAGTCGATTTCAGATTGATCTTAGCGTTCAGGCCGAGGCCGGTGCGCACCGCCTGCGCCACGCACTCCTCGTTGATGACGGGCAGCATGCCGGGCATGGCCGCGTCCACCAGCGAGACGTGATCGTTCGGCGCGCCACCGAACGCGGTGGAAGCGCCGGAGAACAGCTTGGCGTTCGAGGTCACCTGGGCGTGTACCTCAAGACCGATGACTATTTCCCAGTCGCCGGTGGCGCCCTTGATGAGCTTGGATGGTTTCACGGGTGCGTTCATGGGGCGACTTTTACCCCACCCCCGAACAGGAGAAAACCCCCGCGCGGGCGTTACAGGCTGCCGGCGAAGGCTTTGAAGACCGGGCTGCCGCGCAGCGTATCGCGCCCCGCTTCGATCACGTCGTCGACCTGCTCCTGCGGCAGCGAAAAGCGGGTCGGGACCTTGCTCAGCCGGTCCGCACGCACCGGATCGAGCTGGTTGAATCCAACCCGCCCGACAAAGAAACGGATGTCCCGGCAACTCCAGTTAGGACCGGCGCCGTAGCGGGCGCGATCGGCTGCGGACAAGCCGCAGCGCCACCGGATCAAGGCGGCCTGCCAGTCGTTCATCGTGCTGTTAAAGGCGGTGAAGCTGGTCGCCACGCTGGATCCGAGGGTGGTGTCCACGGCGGCCCCGACGAGATCCGAGCCGCGCGGACCCTCGATCGTGTTGATCCATTCGGGAGACGGTCCGGGCGCGGAGGCGTCGGCCACCAGGAACAGCGCGCGCCGCAATTTGACGGCCTGCTTCGGCGAGAGCGGCCCATAAGGGGTATCCGACGACAGGCGGGAGATGGTGAAGCCCGACAATCCGAAATTGTCGACAAGCCCGCCATCCAACAGCTTGATGAACGGCACCGCGCCGTCATGATATTTGGTGAGCGCCGATGCAAAACTGGCCAGCATCGGCGAGGCATTCCGGTCGCGCTGCACGCGCGCGACCCAGGCCGGCAACGGCTGATCGCATTTCGTCGGGAAAGACTGGATCACCACCGGCGCAAACACCACCGGCACCGCCGCCGACGCCGCGACCGCGTTCGACAGCGGATACTGCGACAGGTCGCTGCAGATGGCGTTGAACGTCACCGCGCCGAACACGAACGGCGTCCTGTTGTAGATGTCGGACGCGTTGATCCAGACGCGTGGCTTGCCGATCGCCCGGAACTCGCCGAACGTCGCGCCATGGAACAGATTGGCGTCGAGCCAGCGCGGAAAACCGGTCGAATCATTGATGCCGCCCGCGAAAGCCCGGCTCAGCGTCGCCAGGCTGACACTGGTTTGCAGACCCTCCTCGGCATTGCGCAGCAGGAATTTCTCACGGAAGTCGGCAAGACCGGCTCTCTTCTTGAGGCCGTAATAGGCGGCCGTGACGGAGCCACCGGAGACGCCGGAGATAAATTCGACCCGGTCGATCATCGGCTGCTGGGCACCGCGCACCGGAATGCGCTCCAGCTCCGACAGCACGCCGAAAGCGTAAGCGGCTGCGCGCGTGCCGCCCCCGGAAAAGGACAGGCCGATAATCGTCTCGTCCGCGCTGGTGTTTTCCTCGAACGCCGGGCCCAGATTGTTGGCCAGATTTGGTGGCGTGCCGGGCAGATTGACAGGCGCGTTCTGGATCGAGGCGCAGCCGAGCAGCACGCCCGATACAAACGCCACACCGACGAGAGGCCGCGCCCAACGCATCATCACCATCATCCGACGATCTTTATCACTGCCGAAGGTTAAGGAACACATATTGAAACGTGACCGGACAAGAATCCGGCCAAACCAAAGCCGCGCGGACGCGGCTCAGACCCACCACTTCGCCGGCGTGAAGGTCCCGGCGGCCCGCTCTACCACCTCCCCGAGCGAGAACAGGGTCTCCTCGTCGAACGGACGGCCGATCAGTTGCAGGCCGAGCGGCAGCCCCTGCCCGTCCTGCCCCGCCGGCACGGCGATGCCCGGCAGACCGGCCATGTTCACCGTCACCGTGAAGATGTCGTTGAGATACATCTCGACCGGATCGGCCTGCCCCTTTTCGCCGATACCGAACGCGGCCGACGGCGTCGCCGGCGTCAGAATGGCGTTCACCCCCTGGGCGAAGACATCCTCGAAGTCCTTCTTGATCAGCGTGCGCACCTTCTGCGCGCGCAGGTAATAGGCGTCGTAATAGCCGGCGGACAGCACATAGGTGCCGATCATGATGCGACGGCGGACTTCGGGGCCGAAGCCTTGCGCGCGGGTGTTCTCGTACATCTCGGCGATATTTCGGCCGCTGACCCGCGCGCCATAGCGCACGCCGTCATAGCGCGCGAGATTGCTCGAAGCCTCCGCCGGCGCGACGACATAATAAGCCGGCAGCGCATATTTGGTGTGCGGCAGCGACACCTCGACCAGTTCGGCGCCGGCCGCACGCAGCCAGTCCGCACCCTCGGCCCACAGCGCCTCGATCCGGTCGGACATGCCATCGAGACGGTATTCCTTCGGAATGCCGATCTTCATGCCTTTGACCGACCGGCCGATGGCCGCCTCATAGTCCGGCACCGGCAGATCCACCGAGGTGGTGTCCTTGGGATCGTGGCCGGCCATCGAGCGCATCAGGATCGCGGCGTCGCGCACGGTGCGCGCGAACGGGCCGGCCTGATCCAGCGACGAGGCGAAGGCGACGATGCCCCAGCGCGAACAGCGGCCATAGGTCGGCTTGATACCGACGATGCCGGTGAACGCCGCCGGCTGGCGGATCGAGCCGCCGGTATCGGTGCCGGTCGCGCCAAGGCAGAGATTGGCCGCCACCGCCGACGCCGAGCCGCCCGACGAGCCGCCCGGCACCAGAGCAGCGTCCGAGCCCTCGCGCCGCCACGGGTTGACGACCGGCCCGAACGCCGAGGTCTCGTTGGACGAGCCCATGGCGAATTCGTCGTTGTTGAGCTTGCCGAGCATCACCGCGCCGTCGCGCCACAGCTGCGAAGTGACGGTGGATTCGTAAGGTGGCGTGAAACCGCCAAGGATCTTCGAGCACGCGGTGGTGCGCACGCCTTCGGTGGCGAACAGATCCTTGATGCCGAGCGGAATGCCCGCCAGCGGCCCGGCCTCGCCGCGCGCGATAGCCGCATCGGCGGCGCGCGCCTGCTCCCGCGCCCGGTCGGGCGTTTCCAGCACATAGGCATTGAGCGCGCGCGCCTTCTCCATCGCCGCCAGATACGCGTCGGTGAATTCAAGCGCGGTGAAGGATTTCTGCGCCAGGCCCTCGCGGGCATCGGCAAGCGTCAGCGAAGTGAGGTCAGTCATTCTCGATCGGATCACAGATAAAAGGCGATTTGGCTTTGAGGCGTTCGGCGTCGGCCTTCTGGAGTTCGTCCAGCAGCATGTCCATCGCCTTGTCGGGATCGGCCACCTGCCCCGCCCGCTCCATCGCGTCGAGATAGGACATGTAGGCGGCGTAGTTCTTTTCGTCGTCACACAGCAGGCACATGGCAGCCTCCGAACCTATTCGACGACCTTCGGCACGAGGAAGAAGTGATCCTCCGTCGCCGGCGCGTTGGCGAGCACCCTGTCGGGAATGCCGCCGTCGGTCACGACGTCGCGGCGCTTCTTCATCGCCATCGGCGTCACCGAGGTCATCGGCTCGACGCCGTCGACATCGACCTCCGACAGTTGCTCGACGAAGGCCAGCATCGCGTTCAACTCGCCCTGCAGATGGGGGATCTCCTCGTCCTTCACCGCGATGCGCGCAAGGTGCGCGATCCGGCGAACGGTGGCGGCATCGACTGACATGGGCGGAAAGCTCCGGGCGGCAGATTCAGCCGCCCTCTTAGAACATTCAGCGGGGATCGCCAACCCACATCCCGTCGCAGAGCACGGGGGCCGCCAGAATTAATGAAATCCCGTCAATAACTTGGGTGAATTCGGCAGGCGACGCCCTTATCCGCCAATCTGCCGCAGCCGCGCCAAACCCTCGGCGGCAAGCGCCCGGGTCAGCTCTGTGGCATTCGCCTGCCGCCGCATACCCACCGCCTGCCCCGCCCAGAGATTGCTGAAATCGACCCGGCCAAGCTTTTCGGCAGCGCCTTTCAACGGGCCGAATGCCGCCGACGCGTGAGGGAAAGCGGGGGCATCCGGCGACACCGGACCCACTTCGCGCATGACGCGATTGACCACGCCGCGCGCCGGCCGCCCGGTCATGACATTGGTGATGACGGTGGAGTCGTCGGCCGCCGAGGCCAGCGCGGCACGGCCGAGAGCGGACACCTTGGATTCCGGGGTGTGAAGATAGGCCGTGCCGACCTGCACGCCTGCCGCGCCCAGCGCGAAGGCGGCGGCGATGCCGCGCCCGTCGGCGATGCCGCCGGCCGCGATCACCGGTAGGCGCACCGCATCCACCACCTGCGGCACGAGCGCGAATGTGCCCGGCTGCGACGCGATCTCCTCGGTGAGGAACATGCCGCGATGGCCGCCGGCCTCCGCGCCCTGCGCGATGATGGCGTCGACGCCGCGCTGCTCCAGCCACACCGCTTCCTTGACCACGGTGGCGCAGCCGATCACCCGCGCGCCCGTCGCCTTGACCCGCTGCAGCAGCGCCGCTTCGGGTAGGCCGAAGTGGAAGCTGACGACCTCCGGCTTCAACTCCTCCACCAGCTCGCACATCTCCGCGCTGAACGGTGCGCGGGCGGCGGCCGGCAGCGGCGCGTCGGGGTCCAGTCCCAGCTCTCTATAATAAGGCTGAAGCCGCTTGCGCCACCCGGCTTCCCGCGCCGGATCGAGCGCCACCGCCGTGTGGCAGAAGAAGTTCATACCGAGCGGCGCGCTGACGCGCTGGCGGAAAATGCCGACTTGCTCGCGCGCCTTCTCCACCGCGATCATCGCGCAGGGCAGCGAGGCGAGCGCGCCGCCTTCGGCCGCGCCGATCATCACGTCGACGTCCTGAACGCCGGCCATCGGCGCCTGAACGATGGGAACGTCGATTCCGAAAAGGTCGAGAAGTCTGCGGTCAGGCCACATGGTCGCTCGCTTGCTGTTGTGGGGGGATCGCTGCGGGCGCCGTTGCCTGAGCCCGCGCAGGCTAGCACATCGCCGCGCGCGACCGCCAGATGCACACCGGGCGCTACGCGAGCGCCGAATGCCCGGCATGCGACGACCCGGGCCTGGATGCTTTGCAAGATTTGCATCCCGCATGATAAGCGAGGCCATGCCCGCACCTGTTTTACCGCTCACCGAGGCCGCCGCACACTGGCCCGCACGAGGCGCCCTGATCGGGCTCGACCTCGGCACCAAGACCATCGGCGTCGCCGTGTCCGACCCCGACCGCAAGCTGGCGACGGGCGTGGAGACCATCCAGCGCAAGACCTTCACCGCGGATGCCGCGCGGCTTCTGGCGATTGCCACGGAGCGCGGCGTCAACGGCTTCGTGCTCGGCCTGCCGATCAACATGGACGGCAGCGAAGGCCCGCGCGCCCAATCGACCCGGGCCTTCGCGCGCAATTTCGCCCGCCAGACGGAATTGGCCATCGGCCTGTGGGACGAGCGGCTGTCCACCGCCGCGGTGGAGCGCGAACTGATCGGCCTCGACATGAGCCGGGCGCGGCGCGCCAAGGTGATCGACGAACATGCCGCCATCTTCATTCTTCAGGGCGCGCTGGACCGGCTGGCCGCGCTGCGACGATCCGGAGCGGACTGATGCTGGCGGTTTTCACGGCGCTGCTGCCGGTTTTTCTGCTGATCGCGCTGGGCTTCGTCCTGAAGCGCTCGCTGCTGCCGCACGAGGCGCATTGGCACGGCCTCGAACAGATCGTCTATTACATCCTGTTCCCGTCGCTGATGATCCAGACGCTGGCCCGCGCCGACCTCGCCGGCGTTCCGGTGGCCGGCGTCGGAGCGGCCCTGATGCTCGGGGTCCTTGCGATGAGCGCGATCTGCCTCCTGCTCCGCCCGCTTCTCGCCAGCCAGTTGAACATCGGCGGCGCGGCGTTCACCTCGATCTTTCAGGGCGCGACGCGCTGGCAGACCTATGTCGCGCTGGCGATCGCGGCCAATCTTTACGGCGCGCTCGGGCTGACGCTAGCCTCCGTGGCCATGGTGGCGATGACCCCGCTACTCAACATCATCTCCGTCTGGGTGCTGGCGCACTATGCAGCGCCGCAGCGCTTGTCATGGGCCGCAATCCTGCGCACCATCGCCAAGAACCCTTTCATCTGGGCCTGCGCCCTCGGGCTCGCGCTCAACCTGCTGCACATCCCCTTCACCGGCGTGGTTTACGACTTCACCGACGCGCTCAGCCGCTCGGCGCTGGCGATCGGCCTGCTGTGCGTCGGCGCGGGACTGCGTCTTCAGGGCGTCGTCCGCGCCGGCGCGCCGGCCTGGATCGCGGTGACGCTCAAGCTGCTCGTGCTGCCGGCCATCGCGATCTCGCTCGGATATGCCTTCGGCCTCAGCGGATCGAGCCTCGTCGTCGTCGCCTGCTGCACGGCGGTGCCGACTTCGTCGAGCGCCTACGTGCTGGCGCGGCAGATGGGTGGCGATGCGCCGCTGGTCGCCGAAATCCTGACGCTGCAGACCATGGTAGCCGTGATCACCATGCCGACCGTGATCGCGCTGGTGGCCTGATCCGGCTCACGACTGGCTGGCGAGCCAGAGAGACTGCAAGGTCGCCAGCAAATTGTTGAGGCCGTGAACCGCCACGGTCAGCCACGTCGAGTTGGTGCGATAGCGCAGATAGCCGAGCAGCAACCCGATCGAGAACACCTGGCCAAGGAAGAACCAATTGTACTGCATATGCATCGCCGTCCACACCGCCGACGACAGCACGATGGCGCCAACGGGCCGCAGAAACGTTTCCGACCAGCCGCGATAGAGAAAACCGCGGGCGAAGAATTCCTCCGTGATCGGCGCGGCGACGCAGAACGCGAACACCAGCAGCCACAACGCGCCATCCGCCTGCGCCGACTTGAGAACGTCCACCATGAAACCGGGCGACGTCTCGTGCCCGAGCGCGCGCGACAGCAGGTCCCAGCCGGTGATCAGCACGAGGAGCGCGGCCGCACCGATCGCCAGTTCCTTCCATGACGGCACGCGCAGCGCGAGATAGTCGGCGAACGGCATGCGCGCCGCGCGGGTCGCGATCCACAACGCGCCGAGCACCGCCGGCAGTCCCATCACCACCGACAGCGCGATCGTGACCCCGCTCGACAGCAGGGCCTTGAACGTCTCGACATCGAGCGAGGCGCGGTCGCGGATGAGGAAGTAACCCACCACCGCGAACTGTCCGGCGAACATGGCGGCGAAGGCGAACAGGCCCCAGAGGCAGGTGCCGATGAACTTCCACACCCGCGGCGGCCGCCCGGCCGGCGGCACCAGTGGCGCGGACTCGTCCGGGCTCGCGAGGCTTTCGATGATCATGTCCGGGAATCTCGTCGTTTGTGTTGATCAGGCCGCCGGCAGCGCGCGATCGAGCAAGCCGCGGCTGTCGCTGTCGCCGAGATCGGCCGCGCCGTAGAGTTGGCCGTGATCCGAGGTGAGCCGTGTGGCCGCGAACAGCTCGGCCTGCTTGGGAGCGAACGCGTTGAGCGCCGCGGCGGCGGCGACCAGCGCCAGCTTTTCGACGGCGAGCCGCGCGATCCGCTCGGCATCCGGCTGGTGGAAGGATTTCACGATGAAGCCCACCGCCTCTGCCACGCCGGGCAAGCCATCGGCCTGCACGGCAAGGCCCCGCAGCACCTCCGCCGCCGCGTCCGCTTCGCGCGACAGCGCCCGCAGCACGTCGAGGCACATCACATTGCCCGAGCCTTCCCAGATGGCGTTGACCGGCGCCTCGCGGTAGTGCCGCGCCAGAATGCCCTCCTCGACATAGCCGTTGCCGCCGAGGCACTCCATCGCCTCGTAGACGAAGCCCGGCGAACTCTTGCAGGTCCAGTATTTCACCACCGGCGTCAACAGCCGCATATAGGCCGCCTCCGCCTTGTCGTGGGGCGCGCGGTCGAACGAGCGGCACAGCCGCATCACCAGCGCCGTCGACGCCTCCACATGCAGCGCCATGTCGGCGAGCACGCTGCGCATTAGCGGCTGATCGGCGAGATGGCGCTGGAACACGCTGCGATGACGGGTGTGGTTGAGCGCGTGCGCAAGCCCCGAGCGCATCAGGCCGACGGAAGCCAGCGCGCAATCCTGCCGCGTCAGCGAAACCATCTGGATGATGGTCGGCACGCCGCGCCCCTCCTCGCCGAGTCGCAGCGCATAGGCATTGTCGAACACCACTTCGGACGACGCATTGGAGCGGTTGCCGAGCTTGTCCTTGAGGCGCTGGAACTGCAGTCCGTTGACACTGCCATCCGGACGGAAGCGCGGCATGAAGAAGCAGGTCAGTCCGCCTTCGGCCTGCGCCAGCACCAGAAACGCATCGCACATCGGCGCGGACATGAACCATTTGTGCCCGGTGATGCGGTAAGCATCGCCGTCGCGCACCGCGCGGGTGATGTTGGCGCGCACGTCGGTGCCACCCTGCTTTTCGGTCATGCCCATGCCCATGGTCATGCCGCGCTTGGTCCACCATGGCGCAAACGTCGGATCGTAGGACCGCGTGCCGAGCACCGGCATCACCTTCGCGCGCAAGGCGGGATCGACCGACAGCGCGCCGACCGCCGCCCGCGTCATGGTGATCGGGCACAGATGACCTGTCTCGACCTGCGCCGCCATGAAGAACTTGGCGCCGCGCACCACCTCCGA
>JAFKES010000119.1 GCA_017308495.1 Afipia sp.
AGGAAACTGACGCCGCTCGGCTGCTCGCGCTGGTCGCGCGATCCGTTCGCACGAGGCTCTTACTCGCATGCACTGCCGGGCCACGCCGGCAAGCGCGCGGTGCTGGCCGCGCCGGTCGATGGCCGCATCTTCTTCGCCGGCGAAGCGACCTCGCCGGACTTCTTCACCACCGCCCACGGCGCGCAGCAGAGCGGCGTCCGCGCGGCAAGAGAAGCGATGCAGACGAAGCCCCGCTAGGACAACACCCGGCGGCGCAGCAGCTCCTCGAGCCAGTCCGCGAACACCTGGAAGCGGCGCGAGAGCTGCTGCCGCGTCGGATACAGCAGCGTCAGCGGCAGCGGCGGCGCGCGATGGCCGGGCAGCACCTCGACCAGTTCTCCCGCATCCAGATGATCGCGAATATCATAGGCCGGAATCTGGATCAGGCCGAGGCCGGCCAGAGCGCAGGCGATATAGGCTTCGGCGCTGTTGACCGTCACGCGCCCCTGAACCGGCATCGTCCGCACCACTCCCTGCTCGCGCCATTCCCAGTCGTCGACGCGGCCGCTGGTGGGCGAGGCATATTTCACCACCTGATGCGCGACGAGATCGTCCGGCATCGCCGGCGTGCCATGCCGCGCCAGATAGGCCGGGCTGGCGACGTTCATCAGCGCCAGTTCGCCGATCGGCCGCGCGATCATGGCTGAATCCGCGAGCGGGCCGACGCGCAGCACGCCGTCGACATTCTCCTCGACCAGATTGACCGCGCGATCGGTGACGCCGAGTTCGACCTCGATCTGCGGAAAGGCGGCGAGAAACGCGGGCAGCGCCGGGGCCACGATCAGACGCCCGATGCGCCCGGGCATGTCGATCTTCACCTTGCCGGCGGGCCCGTCGGCGCCGCGGCGAAACAGCGTCTCCGCCTCCTCCACGTCATCGATCAGGCGGACGCAGCGGTCGTAAAACGCCGCGCCATCCCGGGTCAGCGCCACCCGGCGCGTGGTGCGGTGAAGCAGCCGCGCGCCCACGCGGCTTTCAAGCTCCTGAACCGCCACCGACACCGACGACCGCGGCAGCCCGAGGGTATTGGCGGCGCGGGTGAAACTGGCGCTGTCCACCACCCGCGTGAAAATCCGAAACAGCTCGATCCGGTCCATGGCGCACCATTGGTCAGAAAATCCGACAAATGATGTCGGATTTTACGTGATTATGCATGGTTATTCGGACGATACGGTGGCGCGGTCAATCACCAGCCGGAGCCGGACATGACCGACCACAGCATCAAGGGAAAGACCGTCCTCATCGCGGGCGGCGCGAAAAATCTCGGCGGCCTGCTGGCGCGCGACCTCGCCGGCCACGGCGCCAGGGCGGTGGCGATCCATTACAACAGCGCCGCGGCCCGCGACGCGGCCGCCGTCACCGTCGCGGCGATCAAGGCCACGGGATCGCAGGCCGTCGCGTTTCAGGCCGATCTCACCACGGCGGGCGCGGTCGAAAAGCTGTTCGCGGATGCAAGCGCGGCGATCGGCAAGCCCGACATCGCCATCAACACCGTGGGCAAGGTGCTCAAGAAGCCGATGACGGAGATCAGCGAGGCCGAATACGACGAGATGGCCGCGGTCAACGCCAAGTCCGCGTTCTTCTTCATCAAGGAGGCCGGAAAGGCGCTCAACGACAACGGCAAGATCTGCACGCTGGTGACGTCGCTGCTCGGCGCGTTCACGCCGTTCTATGCCTCCTATGCCGGCACCAAGGCGCCGGTGGAGCATTTCACGCGCGCGGCCGCCAAGGAGTTCGGCGAGCGCGGCATCTCGGTGACCGCCATCGGCCCCGGTCCGATGGACACGCCGTTCTTCTATCCGGCGGAAGGCGCGGATGCGGTGGCCTATCACAAGACCGCGGCCGCCCTGTCGAAGTTCAGCAGGACCGGCCTCACCGACATTCAGGACATCGTGCCGTGGATCCGCTTCCTCGTCTCCGACGGCTGGTGGATGACCGGGCAGACCATTCTGGTCAACGGCGGCTATACGACGAAATAGCCGGCGCGAAAAACCCGGAGGCTTACGGCTTCTTCTTCGCACTCACTTCCGGCGTGCGCATCCGCGCGCCCGCCACACCCGCGATCAGCGGATCGAGCAGCGCGGCGTCGCCTGCTTCCGCCAGCCAGTGACCCTCGCTGGCGAACGGCGGCAGCACGCGGAAATCCACCCGGCTGTCGCCCGCCGCGGCGAAGACGGCGGCCATCCGCTGCGAGAACTCCGGCGGGAAATACGAATCGTTGTCCGCCACCAGCCACGTCACCGGAATCTCCGCCACGTCCCCCAACTCCTTCGCCGCCGCGATCAGCCGCTCCGGCGCGCAGATATTTCCCGGCCGGTCATCGGCGCGGCCGCCGCGCCCCGGCGCGAACGCAACGATGGCGGCAATGCTCCGCGGGCTCTCGGTCGCGAGCGCCAGTGCGCCCCAGCCGCCCGCGGAATGGCCGACGACAATCGCCGCGTCCTTGCGGACGAACGGCTGCGTGCGCATGAAATCGAGCGCCGCCATGATCGTGTCCGCGGTGGTGCGCGCCGACATCCCGTATTGCGCGCCGTCGCAGCCTTCCTGGTCTTCGAGATAGGGACCGCCGGTGGCGCCATGACCGGGGCGCTGCGGCACCAGTACGGCGAAGCCGCGCGCCACCAGCACCGACGTCAGCCCCGGATAATCCGGCTGCGGCATCTGGGCGCGGCGCAGCCGGTTCTGGATCGAGGCATGGGCGATCACCGCGAGGCGGAACGGTCCGTTGCCCGCGGGACGAAACAGCACCGCCCGCGACAGGGTGAGCGGATCCTGCGTCGGCACCAGCCAGTCCTGCCGCCGGTGCGGCGCACCCTCGCCGCCCTGCGCGCCAAGGCGCGGCTCCGCCCATGCCGGCGTCGCAACCGCCATCACCACCAGCACCATCAGCGCCCTGAACCAGCCGAATCCCGTCATCGGCGACGATGATGGCCCGCCGGGCATGGCCAGACCAGCCCGCTGCCGCGCAGCCTGTCCCCTTTCGGCACAGAAGCCGCCTCACCTGATGCAAAAAGCCCACATGTTAACCGATAATTAACGATGGAGCTTGAAGGCCGGGCCGCGAGTTGCTTTGATCGGGCCATGAGCACGATCCTGATCGAAGTTCGCCCCGCCAAGGCCTCCGATGCGCCCGCCGTTGCAGCGACGCATGACGAAGCCTGGCGCGCCGCCTATCAGGGCATCATTCCCGGCGCCGAGCTTGAAAAGCTGATCAATCGTCGCGGCCCGCAATGGTGGGAGAGTGCCATCCGCAAGGGCAGCCGCGTCAGCGTGCTGTCGTTCGGCGACCGCATCGCCGGCTACGCCAATTACGGCCGCAACCGCGCCCGCAGCCTGCATTACGAAGGCGAGATCTACGAGCTTTACCTGCGGCCGGAATTCCAGGGCCTCGGCTTCGGCCACCGCCTGTTCTCCGCCGCCAAGCGCGATCTGATCCAGAGCGGCCTCAAGAGCATGGTGATCTGGGCGCTGTCGGACAACGAGCCCGCGGTTGAGTTCTATCGCACCCTCGGCGGCCGCATGGTGGCGCGCTCCTCCGAGCGCTTCGGCAACAAGTCGCTGGACAAGGTCGCCTTCGCCTGGCCGGTGTGACCGGCCGCGCGCGAATGGCGCGGGCGGCACAACAAGCATCGTTCGGGCCCGATCCGGCCCGGGATCTTATCCCAATGCCTTATTGACGCCGCGCTTGGCAGGCCTTTCCTGCACGACACACACTGCCCCGCCTTCGGTTTTCAACGGTCAGGACGTCACGTCATGCGCATCGACGCAATTCCGCTCGGGAACAACCCGCCTCACGAAGTCAACGTCATCATCGAAGTGCCGGTCGGCGGCGAGCCGATCAAATACGAGATGGACAAGGCCGCCGGCACATTGGTGGTCGACCGCTTCCTCTATACGGCGATGCGCTATCCGGGGAATTACGGCTTCATTCCCCACACTTTGTCCGACGACGGCGATCCCTGCGACGTGCTGGTCGCCAACACCCGCGCCATCGTGCCAGGCGCGGTGATCAGCGTGCGGCCGGTCGGCGTGCTGTTCATGGAGGACGAGGCCGGCGGCGACGAGAAGATCATCGCGGTGCCGTCCTCCAAGCTGACCCAGCGCTACGACAAGGTGCGCAACTACACCGACCTGCCCGACATCACACTTCACCAGATCCAGCACTTCTTCGAGCACTACAAGGACCTCGAACCCAACAAGTGGGTGAAGGTGCTGCGCTGGGGCACCGCCGAAGAAGCCTGCCAACTGATCCTCGACGGTGTCGAGCGCGCCAAGAAGAAATAGAACTGCTTCTCTTTTGATGGAAACGAGACCCGTCATTGCCGGGCTTGACCCGGCAATCCATCTTTTTTGAAGTAACTTCTCTTTTTAGATGGATGCGCGGGTCAAGCCCGCGCATGACGATTTCATTTCCATCTCAACCAAACCTGCGCGATGCGCCTCGCAATGACGGGCGGAGGATGCGGCGCGCGAAAGCGGCGTCGCGAAACGATCACACGCCGGGCGCGGGCAGGCCACGGATCGCGCAGGCGGCGCGCAGTGTGTTCACCAGAAGGCACGCCACCGTCATCTGGCCGACGCCGCCCGGCACCGGCGTCACCGCCCCCGCCACCGCCATCGCTTCGTCATAGGCGACGTCGCCGACCAGCCGGCTGTTGCCATCGGGTCCCGGCGGCAGGCGGTTGATGCCGACATCGATCACGGTGGCGCCCGGCCTGATCCAGTCGCCCCTCACCATCTCCGGCCGCCCCACCGCCGCGAACACCAGATCGGCCTGCCGGCACAGCGCGGCGAGATCGCGGGTGCGCGAATGGGCGATGGTCACCGTGGCGTTTTCATTAAGCAGCAATTGCGCCAGCGGGCGGCCAACCAGATTGGAGCGGCCGATCACGATGGCGTTCAGGCCCTCCAGCGAGGCATGCACCGTCTTCGCCAGGATGATGCAGCCAAGCGGCGTGCACGGCGTCAGCGCGGGCAGCCCGGTAGCGAGCCGACCGGCATTGACCGGGTTCAGGCCGTCGACATCCTTGGCCGGATCGATGGCGTCGATCACCGCTTGCGAGTCGAGCCCGGCGGGCAGCGGCAACTGCACCAGAATGCCGTGCACGGCCGGATCGGCGTTGAGCCGCGCGATCAGCGCCAGCAGCTCCGCTTGCGAGGTCCCGGCGGCGAGTTTGTGCTGGAACGACGCCATGCCCACCGCCTCGGTCTGCTTGGCCTTGGTGCGGACATAGACCTCCGATGCCGGATCGTGGCCGACCAGCACCACCGCAAGCCCCGGCGTGAAGCCGCCCGCGCGCTTCACGCGTTCAACCTCGTCGGCCACCCGCGCGCGCAACTGCGCCGCGATCTGTTTTCCATCGATGATGCTGGCTGTCATTCGCGCACGTCCGTCAGTGGTCCTTGATCTGCGTCAGGGCGAGCAGGGCCGCGCCCAGTTTGGTCGGATCGCCGTCGATGGCGAGCTGCTTCAGCCGCGAGGTCGCCCCCGACAGAATGCGGATCCGGCTTTTCGGCACCGCCAGCGCTTTCGCCAGCAGCTCGATCACCGCGCGGTTGGCCTCGCCACCCTCGGCGATCACCCGCACCCGGACCTTGAGCACGCTGCGGCCGTTGGCCAGCGTCTCGATGCCGTCCACCGCGTCCATGCCCCCGCGCGGCGTCACCCGCAGCGCGACGCTGATGCCCTGGGAAGAAAAACGCCACGGCAGGGACACGCCGCCGCGCTCCGCGCTCAGATCACGTTCGGATAGACGTAATAGGTGATCACCCGCTGCAGGAACATGATGATCAGGATCACGATGATCGGCGAGATATCGAGGCCGCCGAAACTCGGCAGCGCATTGCGGATCGGCCGCAGCACCGGCTCGGTGATCTTGTAGAGGAATTCCGCCACCCCGCCGACGAACTGGTTGCGCGTGTTCACCACGTTGAAGGCGATCAGCCACGACAGGATGGCCGAGGCGATCAGCAGCCAGGTGTAGAGATCCAGCACGATGAGGATGATATCGAGTAGGGCGCGCATGGGAGGGCTCACGATGGGGACTGCCGTCTCCATACCGGTTCGCTGTCCGGCAAACAAGGGAGCGGGCGCACCGCGCCGCCGCCCGGACAACCCCGCCGACCGTTCTTGACTTGACCATGGCCGGGACTGTAAATGGCCGCACTTGTCCGCCGACGCCGTCACCGGCGCGGCCGATTAAGGGGCCATAGCTCAGCTGGGAGAGCGCGTCGTTCGCAATGACGAGGTCGGCGGTTCGATCCCGCCTGGCTCCACCAACTTCCCCACCACGAACTTCCCCACCAGAATGTTTCAGGGTTCCATAGGGCCAGACTAATCCGTCATGGCCGGGCATTGCCCGTCGAAGACGGGCGTGAACGCCCTTTTGGCCCGGCCATCTACTGTCCCGGCCTTCTACGTCTTCCTTCAGTCCGTCTTCTTATCTTCGTTGAAATCTCAGGACGTCGATGTCGGCATAAAGCGGGCATGACGAAAGCTGGTTTCATCAGGTCGCAAAGCCGGATCGCCTCGGCGCGATGCGGCGCGCAAAAAAGCGTGATCGGCGGGGATGACGCGGATTATTCCGCCGCCAGCGAGACCAGCGACGGCTCGGCGTCATTGGCCGGTGCCGGCGGGCGATGCAGCCAGCCGTCGAGGAAGGCCGCGAGCCACGCCCGCTCGGAATGATCGTGGACCATGCGATCGCGGAAATGCTCGTGGCGCGCCCGCGCGCCGGGCAGCGCCAGACGTTCATGGCCGCGGGTGGTCCAGCGATGCATCGTCGCCTGGGTGACGTCGGGGTGGAACTGGATGCCGAAACAGCGGCCGGTGCGGAACGCCTGCACCGGGAAATCGTCGCCCTCGGCCAACAGCTCGGTGCCGGCGGGATGGGCGAAGCCCTCACGATGCCAGTGATAGACATGATCGGGCCACTGCGCGCAAATCGTGCGCCCGGCGGCGGTGGGGCGGATCGGGTAATAGCCGATCTCGGCGCGGCCCTCGGGATGGGGCGCGACACGGGCGCCGAGATGCTTCGCCAGCATCTGCGCGCCGAGGCAGATGCCGAGATAGGGCCGCTGCTCCTTGAGCGGCACCGCCAGCCAGTCGATCTCGCGGCGGATGAACTCGTCGCCGTCATTGACGCTCATCGGGCCGCCGAACATCACCGCGCCGGCATAATTGTCGAGGGTTTCAGGCAACGGATCGCCGAACACCGGACGGCGGATATCGAGCGGATGGCCCATGGCGCGCAGCGCGTTGCCGACCCGGCCCGGCGTCGACAGTGGCCCGTGCAGGATGATCAGCACCGGAAGCGCCGTAAACCGGCCGCAAGATGTCACACCGAACCGGGTGAGACCAAACTCCGTCAGTCGATTGTCATCGGGCCGCAGCATCGCCGTACCGTTTTCCATCTTCGGCAGTGGAGAATCCGCATCTTCATTGGACGCCAAAATGGAAAATATTGTGTTGCCAGGGAATCGTCGAGACAGAATTTCGCGACCGTGATCTGCGCTAGCGCTTCTGCTGCACCCGCGCCACCGAGGCCAGCACCAGGCTGCGCGGGGCGAAGCGCAGCATGAACGGAATCATCCGCACGCCGACGCCCGGCAGCACCAGCCGCTTGTTGGCCAGCAGGCCGCGATAGCCGGCCCGCGCCACCGCCGCCGCCGACAGGTTCAGCACGGCCGAATCGAGCCCGGGCCGAAAGCCCGCGGTTTCCTGAAACTCGGTCGGCACCGTGCCCGGACACAACGCCGTGACGCGGACGCCCTTCGGCCCCAGTTCGCCGCGCATCGCCTCGGTGAACGACAGCACATAGGCCTTGGTGGCATAATACACCGCCATGCGCGGGCCGGGCAGGAACGAGGCGATCGAGGCGACGTTGAGCAGCCCGCCGCGATGCCGGATCAGGCTGTCGGCGAAGCGCAGGGTGAGATCGGTCAGCACCCGCACGTTGAGATCGACCATCTCCAGCTGCCGGCTGCGGTCGAGTTCGACCGCCTCGCCGAACAGGCCGTAGCCCGCATTGTTGACCACGGTGTCGACCTCGACTCCCATGCGGGCCAGCGCCGCGAGCACGACGTCGCAGGCTCCCGGCGCGGCAAGGTCGCAGGCGATCACGGCGGGGCGCGGATGGCCGGCGGCGGCGATCTCGTCGGCGAGCGCCGTGAGGCGATCCTCGCGCCGCGCCACCAGCACGGTGGCCGCGCCGCCCGCCGCGAAAATGCGCGCCAGCTCCGCGCCGATTCCCGATGAGGCGCCTGTGATCAACGTGACGCGGTCAGCCATGAATGCGATTCGCTATTGTGGTTCGAACGATGCGGCGGGAGGAGAGACGGGCGGGCGCGGATCACGTTGCCGGATCGGACGCCAGCCGTCCGTCGGCGGCGCGGTGCTTGAGGTTGATGCGGTCGCGCGACGAAATCCCGAGCAGGTCTGCGGCGCGCCAGACGATGTTGTCCTCGAACTCGGAGACCTGGCCGTCGGCAAAGACCAGTTCCCACATCATCTCGACGATGCGCAACCGCCCCTCCTCGTTGACCGCGCGCATGATCACGCTGGTGAAATGATAGAGATCGACCGCCTCGCCCTCCACCAGGGTGGCGTCGCGAATGAGCCTGTCGGCGGTGCCGGCATCGAGGTCGAAGCGATATTCGAGCAGCGCGTGGAGCTTGCGCCGCTCAGCCTCGGACGGCTCGCCGTCGAGCGAGATCAGATGAATCAGCAGCGCCGTCGCCGCCAGCCGGTAGTCGTCGTCGGCGAAAGCGCGGGCCCCGGACCCGGAGGGAGACACGACGTCGGCGATAAAGTTGCGTAATCTGTCCAGCATCAATCTTTGCAATCAGACTCTGAGAATCCGGAACCCGGGGGGGCAACGCGCGGCTCCCGGCGGGGTTGCCGATCACTTAAATGATAGGTCACAACAGTACCGGGTTCTATGGCCCGAAAATGAAACTCTGGCAATCTGGCGGTCGTGCCGCAGGGCGAGGCCGGTCAGTTGGCGCTCGCGCCCGAGGCCTTCACCACCTCGGCCCATTTGCTGCGTTCGCTGGCGATGAAGGCGGTGAACTGGTCCGGCGTCATCGGCGAAGGCACCGCCCCGATGTCGGTGAGCTTGGTCGCCGTCTCCGGCATGTCGAGGATGCGCTTCACCTCCGCCGCCATCCGCTCGACGGCCGCGCGCGGGGTTCCCGCCGGCGCGAACAGTCCGTGCCAGGAGGTGGCGTCGAAACCTTTCAGCGTATCGGCGATGGGCGGCACCTGCGGCGCGGTCGGGCTGCGCTCGGGGCTGGTGACGCCGAGCGCGCGCACCGTGCCGGCCTTGGCCTGCGGCCATGCCAGCGTGATGTTGTCGAAGGCGAGATCGATGTGGCCGCCGGTGAGATTCTGCATGATCTCGTTGGACGAGCGGTACGGCACATGGGTCATCCGCGTGCCGGTGGCGATCTTGAACAGCTCGGCGGCGAGATGGATCGAGGTGCCGACGCCGGACGAGCCGTAGTTGAGCTTGTCCGGATTGGCTTTTGCATAGGCGATGAATTCGGCGACGGTCTTGGCCGGAAGCTCGTTCCGCACCACCAGCATGTTGGGCAGCCGCGCGATCAGGCTGAACGGCTGGAAGTCCCTCGCCGCATCGAAACTCAGATTGGAATACAGCGTCGGGTTGATGGCGTGGGTGGAGACGGTGCCGAGCAGCAGGGTGTAACCGTCATTGGGCGCCTTGGCGACCGCGGCCGCGCCGATGTTGCCGCCGGCGCCGCCGCGATTCTCCACCACGAAGGACTGACCGAAAGTCTGCTGCATGTGCCCGGCGAGCAGGCGCGCAAACAGGTCCGCAGTGCCGCCGGCGGTGAACGGCACGATGATGGTGACGGTGCGGGTGGGCCACGCCTCCTGGGCGCGGGCGGGCGGAGCGGCGGACGAAACCAGGCAAAGGACGGCAAGCGCTGCGAGAATGAGCCGCATGGTGGTTCTCCCTCGATGCGCGCTCATGACGCCGCGTGGCTGCCTGACCGCGCTTGTTATGTGCGGTCATTTCGACACAGGTGCGCAGCCACGGCAATCCCCGGATCGGGACGGAGCGCGGTTTGCGGGACGAAATTTTCAGGACGTCGGATTTTCCGAAGGAGCCAAACGCTCTCCTCAGAAGCCAAGTACTCTTGTCAGAAGCCAAGTACTCTTGGAACAACCAAGAATTTCTGGAGCGGGCGAAGGGATTCGAACCCTCGACCCCGACCTTGGCAAGGTCGTGCTCTACCCCTGAGCTACACCCGCATCACAGAGAATGGCGGGGCGCGAACGCGCCGCCGGGGCAACCTATGCCAAAACCGGCCATGCAATGCAACAGGGCGGGCGGGTTTAAATGACGCCGGGCGGTTTTTTCGCATTTTCGCCCAAGCCGATGTTTTTGCTGGCGCTTTGATAAATCCGCCGGCGATTGAAAATGACCGGCGCCGCTGCCATCTAGAACTTTGCGTTCCCGCTCCCCCGCGCCGACGCCGGACCGGCGGGGAAAAGGGCGCGTTCCTGCGGGCCAGGCCCAAAATCAGGTCCAAGGTTTGGTCCAAGGTTTGGTCCGAGGTTCGGGTCAAGGTTCGGCCCCCCCTGCGGCAGATCGAGCCTGCCGCACCGGGGCCAAGCCGTGCTAGAACCCCGCTCGTTTTCGAGACCATTGTTCCGGCAAATGAGGATCACGTGACGACAGTCGAGCAAGGCAGCGGAGCGGCGACTATGGCGCCGGCCGATCTGATCAAGGACACCACGACGCAGACCTTCGTGAAGGACGTCATCGAGGAATCGAAGCGCCAGCCGGTGCTGATTGATTTCTGGGCGCCGTGGTGCGGGCCCTGCAAGCAGCTGACGCCGGTCATCGAAAAGGCGGTGCGCGCCGCCAAGGGCCGGGTCAAGCTGGTCAAGATGAACATCGACGAGCATCCGGCGATCCCCGGCCAGATGGGCATCCAGTCGATTCCCGCGGTGATCGCCTTCGTCAACGGCCAGCCTGCCGACGGCTTCATGGGCGCGCTGCCGGAGAGCCAGGTCACCGCCTTCATCGACAAGCTGACCCAGGGCATGCCCGCGCCGGAGGGCGATGTCACCGCCATACTGGAAGAGGCCGAGGCCGCCATGGCCGCCAACGATCCGGCTACCGCGGCGGCGATCTACGCCGAGGTGCTCGGCATCGACGCCACCAATCTGGCGGCGCTGGCCGGGCTCGCGCGCTGCTATGTCGCCACCGGCGCGCTCGATCAGGCCAAGCAGACGCTGGCGATGGTGCCCGAATCCAAGCGCGGCGACGCGGCGGTGGCCGCGGTGCAGACAATGATCGATCTCGCCGAGCAGGCCAAGGCGGTCGGCCCGGTGGCAGAACTTGAGCAGAAGGTCGCCGCCGATCCGGCCGACCATCAGGCGCGGTTCGATCTCGCCGTCGCGCTCAACGCCGCCGGCAAGCGGCTCGAGGCCGCCGATCATCTGCTCGCCATCATCAGGCGCGACCGCAAATGGGATGACGACGGCGCGCGCAAGAAACTGGTGCAGTTCTTCGAAGCCTGGGGCATGGACGACGACGCCACGGTGGAGAGCCGCAAGCGCCTGTCGACGATCCTGTTTTCCTAACAACGGGTGACGAAACCCCCGCGCGTCGGGCGTGCGGGCCAAGGTGAGGACAGCGGATGCCGATCAACGCCGACTATCGCGGGCCTGCCGACCTGCCGAAGGTGATTCCGGTGTTTCCGCTGTCGGGCGCGCTGCTGCTGCCGCGCGGCCAGATGCCGCTCAACATCTTCGAGCCGCGCTATCTGCAGATGGTGGACGACACACTGCGCGACGGCCACCGCATCATCGGCATGATCCAGCCCGACGCCGCTCATTCGCACAGCGCCGAGCGGCCGCATCTGTTCAAGGTCGGCTGCGCCGGGCGCATCACCCAGTTCGCCGAATCCGGCGACGGCCGCTACATCCTCGAACTGACCGGCGTGGCGCGGTTCAGGGTGATCGAGGAACAGACCGTGCTGACGCCCTATCGCCAGTGCCTGGTGGATTTCTCCGCGTTTCCCGACGACTTCGTCGCCCGCAAGGGTGAGGACGCGGTCGATCGCGACGCGCTGCTGGAAGCGCTCACCGCGTTTCTTGAGGCCAACCGGCTCAATGTCGACTGGAGCGGAATCGAGAGCGCGCCCAACGAGGCGCTGGTCAATGCGCTGGCGATGATGTCGCCCTACGGAGCCGCCGAGAAGCAGGCGCTGCTGGAAGCGCCGGACCTCAAGACCCGCGCCCAGATCCTGATCGCGGTGACCGAGATGGATCTCGCCAAGAAGAAAACCTCGGGCGATCCGCCGCTGCAATGAGCCGCGCCGCCGCCCGCATCGTGCTATCGTTGTTCGTTACGTCCCGCACTGGAGTCCGCCGCCGATGACCGCCGATGACCGCCGCGAAGGCACCGTCGATCCGAAACTCTTGGAAATCCTGGTGTGCCCGCAGACCAAGGGGCCGCTGGAATTCGACAGCGCGCGGCAGGAGCTGATCTCGCGCGCGGCGCGGCTCGCCTATCCGATCCGCGACGGCATTCCGATCATGCTGCCGGAAGAAGCGCGCCCGATCGACTGAGCGCCGTCACAGCGCCTCGCCCTTGAGCAGCCGCGGCACTTCGCCGGTGAGGCCGGCGGCCTGACGGATGAACGCGCTTTTGAGCGGCGGCACACGGTCGACCAGACCGAGCCCGATGTCGCGCACCGCGCGCAGCACCGACGAGCGGTTCGAGAACAGCATGTTGAGCGAATTGGTGGCGATGCCCATGGCCACCGTGTCGAAACGGCGCCAGCGCTGATAGCGCTCCAGCACGTCGGCCTGCCCCGGATCGATGCCGAGCCGCGCCGCATCCACGATCACTTCGGCCAGCGCGGCGGCATCCTTCAGGCCCATGTTAAGACCCTGCCCGGCGATGGGATGAATCACATGCGCGGCATCACCGATCAGCGCGAGGCGCTCGGCGATGAAGGAGCGCGCGACGAAATAGCCGAGCGGAAAGGCGCGCGGCGCATCCAGCGCCTTGACCTCGCCGAGATGCAGGCCGAAGCGCTGTTCCAGCTCGGCATGGAAGTCATCGGCCGGCAGCGCCACGATCCGCGCCGCCTCGCGGCGGCTTTCGGTCCACACCAGCGACGAGCGATTGCCCTTGAGCGGCAGGATCGCGAACGGCCCGGCCGGCAGGAAATGCTCCTCGGCGCGGCCGTGATGATCACGCTCGTGGCCGACGGTGACGACGATGCCGGACTGATCGTAATCCCAGCCATGGGTGCCGATGCCGGCGCGCTCGCGCAGCTTCGACTTCGCGCCGTCGGCCGCGACCAGCAGGCTCGCTTCGATGACGCTGCCGTCCTTGAGCGTCACCCGCGTGCCCTCCGCATGCGGCGCATAATCGGTGACCGCGACCGCGCGCAGCTCGATCCCCTCGGCCTCGGCCCGCGTCGCCAGCGCCTCGATCAGGAGGCGGTTCTCGACCATGTGCGCGAATGGCTCGCCCGGCTCCACCTCGCCGGTGAAGGTGAGGAAGGTCGGCCGCGTCGCATCCTCCAGCCGCGAATCGGTCACCACCATGTCGAGGATCGGCTGCGCGGTGTCGGCGACCGCGCCCCACACGCCCACCGTCTCGAACAGATGGCGACCGGCGGCGGCGATGGCGGAGGCGCGGGGATCGCGGCTCGGCCGCATGGTGAAGGCCGGATCGGCCACCACCACCGGCACGGCGGCACCGAGCCCCTGCCGCAGCGCCAGCGCCAGTCCCAGTCCGGCGAAAGCGCCGCCCGCGATCACGATGCTTCGTTGAGACGACATGACACCTCCGCAGACAGCAACGCCCTTGCCTCGAACCCGGCCATAAGGGAAACATACCGGACATATGCCCCGGCAACCCGGTCCGGAAGGCTGGCCGCCGCTGTTTATCAGGGTTTGCCGGACGCCGGAAACCGCCGCGTCGCCCCGCCGCGCCCAAGATCGGAACATCGTGAATGTCGAAAAGCCTGATTGACCTGCTGGCGATCCTCGATATCGAGCAGCTCGAAGTGAACCTGTTTCGCGGCATCAGCCCGCAGACGAGCTGGCAGCGCGTGTTCGGCGGACAGGTGATCGGCCAGGCGATGGTGGCGGCATGCCGCACCGTGGAAGGCCGCCTGCCGCATTCGCTGCACTGCTATTTCATCCTGCCCGGCGACCCGCAGATTCCCATCATCTACGAGGTCGAGCGCCTGCGCGACGGCAAGAGCTACGCGACGCGACGCGTCACCGCGATCCAGCACGGTCACGCCATCTTCTCCATGATGGTGTCGTTCCACACCGAAGAGCCAACCAACTTCGACCATCAGGAACGCATGCCGGAAGTGCCGCCGCCGGAGAAGCTCACCGCGGAGGAAGCCTCCAAGCAGGCGATCTTCAAGGAAATGCCGGAGTTCATCCGCCGCTATTACGAATCCGACCGGCCGATCGAACTGCGTCCGGTGGAGCTTGGCCGCTATTTCGGCCAGAAGATCGACGAAGGCCGCATCCATGTCTGGATCCGCACCGCGGCCAAGCTGCCCGACGATCCCGCCCTGCACATGTGCGCGCTCGCCTACGCCTCGGACTTTTCTCTGCTCGACTCGGCGATGGCGCGTTACGGCCGCACCCTGTTCGACAAGCGCATGATGCCGGCCAGCCTCGACCACGCGATGTGGTTCCACCGCCCGTTCCGCGCCGACGACTGGCTGCTCTACGCCCAGGACTCGCCGAGCGCGCAGGGCGGCCGCGCCCTGACCCGCGGACTGATCTTCAAGCCGGACGGCACGCTGGTGGCGTCGGTGGCTCAGGAAGGCTCGATCCGCGAGCGCAGAACCCCCGCGGGCTGACAGCGGCCAGCGGAACATAAGGGCAGCGTTCGGGAGACCGGCAGGTCGCCCGGCGCGTTGCGACGGCGGCCACCCGCTGGACGGATCCCGCAGGAAATTTGGTGCACCGCACCCGCCCAAGTACTGGGCATCAATGTGTCCTCGATCTGTTCTGCCTAAAATTTAGACAGCATTGTTGCTGTTTTTAGGCGGAATCGCCCGGTGCGCACCGCCCATTCCCGGCCCTCGTCAAAAAATCCCGCATTCATAATCCGTTAGCACCCGGCGCGGGGTTGGCACGGCATTTGATTTAACCAACCCGGGCTAGGCCCGTGGCGTGATTGTCTTCGCGTGGCGGCGCCCGGTCGAGACCGCCCGGCCAACTGGCCGGGCCCAAGCGGGGAACAACCCATGAAAATCGTTATGGCCATCATCAAGCCCTTCAAGCTCGAAGAGGTCCGCGATGCCCTGACCGCGATCGGCGTCCACGGCCTCACGGTCACGGAGGTCAAGGGCTACGGCCGGCAGAAGGGCCACACGGAAATCTATCGGGGCGCCGAATACGCCGTGAGCTTCCTGCCCAAGATCAAGATCGAGGTCGCCGTCGCCGCGAACCAGGTCGACAGGACCATCGAGGCGATCACCGCAGCCGCCAAGACCGGCCAGATCGGCGACGGCAAGATCTTCGTCATCAATCTCGACCATGCGGTGCGCATCCGCACGGGCGAAGCCGACGACGCGGCACTCTGATTTCGCGCCTCACCTTATTCAATCAGGAGTACAAATGATGACGTTCAAACGTCCCTCTAGCGCGGGAATGCTGGCCTTCGCTGCCACCGCGCTTTCCAGCGGGATCGCATTCGCACAGGAAGCCGCTCCTGCGGCAGCGGCAGCCGCTCCTGCGGTGGCCGACAAGGGCGATTCTGCGTGGATGCTGGTTTCCACCGTATTCGTGTTGCTGATGATCGTGCCCGGCCTGGCGCTGTTCTACGGCGGCCTCGTCCGCAGCAAGAATATGCTTTCGGTGCTGACGCAGGTACTCGCAGGAGCCTGTATTTCGATGATCCTCTGGATCGTCATCGGCTACAGTCTCGCCTTCACGTCAGGATCACCGTTTATCGGCGGTTTCGCGAAGACGTTTCTTAGCGGCGTCGCCAAGGACACCGTGAATGACGGCGGCACCATCTACGAATTCGTGTTCTTCGCCTTCCAGATGACCTTCGCGGCAATCACGCCCGCGCTGGCGATTGGCGCATTCGCCGAACGCACAAAGTTCTCGGCTGTCATGCTGTTCGTCGTGCTGTGGTCGATCTTCGTCTACTACCCGATGGCCCACATGGTCTGGCAGGCCGACGGCTATCTGATGAAGCTCGGCGCGCTCGACTTCGCCGGCGGCACGGTCGTTCACATCAACGCAGGCATCGCCGGCCTCATCGGGTGTCTGATGGTGGGCAAGCGCATCGGCTTCGGCAAGGATCTGCTGGCTCCGCACTCGCTGACCCTCACCTTCACCGGCGGCGCCCTGCTCTGGATCGGCTGGTTCGGCTTCAACGCCGGTTCGGCACTGGCCGCCAACGACGTGGCAGGTCTTGCGCTGGTCAACACCTTGCTTGCCACCGCTGCCGCGGCGCTGGCCTGGATGTTCGTGGAATGGATCGTCAAGGGCCATCCGTCGTTGCTGGGAACGGTGTCGGGTGTCATCGCCGGCCTCGTCGCCATCACGCCTGCTGCGGGTCTTGTCGGACCGCTCGGCGGCATCGTGCTGGGAGTCGTGGGCGGCATCGTGTCGTTCATCTTCTGCACGGTGGTCAAGAACGCCCTCGGCTACGACGACACGGCTGACGTGTTCGGTGTGCACGGTATTGCCGGCATTGTCGGCTCCATCGGGACGGGCATCTTCGTGTCTCCGTCGCTCGGCGGCGTCGGCGTGACCGACTACCACATGGCCACTCAGGTCTGGAACCAGGTGGTGGCCGTCGGTGTCGCGATCGCCTGGTGCGCCATCGGTTCGGCGATCATCTTCAAGATCATTGACCTGATCGTCGGACTTCGTGTCTCCGCAGACAAGGAGCGCGAGGGACTCGACATCGCAGAACACGGCGAGCGGGCTTACAACATGTAAGCGACTCGTGCGAACGACGGTGGGGGCAGATACCCGGCAATGCCCCTGCCGGCGGAGGGCCCCGGCGCAAGCCGGGGTCCTTTTCTTTTTCGGCCACCGCCGGCGGGCTTGAACCGGCAGTGCGCGATGGTTAATCGCGCCTTAACCTCGCCGCTCCTATGGTGAGGATCATCCGATCCCGCGCGGTCCGTTTCCGGGCCGGCGGTCCCGACAATACTGGCGCGCTCCACGATGGCCATGACTGCTTCTTCCCGCACGGCTCCCGGCGCCGGCACTCCCGCTGCCCCGCCGGCCAACGAGCGCTCGCCATTCGCCCGGCTGGCCGACCTGCTCGCGCCGCTGACGCCGGGCCGGCCCCTGATCAACCTGTCGCTGGGCGAGCCGCAGCACCCGGTGCCGGATTTCGTCGGCCCGGTCCTCGCCCGCCATATCAACGAATTCGGCCGCTACCCGATCGCCAGGGGCATCGCACCGTTCCGCGAGGCCGCCGCCGCCTGGGCGACCCGCCGCTTCGGCCTGCCCCGCGCCCTCGATCCCGAGACCGAGGTGCTGGTGCTCAACGGCAGCCGCGAGGGGCTGTTCTTCGCCGCCATCGCCGCAGCGCGCTATGTCGCCCCGCGCAAGGGCGCGCCCGCGATCCTGATGCCCAATCCGTTCTACCCGGCCTATGCCGCCGGCACACGCGCCGCCGGCTGCGAAGCGGTGTTCCTGCCGACCGTGCGCGACAACGGCTTTCTGCCCGATCTCGATGCGCTCGATCCCGCGACGCTGGAACGCACCGTGGCGTTCTATCTCGCCTCGCCCGCCAATCCGCAGGGCGCGGTGGCGTCGCCCGCCTATTTCGCGCGCGTCAAACAACTCGCCGACCGTTACGGCTTCATCGTGCTGAGCGATGAATGCTACTCGGAAATCTACACGCGGGAAGCGCCGGGCAGCCTGCTGGCGGTTGCCGGAAACGACTTCGCCAACGTGGTGGCGTTCCAGTCGCTGTCCAAGCGCTCCAACCTGCCGGGCCTGCGCGTCGGCTTCGCCGCCGGCGACAAGAACTTTCTGGCGCGCTTCCACGAACTGCGCAACGTCGCCGCGCCGCAGGTGCCGGTGCCGCTGCAGCATGTCGCCGCCGCCGCCTATGGCGACGAAGCCCATGTCGAGGAGAACCGGCGCCTCTACGGCATCAAGTTCGATCTCGCCGACCAGATTCTCGGCAGCCGCTTCGGCTACCGCAGGCCCGCCGGCGGATTCTGCATCTGGCTCGACGTGTCGGCATACGGCGGCGACGAAGCCGCCACGGTGACGCTGTTCCGCGACGGCGGCGTGCGCGTCATTCCGGGCAGCTATCTGGCGCGGCCGCAGGCCGACGGCAGCAATCCCGGCGCCGGCTATATCCGCGTCGCCATGGTGCAGGACAGCGGCGCAACCGCCGAGGCGCTGCACCGGATGGTGGAAGTGTTGAACATGTCACGGGGCGAGTAGGACATGCCGGCGATCGAGCGCGTCATTCCCATTGTCGGCCAGATGTCCGACCCGCTGCGCGAGATGTTCGCGCGCCGGCTGCGCGAGCTTGCGGGGCTCGGCGTCATCACGCTGTGCTGCGTGATCGCCGCCGCGCTGATGACGTGGTCGGTGCAGGACCCGAGCCTCAGCCACGCCACCTCCGGGCCGATCCGCAACGTGATGGGCTGGCCCGGCGCTATCGGCGCCGACATGCTGATGCAGATTCTCGGCCTCGGCGCGATCATGCTGGTGCTGCCGGTCGCGGTGTGGGGCTGGCGGCTGGTGACCCACCGCCCGTTCGACCGCCACGCGCTGCGCGTCGGATGCTGGATCCTGTGCGCGGTGATCGCGGCCGGTTTTGCAAGCTGCTGGCCGCGCAGCGGCTCCTGGCCGCTGCCGACCGGCCTCGGCGGCGTGGTCGGCGATGCGCTGGTGCGATTTCCCGCACTGGTGTTCGGCCCGCCCGGCCTGATCTATCGCATCGTGCTCGGCCTGATCTTGTGTGCGGCGATGATCGCCACTCTGGCCTTCGCCTGCGGCGCAGGCGCGCAGGCGCACGCCGCCGAGCCGCGACGCGCCGTGCTCGACGAAGACGACGAGGACGAAGACGAGGACGACAGCCGCTCGATCTCGCTCGGCTTCGTGGTCCACGCCCTGATGAGCGCCAAGGCCCGCGTGATGCGGATGTCATCGGCGCTGCTCGCCGTGATGCTCGGCCGCAACGAGGATAAGCGGCGCGCCCGCGCCTTCGACCGCATGGAGCCCGACCTCGGCGGCGAGCGCCGCAGTCCCTCGCTGGTGCCGCGCGACGACAACGACGAGGACGAGATCGAAGATCACGCCGGCGACGAAGACGCCATCGAAGAAGAAGACGAGGACGAAGAGGACGAGGCGCCGGTGGCGCGCGCGCCGCGCAAGCGCGCCGAGCCGAAACCTGCGAGCCGCAAGGGCGTGTTCGTGCTGCCGCCGATCTCGGTGCTGGCCGCGCCCAAGGCGTCGGACCGCATGACCCTGAGCAAGGACGAGCTCGAAGCCAATTCGCGCGCGCTGGAAAGCGTGCTGCAGGACTTCGGCGTGCGTGGCGAAATCGTCAAGGCCAACCCCGGCCCCGTCGTCACGCTCTACGAACTCGAACCGGCGCCCGGCATCAAATCATCCCGCGTCATCGGCCTTGCCGACGACATCGCCCGCTCCATGAGCGCGGTGTCGGCGCGTGTCGCGGTCGTGCCCGGGCGCAACGCCATCGGCATCGAACTGCCGAACGTCAAGCGCGAGAAGGTCTACCTGCGCGAACTGCTGTCGGCGAAGGAAGCGACCGACACCACCGCCAAGCTACCGTTGTGCCTCGGCAAGAGCATCGGCGGCGATCCGGTCATCGTCGATCTGGCGAAGATGCCGCACATGCTGATCGCGGGCACCACCGGCTCCGGCAAATCGGTCGGCATCAACACCATGATCCTCTCGCTGGTGTATCGGCTGCGGCCGGACCAGTGCCGCCTGATCATGGTCGATCCCAAGATGCTCGAACTCTCCGTCTATGACGGCATCCCGCATCTTCTGACACCGGTCGTGACCGATCCCAAGAAAGCCGTCGTCGCGCTGAAATGGGCCGTGCGCGAGATGGAGCAGCGCTACAAGAACATGTCGAAGCTCGGCGTGCGCAACATCGACGGCTACAACGCGCGCGTCGCCGAGGCGAAAGCCAAGGGCGAGGAGCTGACCCGCACCGTCCACACCGGATTCGACAAGGACACCGGCAAGGCGATCTACGAGGAAGAGAAGCTCGAGCTTGAGCCGCTGCCCTACATCGTCATCATCGTCGACGAAATGGCCGACCTGATGATGGTCGCCGGCAAGGACATCGAAGGCGCGGTGCAGCGCCTGGCGCAGATGGCGCGCGCCGCGGGCCTCCATGTGATTCTCGCGACGCAGCGCCCATCGGTGGACGTCATCACCGGCACCATCAAGGCCAACTTCCCGACCCGCATCTCCTTCCAGGTGACCTCGAAGATCGACAGCCGCGTGCTTCTCGGCGAAATGGGCGCGGAGCAACTGCTCGGCCAGGGCGACATGCTCTACATGGCCGGCGGCGGCCGCATCAGCCGCGTCCACGGCCCGTTCGTGTCGGACGAGGAGGTCGAGAAGATCGTCCGCCACCTCAAGTCGCAGGGCCAGCCGGAATATCTCGAAGCGGTCACGGCGGAAGAGGAAACCGACGAGGACGGCAACGCCGTGTTCGATGGCACCGGCATGGGCGCCAATGGCGGCGAGGCCGACCTGTTCCAGCAGGCGGTGGCCATCGTCAAGCGCGACCGCAAGGCCTCCACCAGCTACATCCAGCGCCGGCTGCAGATCGGCTACAACCGCGCCGCCTCGCTGATGGAGCGGATGGAGCTGGAAGGCATCGTCGGCCAGGCCAACCATGCCGGCAAACGCGAAATCCTGCTGCCCGAGGAAGAGGAGCGTTTCGGCTAGCCATGCCCGCCGCACACGCCCTATTCGCAGCCGCGAAAACGCCATAGCATCGGGTTAGGCCCGATCGGAACAGAGCAACATCCCGGACAGGACGGACCGTTGACCCCCTCATCCCGCCATCAGCCGTTTCGCGCTCCCGCCCGCAGGCCGGGATTTCGCGTCCCCGTGAAAGCGCCGATGGCGGTTCTTGTCGCGGCGCTGACCATGTCCGCGGCGTTCGCGCAGGCGGTGCCGCTACCGAAGCCCGCGCCCAAAGCCCGCAGCGGCGCCACCGCGGACGCCCAGCAGCACCAGCCGATGCCGGTCGCCCCCAGCCGCCCCGCCACCACGGCTCCGCCGTCGCCGATCATTCCCGACCTGCGCAACCTGTTCGGCGGCGGCACGCCGAATTTCGACGCCAACCAGCGGGCGCTCGCGAGCAAGGTCAGCAGCTATCTCTCGACGCTGCAGAACGTCTCCGGCAATTTCGTCCAGGTCGGGCCCGACGGCCGCCGGACCACCGGCGATTTCTACATCCAGAAGCCCGGCAAGGTGCGCTTCGAGTATGACGACCCGAGCCCGATCGCCATCGTCGCCGACGGCTCCTCGGTGGTGGTGCGCGACCGCAGGCTCGCGACCCAGGACGTCTATCCGCTGTCGCAGACGCCGCTGCGCTTCCTGCTGTCCGACCGCATCGACCTGATGCGCGACACCAAGCTGGTGGGCGTGTCGGCCGACGACATGTACATCAGCGTCACCATCGAAGAGAAGCAGCCGCTGATCGGCACCAGTCGGCTGATGCTGATGATCGGCGCCAAGGACAACCAGCTCAAGCAGTGGACCGTGACCGACCCGCAGGGTTACGACACCACCATCGCCGTCTACAATCTCGACACCACCAAGAAGCTCGATCCGGGCATGTTCAAGATCGACTACACCAGCTATCCGACCCCCAACAATTGACGGCGTCGGCCGCAAGCCGGTGACTGCCGATCCGGCACGACGTCATCGCCGGGCTTGACCCGGCGATCGATCTTCCTGAATGGATGGATGCGCGGACCATCCCCGACACCGTCGGGACCGGATGGCCGCATGCGACCATCCGAAAGCCGCCTGCCGTCATGCAACTCACCCTCACCACCTGGAACATCAATTCGGTGCGCCTGCGCATCGATCTCGTCGCCAAGTTCATCAAGGCGGCGCGGCCCGACGTGCTGTGCCTGCAGGAGACCAAGTGCCCGGACGATGCGTTTCCGGTGAAGCGCTTCAGGCGCCTCGGCTATGAGCACATCGCGCTCAACGGCCAGAAGGGCTATCACGGCGTCGCCGTCGTCTCGAAGATTCCGTTCGCCAATCGCGAGGTACGGACCTTCTGCGACAACCCGGATTCGCGGCACATCTCGGTGGCGTTCGGCGCCGAGGCGATGCTTACCGCGCCGCTGGTGCTGCACAATTTCTACGTCCCCGCCGGCGGCGACATTCCCGACCCCGCGCTCAACCCGAAATTCGCGCACAAGCTGTCGTTCCTCGACGAGATGCGCGCCTGCGCGCCGCTGCATCCCAAGCCCGGCGACCGCCATATCCTGGTCGGCGATCTCAACGTCGCCCCGCACGAGCATGACGTGTGGTCGCACAAGCAGCTTCTGAAGGTGGTGTCGCACACGCCGGTCGAATGCGAGAAGCTGCTCGGCGTGCAGGCGCACGGCGACTGGATCGACGTCGCGCGCCAGCGCATCCCGCTGTCGGAGAAGGTCTATACGTGGTGGAGCTATCGCGCCGCCGACTGGACCGCGGCCGATCGCGGCCGCAGGCTCGATCACATCTGGGTGTCGAAGGCGCTGGAAAACAGCGTACGCGATTTCAGGATCACCCGCGACGCGCGCGGCTGGGAGCGTCCCTCGGACCACGTGCCGGTGACGGCGGTGCTCGACGTCTAAGCGACCCTTGCGGAACTATCGCAGCGTCGCCGCCGCACGCGCCATGGCGGTGACGGCGGCGCTGGAGCGCGCGGCCATGTCGTCGCGCAGGCGGCGCGCGGCCTCGGGATGGCTCTCCAGCACCCGCTGGAACAGGCTGCGCGACACCCGCAGCACCGACGACTGTTCCAATGCGGTCGCCGTCGCCGGCCGCGCCATCGGCACCATCAGAGCAAGTTCACCGATCAGGGCATCCGGCCCGGCCACCGCTTCCTGACCATCGTCGGAGGCGACGCGAAACGCGCCATAGCGGACGATATAGCCGCAATCCGCCGGCTCGCCTTCGGCGAACAGCTTCTCGCCGAACCCGAAGTCGCGCTGCTCGGCGCCGATGGCAAGCACCTGCAACGCCGCCATGCCGAGCTGGCTCAACGCCGGCACGCGCGCGAACAGCGCGATATCGTCTTCAATGGCCATTGCGCGCCGCGGCCGGGCGATTGATGCGTCTGCTGATTCGCCTCATGGCACCAGTTTATAGCCGCCGGACTCGGTCACAAGGATTTCGGGATTGCCGGCGTCCTTCTCCACCTTCTGGCGCAGCCGGTAGATGTGCGTCTCCAGGGTGTGGGTGGTGACGCCGGAATTGTAGCCCCACACTTCCTGCAGCAGGGTCTCGCGCGACACCGGCAGCTGCCCGGCGCGGTAGAGGAAGCGCAGGATCGCGGTCTCCTTCTCGGTGAGGCGGACTTTCTTGGCGTTGGCGCCGGTCAGCATCTTGGAGCCGGGCCGGAAGCTGTAGGGGCCGACCGTGAACACGGCGTCCTCGCTGGCCTCGTGCTGGCGCAGCTGCGCCCGGATTCGCGCCAGCAGCACCGCGAAGCGGAACGGCTTGGCGACATAGTCGTTGGCGCCGGATTCGAGGCCGAGAATGGTATCCGAATCGGTGTCGTGCCCGGTCAGCATGATGATCGGCGACTTGAAGCCGGTCTTGCGCAGGCTGCGCACCACCTCGCGGCCGTCGGTGTCGGGCAGGCCGACATCCATCAGCACCAGATCGGGCGCGTAGCTCTTGGCCGCCTGCACCCCCTTGGCCCCGGTATCGACCGCGGAGGCCTCGAATTCCTCGTGCAGCGACAACTGCTCGACCAGGGCTTCGCGCAGATCGGTGTCGTCATCCACGATCAGGATCTTGCGGGCATTGGTCATGGCATCCAATCCTTTGAAACATGCTGTAAAATAAGGGATTCGCGGCGAGGCCCCAGCCCCCTCGGCGAAATAGATCATGTGCCGACAAAAGTGCAAGCCAGAGTTGCAGAGCAGCCATGGGAAATGAAGCTTTTCCAAGGACTTATCAAACACCCTCGCGTGATTCACCGCTGTCGGCGGTTTTCGTCCGCGCCGCCGCGGGCCACAGGACCCGGGGCTGGCTGACGGCCGGCGGTCATGTCTTACCGGTGGCGCTTGGGCGCGGCGGAATCAAGGCCAACAAATTCGAAGGTGACGGCGGCACCCCGCGAGGTGTCTTCCACCCGGTGCGGCTGTGGTGGCGCGCCGATCGCCATCCGCGGCCCGCGACCCACCTGCCGGTGCGCCCGATTACCGCCGCCGACGCCTGGTCCGAGGATCCCGCGGAGCGGCACTACAACCGCCCGGTGCGCCGCGCCCCGGGCGAGGCCGGCGACCGGCTGATGCGCGACGACCACCTCTACGATTTCATCGTCGAGATCGACCACAACACCCGCCCGCGCGTGGCCGGCCGCGGCAGCGCCGTGTTCCTGCATCTGGCGCGCCCGCAGTTCGGGCCCACCGCGGGATGCGTCGGCCTCACGCCGGGCGCGATGCGACATCTGCTGGCGCGGCTCGGGCCACGCACGCGGATCGTGATCGGGTGAGGACTGCAGACTTCAGCGCGTGCCGAAGATCGCCGAGCCGACCCGGACATGGGTCGCGCCGAACTGGATGGCGACGGCGAAATCCGCGCTCATGCCCATGGACAGCAACTTGAGCCCGTTGCGCGCGGCGATCTTGGCGGTCAGCGCGAAATGCGGCGCGGGGGCCTCGTCCGCCGGCGGAATGCACATCAGCCCCGCAATCGTCAGCCCGTAAACGTCGCGGCAGCTTTTGAGAAAGGCATCGGCATCGGCCGGGGCAACGCCCGCCTTCTGCGGCTCCTCGCCCGTATTCAACTGAACGAACAGTTGCGGACTGCGGCCCTGCCTGTCGATTTCCTTCGCCAGCGCCTCGCAGATGCTGGGGCGGTCCACCGAATGAATGGCATCGAACAGCGCCACCGCCTCCTTCGCCTTGTTGGATTGCAGCGGACCGATGAGATGCAGGGCGAGCCCGGGATGAGCCTGCATCAAAGGCGGCCATTTCGCCTTCGCCTCCTGCACGCGGTTTTCACCGAACACGCGCTGGCCGGCGGCGATCACGGGCGCGATGTCCTCGGCGGCAAAGGTCTTGGAGACCGCGATCAGGGTCACAGCCGCGCGGTCGCGGCGCGCGTCGCGACAGGCGCGGGCGATTTCGCGCTCCACTGCGGCGAGAGCGTTTACAGCCGGACCGTTTGGTGAATCAGAGGTGACCGGACACGTGGTTTCAGTCGGCATCTCGCCCTCGGTTCCAGAAAGACCGGCGATCGTTCGAATTTTAGCAAATTCGCGAAAACGTCCTTGAGTTCCTTTCCCGTAACTTCGCCGCCGGGGCAAGGGAATATCGACGTGACCGGCACTATCGTCTGCAAGACATCCAGATTGAAGGCGCTTGGGGGGATTCGCACCCGCCTCGTGATTCTGGCCCTGATCCTTGTCGTTCCGCTGATGCTGGACCGCGTCTGGCTGCTGGAAGCCTCGCGCGCCAAGCAGCTCAAGCAGGTCGCCAACGAACTGTCCGAACTGGCGAAGCACACCGCCGCCGCCCAGCGCGAAATCATCTCCACCGTGCAGGCGGTGCTGAAATCCTCGGCCTATATCTACGCCGCCGCCGCCCGCGAGGGCCGCGGCTGCGCCATCCTGCGCGCCAGCCTGAGCGTCGATCTGCCGTGGATCCGGAGCCTGTCCATCGTCAGCCCCGACGGCACGATCCAGTGCTCCACGATGCCGCACATCGTCGGTTTCCAGGTCGGTGACCGCGACTACATCAAGACCGTTCAGAACCTCCATGAATTCGTGGTCAGCGACTACATCCTGAGCCGCCCCACCGGCCTGCCCACCATCGTCGCCGCCTATCCGGTCTCCGCCGTCGACGGCGGGCCGCAGCCGGTGGTGATCGCCGCCATCGACCTGACATGGATGTCGGACCTTCTCGGCAACCGCGGCGGGCGCCAGGGCGTCTCGGTGTTCCTGGTGGACGGTCAGGGCACCATCCTGGCGACACGGCCGGACAAGGCGCACCTGATCGGCCAGCAACTGAAGGACACCTCGCTGCTGGAAGCGGTGATCCTGCGCGAGATCAATCTCGACCGCGAAGCCGGTTCGATTGCTTTCACCTCCGCGGACGGCGAGCGGGAAGCGGTATCGTTCGCCCGCGTCGCCGGAACGCGCGCGCGCATGATCGTCACCATGAACCAGGCCGGCATGCTGGGCGATGTCGATCGCGACATCCGCAACACCTATCTGGAACTGGCGCTGGTGATCGTCCTGACGTTGATCGGAGCCTGGTACGCCGGCGAACGGCTGATTATCCGCCCGATCCGCATTATCACCGAGATGGCCCACCGCTTCGGCCGCGGCGATCTCGCCGCACGCGCCGCCAGCACGACGCTGCCGCGGGAGTTCGTGCCGCTGGCGCGGGCTTTCAACGCCATGGCGGCGCAGCTTGCCGCGCGCCAGCGCGAAATGGTCGCGGCCAACGACCGTCTGACGGTGATCGCCTCGCTCGACGTGGTGTCGGGCCTCGCCAACCGCCGCGGGTTCCAGAGCCGCCTCGATTTCGAATGGATGCGCGCGCTTCAAAGCGGCCACGGCCTGTCGCTGCTGATGATCGACGTCGATCACTTCAAGGCGTTCAACGACGGCTACGGCCATCCCGAGGGCGATGCCTGCCTGAGCCGCATCGGCGCCACGCTGGCCGCCATCGCCAGCGATCACGCCGGCTTCGCCGCCCGCTATGGCGGCGAGGAGTTCTGCCTGCTGCTGCCCGAGACCGGCGCCGCCGACGCCCTGCGCATCGGCGAGATCGTCCGTGCCACCGTGGAAAATCTCGCGATTCCCCATGTCACCAACACCACCCGGGTGGTGACCGTCAGCGTCGGGGTCGCCACCGTGACGCCGGGGGAGAGCCAGCGGCAGGACGATGTGGTGGAAGCGGCCGATACCGCCCTCTATGCCGCCAAGCGGCGCGGCCGCAACGCCGTGGTCGAGCATGCCCCGATCCGGACCACCGCCGAGACCGTTCCGCTGGCGAGCTGACCGGCCCGCGCGCCCCTGATCCGCCGCCAAGGCGTTGACCCGCCGCGGTCTTTTGTGGCTAGTCAGCCGTCAACCTCGCCCTTCCCCTTTTTCCCCGTTTTTCTGGCAGACGACCGATCCGATGAGCACCGAACGCTACAACGCCCGCGAATCCGAGCCCCGCTGGCAGAAGCTCTGGGACGAGCAGGCGATTTTCGCCACCCGCAACGACGATCCCCGGCCGAAATACTACGTGCTCGAAATGTTCCCCTACCCGTCGGGGCGCATCCACATGGGCCACGTCCGCAACTACACCATGGGCGACGTGGTGGCGCGCTACATGCGCGCCAAGGGCCATAACGTGCTGCATCCGATGGGCTGGGACGCCTTCGGCCTGCC
>JAFKES010000120.1 GCA_017308495.1 Afipia sp.
GGACGAGATCTGCGTCGGCTTTTCCAGATACACCGAGGGCGCGCGGTGGCCGATCAGGCCGCGCGGCCGCCAGATCATCAACAGCACCATGGCCGAGCCGAACACCAGCATGCGGAACTGCTCGAAGCCGCGGAACAGTTCGAAGCCGCCGATCATGGCCAGCGCCGCCAGCGCCACGCCGAGCTGCGAGCCCATGCCGCCCAGCACCACGATGGCGAGCACCAGCGCCGATTCCTGGAAGGTGAAGGATTCCGGGCTGATGAAACCCTGACGGGTGGCGAAGAACGCGCCGGCGAAGCCGCCGAACATCGCGCCGGTGGCGAAGGCGGTGAGCTTCGTCGTGGTGGTGTTGATGCCGAGCGAGCGGCAGGCGACTTCGTCCTCGCGCAGGGCTTCCCACGCCCGGCCGATCGGCAGCCGCCGCAGGCGAACGGTCACCCAGTTGGTCAGCAGCGCCAGCGCGAGGATGATGTAGAACAGGAACACCACGCGATGGGTGGCGGAGAACTCGATGCCGAGACGGGCGGCGAGGCCATCGTCGGTGTTGGTCAGCGGGATGCCGAAGAAGCTCGGTCGCGGAATGCCGGTGATGCCGTTGGGACCGCCGGTGACGTTCTGCCAGTTGAGCAGCACGAGGCGGATGATCTCGCCGAACGCCAGCGTGACGATGGCGAGATAGTCGCCCTTCAGGCGCAGTACCGGGAAGCCGAGCAGCATGCCCCAGAATGCGGCGAGCAGACCGGAGATCGGCAGCAGCACCCAGAACGCCCACGGGCCGAGTTCGTAGAAATCCACCGTCACGAACGGTGCGGTGGACGACACCAGCAGGAACGGCAGGCCGTATTGCGACAACAGCGCGAACGAATAAGCGCCGACCGCGTAGAACGCGACATAGCCGAGATCGAGCAGGCCGGCGAGGCCGACCACGACGTTCAGCCCCCAGCCGAGCATCACATAGGTCAGCACCAGGATGCCGAGATCGAGAATGTAGCGCTGGTCGTAGAAGATCACCGGCACCAGAAACGCGAACGCCAGCAGCGCCGGCGCGAGAAAGCGTTGCAGCTGTCCCAGCGCGCGGCCGGCCTGGGGCGGCAACAGCGTTGCACCCCGGGACGGCCCGGCCCATTGCCGCAACAGTTCGACCGCAATGCTGCCGAAGAACACCGCGGCCACGAGTGCGGCGAGATCGCCGAATCGCGTCCAGTAAATCAGCTGGCCTTCGGGACCGGCCTCTGTGCGCACGCCGATCATCAGCGAGAACAGCACCAGCGCCACCAGCGCGCTGAGCAGCGATTTCTTGAGGATGAAGGGCAGGCCGCGCGACGCAGCAGTGGCTTTGGGCGCGGGGCTTGCGGGATTGACGGACTGCGCCACGCCGCCTCTCAGACTTTCTCGACTTCCGGGCGGCCGAGCAGGCCGGTGGGAAGGAAGATCAAGACAACGATCAGGATCGAGAACGCGGCGACGTCTTTATATTCGGACGAGAAATAGGCGGCCCAGAAGGTTTCGATCAGGCCGATGGCCAATCCCCCGAGCATCGCGCCGGGCAGCGAGCCGATGCCCCCGAGCACCGCCGCGGTGAAGGCCTTGATGCCGGCGACGAAGCCCATGAAGAAATCGATCACGCCGTAGTAGAGCAGGTACATCATGCCGGCCACGGCGGCGAGCGCCGCGCCGATCACGAAGGTCATGGAGATGGTGCGGTCGACGTCGACGCCGAGCAGCGCCGCCATGGTCTGGTCCTGCTCGCAGGCGCGCATGTCGCGGCCGAGCCGGGTGCGCGCCACCAGCCACGAGAAGATGACCAGCAGCACGATCGTGGTGACGACCACGATGATCTGGATGTTGGACAGCCGCACCACGAAGCCGTCGTTCTCGAACAGGGTATAGCCGCCGGTGATGACGGGCGGCACCGGCTTGACGCGGGCGCCCTGCGCCACCTGCGCGTAGTTCGACAGCACGAAGGACATGCCGATGGCCGACAGCATCGGCGCGAGCCGGAACGACTGGCGCAGGGGCCGGTAGGCAATGCGCTCCACCGTCCAGCCGTACAGCGCGGTGACCGCCATCGACACCAGCAGCACCAGCAGCAGGATGACGGGAATGGCGGTAAGGCCGAACGACACCAGCACGAGGAACGAGATCAGCGCGATGAAGCCGCCGATCATGAAAATGTCGCCATGGGCGAAATTGATCATGCCGACGATGCCGTAGACCATCGTGTAGCCGATGGCGATCAGGCCATAGATCGAGCCGAGCACCAGTCCGTTGATGAGTTGCTGGGCGAAGTATTCCAAATGTGAACCCGCGCTGCCACCTGAAGCCAATTTCGCGAACGGACCGCCACTGGCGTCCCGCTCGCCCCCACTCACATCTGTACGCCGAAGGCTCCGGCAGCCGGATCGCCGTCCCGTTTTTTAACAGCGGGAACCCGGTGCGGCAACCGCCGGAGGTGCGGCGTGCCGACGTCGTCCACACGCCTGCGTTTGCCGTATCGCGAAAAAGTGTGCGGGAACCGTAAGTTCCGCGAAACCCGCAACGTCGATGCCGATTGGTACGGAGCTCAACAAAGGAGATCAATCATGAGCAGCCAGAACAATCCGAACCAGAACCCCGGCCAGCAGAGCCAGAACCCGGGCCAGAAGCCGGGCCAGCAGCAGCAGGGCGGCGGCCAGAAACCGGGCCAGCAGCAGCAGGACCCGAGCCACAAGCCCGGCCAGCAGGGCGGCCGCTAACCGTCCGGTTCGGTCTCGTGAAGGAGAATCCCGCCCATTGGCGGGATTCTCTTTGCGTTGAGCCGGCGCGGCCGGGTTGTCCACAGCGGAGGCGGGGCCGTTAAGGTTAAGAAAGGGTTTAAATTGCCGCTCCGAATTGAGCGGGGTTAGCTCCGGCCAACGTTGGAGCAGGCGGCATGTATCAGGGTTGGCGGATCAGTACCTTTAACGGCGTCCTCGTCGCGGCGTATGTTATCCCGGTATGGACGATCTCGGCGCTGAAGGTGTGGATTTCGCCGATCCGCGGTTTCTACGACCGCTCGAATATCGCCGCCGCCATGTATGTCAGCGATTTTCTCGGCCTCGACGCGGTCAATACCGTTCGCGTCGCCTGGCTGCTCGCGCTCGGCAAGGTGATCGTCGCCGCGTTTTTCCTGGTGTTTCTGCTGATGGTGGTGCGCGAGGCGCTGCGCAAGAAGGGCAGCTGCGACGAGGCGCTGGCCTTCGCCCTCGGCCTTGGTGCCTTTATCAGCATGGCGGGCCTGATCGCGGCCTCCAAGGTCGGAGAGATCGCGGCGCTGCGCCTGCATGCCAGCGAGGCGCTGTTGCTGATCGGGGCGGCGATTCTGCTGATTGTCGATGGCGATCCGGCGGCCTCCCGCACGCGCAAGGAGAAGCAGGCCGGTCTGGCGCATGGCGGCTATCTGTCGAGCAGCCCCAGTTCCTGAATCACCGCGAGCGCTTCCTTGGTGGCGTGGTTGACCGCCGGCACGCCGCAATAGATCGCCTGCTGCAACAGGATTTCCTTGATGTCCTGCGGCGTGAAACCGCCCTCGGTCAGCGCCGCGCGGACATGCAGCCGGAATTCCTCCCATTGGCCGAGCGCGAGCAGGGTGCCGATCACCAGCACGCGGCGGGTGCGCGGATCGATCTGCGGCCGTGTCCAGATTTCGCCCCACGCATAGCGCGTGATGAGATCAAGGAAGTCTGCGTTGAAGGCATTGCGGCCGGCGGCCGACTTGTCGACCCAGGCGTGGCCAAGCACGTCCCGCCGTTTCGCTTCGCCCTGTCGGCGGCGCTCGTCGTCGTCCATGGCGCTCTCCTCAGCGCTGGGTCAGGAAGCCGATCACGGCGTCGGTGAAGTTGTGCGCCTGCTCCACGTTCGAGATGTGTGCGGCATCGAGCAGCGTCATGCTCGCGTCGGGGATCTGGCTGCGCATATAGACGCTGGCGTCCACCGGCGTCGACTGGTCGTGGCGTCCGGCGATGATCAGCGTCGGCGCTTTGATGCGCGGCAGCAGGTCGCGCTGGTCGAGCCGGCTCAGCGCCTCGCAGCAGGCGAGATAGCCTTCGATCGGCGAGGCGATCAGCATCGCCTTCATGCGCGCTGCGGTCTCGGGCTCGCGCGCGCGGAAATCCGCGGTCAGCCATCCCGAGATCACTGTATCGGCGATGGCGGCGAGGCCATTCTCCCGCACCGTCTTGATGCGGTTCTGCCAGTTGGTGGGATCGGGATAGTAGCAGGTGGTATTGGCGAGGATCAGCCGGTCGATCCGGTCCGGGGCGTTGGCGCCGAGCCATTGTCCCACCATGCCGCCCATCGACAGTCCGCACCAGTGCACCCTGTCGATGTTGAGATCGTCGAGGATCGCGAGCACGTCCTTGCCGAACCGATCCATGGAATAGGGGCCTGTCGGCACGTCCGATTGGCCGTGGCCGCGCCGGTCGTAGCGCACCACGCGAAACAGCTTCTTGAGCGCCGCCATCTGCGGCTCCCACATCGCCATGGTGGCGCCGAGCGAGTTCGACAGCATGATGGTCGGTCCGCCGTCGCGGCCGTCCACCGCGACGTTGAGCCGGCAGCCGTCGGCGTCGATCATGGGCATGGCATGTCTCCTTGCTAATTTACGCCCGGGGTATCGAGCGAGGCGAGCAGGCGATCGATCAGCGCCTGCGAGACGCCTTGATAGGCCATTGGTTCGAACAGGCCGTCGAGGTGTTTGCGGTCGAGATGCGCGCTGACGCGGACGTTCGCGCCGAGCACCTCGCGCAGCGGCCTGCGTGTGGCGATGGCCTCGCGGCTCGCCGCCTCGATAATGTGATGGGCCTCGCTCTTGCCGAGCTTATCCGCCAGCGCCATCGTCACCGCTTCGGCCATGACTAGGCCGTGGGTGGAGTCGAGATTGGCGCGCATCCGCGCGGTATCGACCTCCAGCCCCGTGGCGATGTCCGCGACCGCCGCCACCGCGCCGGAGGTGACCAGCATCAGCGTCGGCAGGGTCGGCCATTCGGCATGCCACGGGCCGGCGCTGCGCTCGTGATCCTGCACCTGCGCGGCGAAGATCGTCGCGGCGAGGTTCGGCGCCATGGTCGCGGCGGCAAGCGCACTGGCGGCGGCGACCGGATTGCGCTTGTGCGGCAGGGTGGACGAGCCGCCGCGGCCTTCGCCGGCGGGCTCGAAGGCTTCGCCGACATCGGTCTGCATCAGCAGCGACACGTCGCGGGCGATCTTGCCGCAGGTGCCGGTGAGAATTGCGAACACCGAGGCGGCTTCGGCGATGCGGTCGCGATGGGTGTGCCACGGCGCGTCGGGCAGCGGCAGCGCCAGCTCCCGCGCCAGTTGGTCCGCAACCACCAGTCCCTTGTCGCCAAGCGCGGCCAGCGTTCCCGCCGCGCCGCCGAACTGCAAGGCCAGCGTCTCCGCGCGCAGGCGCGCCAGCCGTCCGCGCGAGCGATGCAGCGCGGCAGCGTATTCCGCAAGCTTCAGCCCTAACGGCATCGGCAGCGCATGTTGCAGCCATGTCCGCGCCACCGTGGCGGTCGCGCGGTGCGTCCGGGCCAGTGTTGCGAATCCGGCGATGGCGCGGTCGAGATCGACCAGCAGGACATCGATGGCCGCGCGTACTTGCAGGATGGTCGCGGTGTCGATCACATCCTGGCTGGTCGCGCCCCAGTGGACGAAGCGCGCGGCGTCGGGATCGTGCTGCGCCACCGCGGCGGTCAGCATCTTCACCAGTGGAATGGCGAGATTCCCGGCTCGGGTCGCAGCCTCCGCGACAGCCGCCATGTCGAACGACGCGGTCCGGCAGGCTTTCGCGATCGCCGCGGCGGCGGATGCGGGGACGATGCCGCTCGCCGCTTCCGCCCGCGCCAGCGCCGCTTCGAAATCCAGCATGAATTGAAGAAACGCGGCATCGTCGCAGATCGCACGCATGGCCGCGCTCGACAGCATGGGCGCCAGCAGGGGCGAAATCGATGTGCTCATGACGCACGGACCCTATCCAACGCCTGGATGCCTGCCAAGGGCGCGGGCACAGGTCTTGTTGCAGTGCGTTCTATTCAGTGGCCTTTTCTTTGCCGAGGCTCTGGCTTAATTGACCCTGACGGGTTCGCGCAGTGCGGCCGGCAGTGAGGGAGACGGGCTCATGGCGATGACAATGACGGGCGAAGTGCAGCTTCCGGCCTCGCGCGAGGTGGTGTGGGCCAAGCTCAACGATCCCGCCGTTCTCAAGGCGTGCATCCCCGGCTGCGAAGAACTGAATGTCGCCGGTGAGAATCAGTTCGAGGCCGTGGCCAAGATGAAGGTCGGTCCGGTGTCCGCGCGCTTCCGCGGCAAGGTCACCCTCAGCGATTTCGATCCGCCGAACAGCTACAAGATTTCCGGCGAGGGCGAGGGCGGCGTGGCCGGCTTCGCCAAGGGGGGTGCCACGGTCTCGCTGGCCGATCAGGATGGCGGAACGCTGCTCAGCTACAATGTCGAGGCCCAGATCGGCGGCAAGCTTGCGCAGCTCGGGCAGCGCCTCATCGCCGGTTCGGCGAAGAAGCTCGCCGACGAGTTCTTTGCGAAGTTCGCCGAGGTGGTGAAGGCCGGCTGAAGCGGGCGCCGGGGCATATCTGCCCCTCCGGCAAATCAGACCTCGTGGCGGGCGCTGCGCCCGCCGCGAGGTTGCTCATTGCGGCGATGGCTCATATTATCAATCTGGAACCGTTATAAAATGGCTTCGGTGCCGCGCCATGCGGCATCCGGCTCTCAAGAGCCGCGCCGAAGACAACTGATAACAGATGACAGATTAGAGAGTGTCGATGGCCAAGGTTTCACTGATCGTGAACGGCAATCCCGTGACGGCCAATATCGATCCGCGCACGCTGCTGGTCCAGTTCCTGCGGGAGAATCTGAAGCTGACCGGCACCCATGTCGGCTGCGATACCTCGCAATGCGGTGCGTGTGTCGTTCACCTCGACGGCAAGGCGGTGAAGGCCTGCACCACGCTGGCGGTGATGGCCGATGGTCACGAGGTTCGCACCATCGAGGGGCTTGCCGCCGACGGTGCGCCGCTGCATCCGATGCAGGAAGCGTTTCGCGAGCACCACGGTCTGCAATGCGGCTTCTGCACCCCGGGCATGATCATGACCGCGGTCGATCTCGTCCACCGCAAAGGTCACGATCTTTCCGAGGACGTGATCCGCGAGGAGCTCGAGGGCAATCTGTGCCGCTGCACCGGCTATCAGAACATCGTCGTCTCGATCGCGGCTGGCGCGAAGGCGATGGCGAAATCCGATCTCGCGTAACGCATCGAAAGTCCCGTCATGTATGAATTCAAGTATCATCGCCCGGGAACCGTGCGGCAGGCGGCCAATCTTCTGGTCAAGAACGAGGATGCCAAGCTGATCGCGGGCGGCCACACGCTGGTGCCGGTGATGAAGCAGCGGCTCGCCAGCCCGCCGCATCTGGTGGACCTGTCGCATATCGCAGGGCTCAACGGCATCGAGATGAAGGGCCGCAGCCTGGTGATCGGCGCCACCGCCACCCATGCCGAAGTGGCGAATTCCGCCATCGTCGGCGAAGCCATTCCGGCGCTGGCCGAGCTGGCCGGCCTGATCGGCGATCCCGCCGTGCGTCACAAGGGGACCATCGGCGGCTCCCTCGCCAACAACGATCCCACCGCGGACTATCCCGCGGCGGTGATGGCGCTGGGGGCGACCATCGTCACCAACAAGCGCAGGCTCAAGCCCGAGGAGTATTTCCAGGGCCTGTTCTCGACGGCGCTGGAGCCGGATGAGATCATCACAAGGGTGATGTTTCCGCTGCCGAAGAAGGCCGCGTACCAGAAATTCCGCAATCAGGCGTCGCGCTATGCGCTGGTCGGCGTGTTCGTGGCGCGGCGTCCGTCGGACGTGCGCGTCGCGGTGACGGGGGCGGGCGGCGATGGCGTGTTCCGCGTCACGGCGTTCGAGGAGGCGCTGAAGAAACGCTTCTCGGCGAAGGCGCTCGACGGCCTCACCGTGCCGCCGGACGGACTGAACGACGACATTCACGGCAGCGCCGCCTATCGCGCGCATTTGATCGGCGTGCTGGCGCGGCGCGCCGTCGAAGCCGCCACCGCGAAAAACTGAACCGGGAGCCGCCACGCATGAGCCAGATTCCAGCGTCGGTCGATGCAACGCTCGATCTGCTCACCAGCCGCGGCTATCTCGCGGAGCGCTCGCTCGCCACCGTGGTGTATCTGTCGCTGCGCATGGGCCGGCCGCTGTTTCTCGAAGGCGAGGCCGGCGTCGGCAAGACCGAGATCGCCAAGGTGCTGGCCGCCGCGCTGGGCCGCAGGCTGATACGGCTGCAATGCTACGAGGGACTCGACGTCGCCTCCGCCGTCTACGAGTGGAACAGCGCGGCGCAGATGATCGCCATCCGTCTTGCCGAAGCCGGCGGCGAGACCGACCGCGACCAACTCGCCGCCGATATCTTCGCGGAGAAATATCTCATCAAGCGCCCGCTGCTGCAGGCGCTGGAGCCGGATGTCGCCGGACCGCCGGTGCTGCTGATCGACGAACTCGACCGCGCCGACGAGGCGTTCGAGGCCTATCTGCTCGAAATCCTCAGCGACTTCCAGGTGACGATTCCGGAATTCGGCACGGTGAAGGCGCCGCAGCCGCCGATCGTCATCGTTACCTCGAACCGAACCCGCGAGATTCACGACGCGCTCAAGCGCCGCTGTCTCTATCACTGGGTCGACTATCCCTCCGCCGCGCGCGAGCTCGCCATCGTCAAGTCGCGGGTGCCGGGGATCGGCGCGCGGCTGTCGCAGCAGGTGGTCGGCTTCGTGCAAGCGCTCCGCGAGCAGGATCTGTTCAAGGTGCCGGGCGTGGCCGAGACCATCGACTGGGCCACCGCGCTCACCGAACTCGATGCGCGCGCGCTGACACCGCAAGTGGTTGGCGATACGCTCGGCGCGCTGTTGAAGTATCAGGACGATATCGCCCGCATGCAGGGCCCCGCCCTCGACAAGGTTATCAAGGAAGCCGTCAGCGATCCGGCGGCTTGAAGACGTTCCGGGACGTGTCATGATCGGTGACAACGACATCGCTGCGCCGACGGGAGGGCTGATTGCCGACAATGTGATCGGCTTCGCCCGGGCGCTGCGCGTCGCTGGCCTGCCGATCGGCCCCGGCGCGGTGATCGACGCACTGAAGGCGATGCGGCTGATCGACATCGGCAATCGTGCCGACCTGTTCACCACGCTGGAAGCGATCTTCGTCAAGCGCCGTGAGCATGCGCTGGTGTTCGCGCAGGCATTCGACCTGTTCTTCCGCCGCGCGGAGGGCATCGAGCACATGCTGGATTCCGTGCCGCTGCCGCCCGAGGCGCAGAAGCCGCCGCCACCGGCGTCGCGGCGCGTGCAGGAAGCCTTCGCGCAGAGCCGGGACATCGTCGATACCCCGCAGATCGAGGAGAAGAACGTCCAGCTTTCGGTGTCGGACCGCGAGGTGCTGCAACGCAAGGACTTCGCGCAGATGAGTTCGGCGGAGATCGCCGAGGTCGCGCGCGCCATCGCCCGGATGAAGCTGCCGCAGGCCGAACTGCGCACGCGCCGCTTCGCGCCGGACGCGCGGGGCGCGCGGCTTGATCTGCGTCGCACCCTGCGCGGCAGCCTGCGCACCGGCGGGGAGATCGTGAAATTCCACCGCCTCGGCCGCATCGACAAGCCCGCGCCGATCGTGGCGCTGCTCGATATTTCCGGCTCGATGACCGACTACACCCGGCTGTTCCTGCAGTTCCTGCATGCCATCACCGATGCGCGCAAGCGCGTCTCGGTGTTCCTGTTCGGCACCCGGCTGACCAATGTCACCCGCGCGCTGCGCGCGCGCGATCCCGACGAGGCGCTGGCGGCGTGCTCGTCGAGCGTCGCGGACTGGGCGGGCGGCACGCGGATCGCCACGTCGCTGCATCATTTCAACAATCTGTGGGGCCGGCGCGTGCTCGGGCAGGGCGCCATCGTGCTGCTGATTTCCGACGGGCTGGAGCGCGAGGCGGATTCCCGGCTGGAGTTCGAGATGGACCGGCTGCACCGCTCCTGCCGTCGCCTGATCTGGCTCAATCCGTTGTTGCGGTTCGACGGGTTCGAGCCCAAGGCCCAGGGCATCAAAATGATGCTGCCGCATGTTGATGAATTCCGCCCCGTGCATAATTTGGAATCCATGGAGGGGCTGGTCGCCGCCCTGTCGTCGGACCCGTTGCCGCGACGCTTCGAGACCCGCTCCGCAGCCTGAGGACCACCCATCATGCTTGACCGTGACGAAGACATCCTGAAAGCCGCCGAGGGCTGGATCAAATCCGGCCACGGCGTCGCGCTGGCCACCGTGGTGCAGACCTGGGGCTCCGCGCCGCGTCCGGCGGGATCGAGCCTGGTCATCAACGACGACGGCACCTTCCTGGGCTCGGTGTCCGGCGGCTGCGTCGAAGGCGCGGTGGTGACCGAGGCGCTCGACGTGATCGCCAGCGGTAAACCCAAGATGCTGGAATTTGGCGTTGCCGACGAGACCGCCTGGAATGTCGGGCTGTCGTGCGGCGGTACGATTCGCGTTTTCGTCGAGAAGGTGGACCGCTCTTGAAACACGATACCCTGTCAGAACTGAACACCGAGCGCGCGGCCCGCCGCGCCGTGATCGTGGTGACCGACGTGGGCAGCGGCGACCAGCGCCTCATCAAGGCTGCTGAGATCGCCACCGACCCGCTCCATGACGAACTCGACAAGCACCTGCGCATGGGCAAGAGCGGAATGATCGAGGTCGACGGCCGGAAGCTGTTCCTGAACGTCTACGCGCCGACGGCCCGCCTCGTCATCGTCGGCGCGGTCCATATCAGCCAGGCCTTAGCGCCGATGGCGCAATCGCTCGGCTACGATGTCTTCGTGATCGATCCGCGCACGGCCTTTGCGTCGCCGGAGCGCTTTCCGGACATCCCCCTGTTCGCGGACTGGCCGGACGTGGCGCTGCCGCCGCTCAACATCGATCGCTACACGGCTTTCGTGGCGCTGACCCACGACCCCAAGATCGACGATCCGGCGCTGCTGCATGCGCTGGCGCGCGACTGCTTTTACATCGGCGCGCTCGGCTCGCGGAAAACCCATGGCAAGCGTCTCGACCGGCTGAGGGCTCAGGGCGCCAGCGACGAGGCGCTGGCGCGCATCTGCGCGCCGATCGGATTGCATATCGGTGCGGTCTCGCCAGCGGAGATCGCAGTTGCTATTATGGCGGAAATCACGGCCCGGCTGCGATTGCCGGCCGAGGCACAACCCAAAGCGAAGTCAGCGGCATGAAGTTTGGTCCCGTCACACCGGAAGAAGGGCTCGGAGGCGTTACGGTGCACGCCATCCGGCAGGGCGGGCTCGTGCTCAAGAAGGGCACCGTGATCGGCCCGGCGGAAGTTGATGCGCTGCGGCAAGCAGGGGTGAAGGAAATCGTCGTCGCCCGTCTCGACAAGGACGATGTCTCCGAGGATGAGGCCGCCGCCAGCATTGCCCGGGCGGTGGCGGGCGAGAGTGTTGTCGTGGAGCGCGCGTTCACCGGCCGCGCCAACCTGTTCGCCGCCGAGGCGGGCGTGCTGATGGTCGATCGCGACGCCGTCACCCGTATCAACCGGGTGGACGAGGCGGTCACCTTCGCCACGCTGCCCGAGTTCAAGGCGGTGGTGCCGGGCGAGATGATCGCCACGGTGAAGATCATTCCCTTCGGCATCAAAGCGAAATTGCGCGACAAGGCGGTGGCGGCAGTCGCCGGCGGCCGAATGAGCGTGGCGCCGTTCAAGATCAAGCGCGTCGGCGTGGTGTCGACGCTGCTGCCGGGGCTTGCGCCGAAGGTCATCGAGAAGACGCTGCATGTCACCGCCGAGCGCCTTGAACCGGCGGGCGCGCGCATCATTGCCGAGCGGCGCGTTCCCCACGACGAGAAGGCGCTGGCGCCAGCCATCGAGGAATTGCTGGCGCTGGGCGCGGAACTGGTTCTGGTGTTCGGCGCATCCGCCATCGCCGACCGGCGCGACGTGATCCCGGCCGCCATCGAGCAGGTCGGCGGCGCGGTGGAGCATTTCGGCATGCCGGTTGATCCCGGCAACCTGATGCTGATCGGTCGGGTGGGCGAGAAGCCGGTGCTGGGCGCGCCGGGCTGTGCCCGCTCACCCAAGGAGAATGGTTTCGACTGGGTGCTGACCCGTCTGTTGGCCGGTCTGCCGGTGACGCGCGACGATGTGACCGCCATGGGCGTCGGCGGGTTGTTGATGGAAATCGTCACCAGGCCGCAGCCGCGCGTAGCCGAGGCCGAGAAGGACGCCAAGAATGTCGCGGCCATTGTCCTCGCCGCCGGCCGTTCGACCCGCATGGGTGGTCCCAACAAGCTGCTGGCGGAGCTCAACGGCAAGGCGCTGGTGCGCATCGTCGCCGAACAGGCACTGGCCTCGAAGGCGTCGTCGGTGATCGTGGTGACCGGGCATCAGAGCGCGGAGGTGCAGGCGGCGCTGCGCGGACTCGATGTCAAATTCGTCCACAATCCGCAGTTTTCCGAGGGCCTTGCGACCTCGGTGAAGGCCGGTATCGGCGCGGTGCCGGACGGCGCCAGCGGCGCGGTGGTGTGCCTTGGCGACATGCCGCTGATCGACGCCACGCTGATCGACCGGCTCATTCAGGCGTTCGCCCCGGAGCGCGGCTCCCTGATCGCGGTGCCGGTCGCGGGTGGCCGGCGCGGCAATCCCGTGTTGTGGTCGCGCCGCTTCTTCCCCGGATTGATGGCGCTCGAGGGCGACGTCGGTGCGCGGCATCTGATCGCGCAGAACATGGAGGCCGTGACCGAAGTGGAGGTCGAAGGCCGCAGCGCCTTTCTCGACATCGACACCCCCGACATGCTGACCGCCGCGCGCAAGGAGAGCCTGCGGCTCGTCGCCAGCAACTCCTGAGTCGGCCGCGCGCGGCCCGCGTTTCCTCTTTATTTACCAAGCGGAAACACCCTCCCGCTAGATTGGCAGCGCTGTTTGGGGGAGGGGACTGTGTCAGCTTTCACGGCTGCGTGCCGCGGCGCGCTTTTCATTGCTGCTTTGTTTTCTGTCTTTTTTGCTTCTCCTGCTGCAACGCCGGCTTTCGCGGCCGGGGCCTTGGCCGTCGGCAAATGCGGCGCTTACGGGCAGGCGTTCGACTACCCCGCCGAACAGGGCGCGCGGGCGGCCGCGCTGAAACAGTGCAAGGGCGATTGCAACGCCGTGACCATGAAGCGCGCCTGCGCCGCGTTCTCCCTCGACATGGCCAAGCCGTGCGGCGCCCATGGTTATGCGGTGGCGCCGCGGATTTCGAGCGCGCTGAATGCCGCCATGAAGAAGTGCTACGACTTCGGCGGCAAGGAATGCGTCATTCGCGCCTGGGCCTGCGACGCCCGCGGCTGAGCATCATCGCCGGCTGGGCGGGCTTAGATCGCCAAATCGGGTTGACAGAACGAGCCTTGGGAGATCGGCTTCGCAAACCGGCTTTCGGCACGGCAACAGCCGGCTTGCACTATTTGTTTGCACCCGGCGCACGATTTCGCTCCTTGATTATGACTGACCGGTCAGTCATAATCGAATTATGACCAGAACGCCCAAATCTCCGGCGCCCAAGCGGCCCTCATCCCAGGCGCATGTATTGAAGGCGCGTACTTCCAAGCCCGGCGGCGAGGTGGGTCCGCCAGTCGCCGGGCAACGCTCTGTGGCAAGGCGTCCCTCCAAGCGCCTGATCGGTGCCAGCGAGCGGCGCGCGGCCATTGTCGCCGCCGGACTCGACGAATTCACTGCCAAGGGCTTCGCCGCGACCCGGCTGGACGATGTCGCCCGCCGCGCCGGCGTCGCCAAGGGCACCATCTATCTGTATTTCAAGGACAAGGAGGCCCTGTTCGAGGAACTGGTGCGCACCGCGCTCGGCCCTCTGGTCGCGCGCCTCGCGAATCCGCCCACCGGGGAGGGCTCGGCGCGCGATGCGGTGCGGACACGCGCGGAGCTGTTCGTGCGCGAGGTGATCGGCACCCAGCGGGGCGATCTGTTGCGGATGGTGATCGCGGAAGGCGGCCGGTTTCCGGCGCTGGCCGATTTCTACTATCGCGAGGTGGTGAGCCGCGGCCTTGCCGGCATGCGCAAGCTGATCGAATACGGTATCGCCCGCGGCGAAATCCGCAATCCGGAGATCGCGGCGCATCCGCAGCTGATGGCCGCGCCGCTGGTGATGGCGGTGATCTGGCAGGGGCTGTTCCGGACCCAGGCTCCGCTGGATACGGCGGCGATGCTGCGCGTTCATCTCGATCTGATCTTCACTGACGGGAGAACGGCATGATGGCGTCCCGAACCGCGCGCGTACTGGCCGGCTGCATGCTGGCGGGACTGCTCGCCGGATGCGGCCCCGCGAAGGACCCGGGGTTTCAGGGCTGGGTCGAGGCCGACCTGATCTTCGTCAGCCCCGATGAGGAAGGCCGCGTGGTCAAGCTGCATGTCGCCGAGGGCGACAAGGTGGCGGTCGGCGCGCCGCTCTACGAGGTCGACGACGATCTGCAGCGCGCCGATCTCAACCAGAGCAATGCGACGCTCGCCAACGCCCAGCAGAGCTATGATCGTGCCGCCGCGCTGAGCAAGACCGGTTCCGGCACCCAGGCCAATCTCGACGCTGCGGTATCGGCGCTGCGCGTGGCGGAGGCGCGGGTCAACACGTCGCAGACCAAGCTGGCGCGCCGCCGCATGGCGTCGCCGGTGGCGGGCACCATCCAGCAGATTTACTATCGCGAGGGTGAGACCGTCCCGGCGCAGCGGCCGGTGGTGTCAATCCTGCCGCCGGGCAACATGAAGGTGCGGTTTTACGTGCCGGAGCCCGCATTGCCGAAGCTGAAGGTCGGCGACGAGGTCCGCGTCACCTGTGACGGCTGCGCCAACGATCTCACTGCGAAAATCTATTTCATCGCCACCACGGCGGAATACACCCCGCCGGTGATCTACAGCCTCGATGAGCGTTCCAAGCTGGTCTATCTCATTCAGGCGCGGCCGAACCGGCCGGACAGCCTGCGCGTTGGGCAGCCGGTCAGCGTCTTCCTGCGCGGTGGCGGGCCATGACCGCGCCTGCGCCGCCACCCTCCGACATAGCCATCGACGTCAAGGGCCTGTCGAAATCGTTCGGCGGCCGCGAGGTGGTGCGCGACCTGTCGATGCAGGTCAAGCGTGGCGAGATCTACGGTTTCCTCGGCCCCAACGGCTCCGGCAAGACCACCACCATCCGCATGCTGTGCGGATTGCTCACGCCCGACAGCGGTGAGGGCACCTGCCTCGGCTTCGACATCCGGCGCGATGCCGACAAGATCAAACGCCGCGTCGGCTACATGACCCAGCGCTTCAGCCTGTATCAGGACCTGTCGGTGCGCGAGAACCTCGAATTCGTCGCGCGGCTGTACGGCATTCCCGATCCGCGCGCCGCCGCGCGCGACACCATCGCGCGCATCGGCCTTACCGGACGCGAGGAACAGCTCGCCGGTGAATTGTCCGGCGGCTGGAAGCAGCGGCTGGCGCTCGGCGCCTGCACCCTGCCGAACCCGCAACTGCTGTTGCTCGACGAGCCGACGGCGGGCGTCGATCCCAAGGCGCGGCGCGACTTCTGGAACGAGATTCATGCGCTGGCGAGCGAAGGCCTCACTGTGCTGGTCTCGACGCATTACATGGACGAGGCCGAGCGCTGCCATGAGATCGCCTATATCGCCTATGGTCATCTGCTTGCGCACGGCACGGTGGAGGAGGTGATCGCCCAATCGGCGCTGACCACCTATACCGTGACCGGCGAGGGACTGAGCCGGCTCGCCGTCGATCTCGCCGGACAGCCCGGCGTCGACATGGTCGCTGCGTTCGGCAACACCCTTCACGTCTCCGGCCGCGACGAGGTCGCGCTGGACGCCGCGATCGCGCCCTATCGCTCCGGCCGCGGCACGGTGTGGCACAGATCGGAGCCCTCGCTCGAAGATGTTTTCATCGAGTTGATGAGCCGCTCGAAGGATAATTTCCAATGAGCGATCCCGACATCAGGGAAGGGCGGATAGCCGGGTTCTGGCAGCGCACCTATGCGATGCTGGTGAAGGAATTTCTTCAGTTGCTGCGCGACCGCGTGTCGTTCGCCATGATCGTCGTGCTGCCGATCATGCAGCTTCTGCTGTTCGGCTATGCCATCAATACCACGCCGCGCCATCTGCCCACCGCCGTGTTGTTGCAGGAGGACAGCGATCTCGGCCGCTCGGTGCTCAAAGCGTTGCAGAACACCTCCTATTTCGATTTCACCCGCGTGGTCCACAGCGTCGCCGAGTTCGACAGCCTGCTCGAATCCGGCCAGGTTCTGTTCGGCGTCGAGATTCCGCGCGGCTTCGAGCGCGGCGTTCGACGCGGCGAGAAGCCCGCGCTGCTGGTGGCGGCGGATGCCACCGATCCGGTGGCGGCGGGCTCCGCGCTGTCGGCGCTTGGGCAGATCGTGCAGACGGCGCTCCAGCACGATTTGCAGGTCGGCGACCCTCCGGCGCCGCCGTTCGAGATCAGGGCTCACGCCCGCTACAATCCCGCCGCCGAGTCGCGCCTCAATATCGTGCCGGGGCTGGTCGGCACCATCCTGACCATGACCATGCTGATCTTCACCGCGCTGTCGGTGACCCGCGAAATCGAGCGCGGCACCATGGAGAACCTGCTGGCGATGCCGATCACGCCGGTGGAGGTGATGCTCGGCAAGATCATCCCCTACGTGCTGGTCGGCTTCCTGCAGGCGGCCATCATCATCGGCATGGGCCATTTTCTGTTCCGGGTGCCGATCATGGGCAGCCTGTCGGTCCTGGCGCTGCTGTCGACGCTGTTCATCGCTACCAACCTCTCGATCGGATACACGTTTTCAACCGTCGCGCAGAACCAGCTTCAGGCGATGCAGATGTCGATGATGTTCTTCCTGCCCAACATCCTGCTATCCGGATTCATGTTTCCATTCGCTGGCATGCCTGTGTGGGCGCAGTGGATCGGCGAGGTCCTGCCGCTGACCCATTATATCCGCATCGTCCGCTCCATCATGCTCAAGGGCGCGTCGCTGGAAAGCCTGCGCCATGACACCATCGCGCTCGCGTTGCTAATGCTGGTGGCGATGACTATCGCGGTGACCCGTTTCCGGCGCACGCTGGATTGAGCATCGCCCGCAAAGCTGTATCCTGAGCGGCCGAGGGGGCTTGCGGATGACGATGCGTGGGGGCGAAGGCCAGGACGATGGCGATGGGAGGCGGGCGATCTCCGCCGATTTCCGTCATGCGCTGACCCGCGAGATGCTCAAGACCGAGCTGGTGCGCACCAAGGCGCTGATCGTCACCGGCGTGGTGCTGGGCATCGGGCTGTGGGCGTTCTATCTGATCTCGCCGGACCGGGTGAACCAGCTCTGGCACGGAAATCTCAAGCCGGCCTATCTCGGCCTCGTTCTGGTGCCGGTCGTTCTGTTCGAGGTGGCGATCCATGCCCTGGTCAGGCGGCAACTGAAACGCGATGCCGACGTGCCGCTGCTGCGCCGCTATCTCGGCGCCTTCATCGAAACCAGCATGCCGACGCTCCTGCTGGCCCTCCATATCGACAAGATGGGATCGGTCGAGGCGCTCGGATATGTCGCTCCGTTCGCTTATTTCATCTTTATCATCCTGTCGACGCTGCGGCTCGATTTCTGGCTGTCGACGTTCACGGGCTTCGTCGCTGCCGCGCAGTTATTCGTCATGGCGATGTTCTACCATCCTGATGCGTCGCCGGAGCTTGGCTACCATCTGATACGCAGCCTCATCATGTTGGTTTGCGGCGTGCTCGCCGGCGCTGTCGGTCTGCAATTGCGCCGGCAATTCGAGCGCAGTATCGCGGCGGCGACGGCGCGCGATCGCGTCACCAATATGTTCGGCCAGCACGTCTCCCCGCAGGTGGTCGAGCGGTTGCTGGCGGAAGGCCCGAGTACGCAGAGCGATACCCGCAACGTCGCGGTGATGTTTGTGGATTTCCGCAGCTTCACGGCGGCGGCGCGGTCCCGTTCGCCGCAAGACGTGGTGGCGCGCCTCGACGATGCTTTTGCGGTGCTGGTCGAAATCCTCGACCGGCATGGCGGCATCGTCAACAAGTTCCTCGGCGATGGCTTTCTGGCGGTGTTCGGCGCGCCGTTCGAAACGCCGGATTCCCTCCGGCAGGCGGTGGCGGCGGCGCGCGAGATGCTGGAGGCCATGAACCGCAACAATGCCGACAGCGCCTGGCCGCTGCGCATCGGCATCGGACTTCACTTCGGTGAGGTCGTCGCCGGCAATATCGGCTCGTCGCGTCGCAAGGAATACACCGTGATCGGTGACACGGTGAACCTCGCCTCGCGCATCGAAGCGCTCAACAAGGACTTCAATTCGCAGTTCCTGGTGTCCGACGTGGTTCGCACGTCTCTCGGTGCCGACTGCGGGGATGCCACCGCGCTCGGCGCGGTGACCATCAGGGGGTACGATCAGCCCATGACCATCTGGCGTCTGGGCTGACCGGTCGCGCTCAGGCGGTGGCGACGGCCGGCGCCGGTGTCTGGCGCATCAGGACAATGATGGCCGCAGCAGCGAGCAGGCACAGCACGCCGGCGGCGAAGAACGCCGGCAGGTAGCTGTCCAGCACCGTGCGGGTAAGACCGGCGCCGAAGGCGGCGGTGGCCGCGCCGAGCTGATGGCCGACGAACACCCAGCCGAACACCAGTGCGGCGCGCTCCGGGCCGAAGTGCTTGGCAGAGAGCTTGACCGTGGGCGGCACGGTGGCGATCCAGTCGAGGCCGTAGAACACCGCGAACAGCGACAGGCCGTAAAACGAGAAGTCGGTGAACGGCAGAAGCATCAGCGACAGGCCGCGCAGGCCGTAGTACCAGAACAGCAGCCAGCGGTTGTCGTAACGGTCGGACAGCCAGCCGGACGCGATGGTGCCGACGAAATCGAAGATGCCCATCGCTGCCAGCAGCCCAGCGGAGGTGGTCGCCGGAATGCCGAAATCGGCGCACATCGGGATCAGGTGAACCTGCACCAGCCCGTTGGTGCTGGCGCCGCAGACGAAGAATGTTCCGAACAGCACCCAGAACACGCGGGTGCCGGCGGCCTCGCGCAGCGTCCTGAAGGCATTGGCGACGATGGAATGGGCGGCCGGCGTGGTGGGAGCAGGAGCGGCGCCGTCATCGCCGAACGGGCGCAGCCCCACGTCCGCAGGACGGTCGCTCATGAATAGCAGGACGATCAGCCCGGCGAGCGCCAGCATGGCGCACATCGCGCCCAGCGCGATCCGCCAGCCATAGGCTTCGGTGATCTGCGCCATGATGGGGAGAAAGACGAGCTGCCCGGTGGCTGTGCTCGCCGCCAGAATGCCGATCACCAGCCCCCGGCGCGCGACAAACCAGCGCGTGGCGACGGTCGCGCCGAGCACCATCGCGGTCATGCCGGTGGCGAAACCGACGACGAATCCCCACAGCGCGATCAGATGCCAGGCCTGTGTCATGCCGAGCGAGGCCAGAAGACCCCCGGCGTTGATCGTCAGCGCCACGATCACTACACTGCGCACTCCGAAGCGGACCATCAGCGCTGCCGCGAACGGGGCCATCAGCCCGAACAGCAGCAGGCGGATCGACAGCGCCGACGAGACCTGCGTCGTGCTCCAGCCGAATTCCTTTTGCAGCGGCAGGATGAAGACGCTGGGCACACCGACGGAGGCCGAACTGACGAGCGCGGTGAAGAAGGTGACGGCCACTATCACCCAGCCGTAGTGGATGTCCTGTCTGGCGAGTCGCGCGGCGACCAGGGAAGAAAGCATGGGCGATCCTGAAAACGGGGAAGCGAACGGCCGCGATGATATGACATCAATCATATGATGCAACCGCGAAACGGGCGTCGCCGGGCGTGGCAGCCCTGCGTTATTGACGGGCCAGCAGGCTGATCCGACCGTAGAGCCCGGAGCGGTGGCTGTTGTCTTCGACGTAGCCCGCGCCGAGCGACCACTCGAACGGGGCGATCTTCAGCGCCGTCACATGCGCGCCGATGCGGTATTGCCGGTAAACTTTGTCGCCAGAAGCCTCGATTTCCGGCCCGGTCCAGAACCGGTCGGCAAGGCGCCAGCCCAGCGCGGCCCGCACGCCGAAGCTGTTACCGATGGTTGAGGCCGAGACGGAGGAGGCGGCCATCATCGCCGCGGTCGGCTCCCACCACAGGTCGGCATTGACGCGCGCGCCGGCGCGGCCGCCGCGCAGGGCGTTGGCGGGATCGTCCGGCGAAAGCGTGTGGTGCTGCAGATCGAGGCCGGCGAAAATCCGCACTTCAAGGTCGCCGCGCTTGATTCGCCATCCCGGCATTATCGCCGCCAGCAGCCCGGTACCGCGAATGTCCGTCATGCCGGCGCGATAGCGATAGGTGCCTTCCGCCAGCAGGAGCTTCAGGGTGAAGCCGTCCTGGCTCAGGCCGGCTGGTGCCCATTGCAAGCCGCCGTAAGCCGAACCGCCACCCCGCCACAGATCGAAGCCGCTGAAAAAGAGCATGCTCTCGGGATGGTGGCCGCCGGTCAGGGTCCCGGCGGCGGCAAGATCGAGCGAGGCCAGAGCATCGTCGGGAGAATCGGCAAACGCCGGACAGCCGCCGCCTAGCAGGACAGCGGTCGCGACGCAAAAAGCGCTCAGCCGTGCGGCAGCAGGCATGGCGTCTCCGTTGCCTCTGCAAGTGGCCGGATGAAAGACCGGGATCGATTTAAGCGGCGCGCGGAAAGCCCGTCCAGTTAACGAATCGGAACGCGGCGTGAACGCAAAAAGGCAGCCTGCGGATAGTCAGAACTGCGGCGCAGCCAGATTGTCGACCTTGATACCGTCGCGGGCCTGGATGATCTCCGCGATGAAGCTGCGATGGCAGATGGCGTGGTCGCGCTCGTAGCAGAGCAGGCAGACCGGCCCGGCTTTCATCACCAGCGTGTCGAGCTCGTCCATATCGGCGCGCGCCTGCGCCGTCTTGAGATGGGCGTGGTAGATTTTCGCAAGGGTCTTGATGTCGCCGCTGCGGGCGGCGAGGCGGCCTTCCTTCGGGGTGCCGAGGCCGCGCAGATGGAGGTAGGAGATGCCGCGTTCGTCAAGGGCGGCCGCCAGTTGCGTCTTGGAAAAACCCGGGCGGCGCGACGAGACGATGGCCCGCACATCCACCACCAGCTTCACGCCCGCGCGCTGCAATTCGTCGAACACCGCGCGCGCCGGCGTCTGTTCGTAGCCGATGGTGAAAAGCTTTCTGGCTTTGGCCATGATTGTCCTCCACTCGGCGGATCGCCACGTGCCGGCGTCTCACGCCACCCGCGCGATCAGGTCCATCGCTCCCGCCGGCGCGCGAATCTTCCCCTCGTGGATCACATAGGCGAACACGTCGCGAGCTTGCTTCTTCGCGGACGTTTTGTCGATGCGCGGCAGGTCGTCCGGCTCTCCGCCCGCGGCCCACAGTTTGAACCGCCCGGCCCAGGCATCGAGCGCCTTGGGAGGGTAGGCCGTCGTCACCGTATCCTTCCCGGTCTGCAACCGCGCGTAGACGAAATCGGCGGTCACGTCGGCGATGGCCGGATATGTTGCGTGGTCGGCATAAACCACGGCGATCCCGAAGCGGCGCAGCAGCGCGATGAAGGCGGGATGACGGAAGCTGTCATGGCGGACCTCCACGGCGTGGCGCAGCGTCCGCCCCTCCAGCTCGCGTGGCAGCAGTTCGAGGAATTTGCCAAAATCGGCTTCGTCGAACTTCTTGGTGGGTGCGAATTGCCACAGCACCGGGCCGAGGCGGTCGCGCAATTCCAGCACGCCGGAATCATAGAACCGCTGGATGGACTCGCCGGCTTCCGCCAGCACGCGCCGGTTGGTGGCGAAGCGCGGGCCCTTCACCGAGAACACGAAGCCGTCCGGCACCTCGCTGGCCCATTTGCGGAAGCTTTCCGGTTTCTGCGAGCCGTAATAAGTGCCGTTGATCTCGATCGAGGTCAGTTTGGAAGCGGCGTAGGACAGTTCCTTCGCCTGCGTCAGCTTGTCCGGGTAGAATACGCCCCGCCACGGGGCGAAGGTCCAGCCGCCGATACCTATGAAAATCCGGCCTGTTTTTTTCGTCATGTAGAGATGTTCCCGAACCTTTGAGCGCCAAATCCCTGAATCAGGCCCCCTTGAATTGCGGGGACGCCATCCCTATCTGGCATTTAACGGCGATGTTGAGACCCCCCGCTCCATCGCCGAGACGACCACGAGAAGACCTCGCAGGGAGATTGAGCGCGCCGGATGTACGCGCTGTCTCGATGTCCCGCTGGACGAGGTCCCTCCGTGGTCGTTGCCATTTTGGGCCGTTCGCATCGCCGTTGCCACCCGTTTTCGGTCTGGGGCGGGCGGAAATCCCGGTTCCGGCTGCTTGGCATCTTCCGGGCCGCCGGATATACGCTGGCCATGACCGAGGCTTCCGCTCTCCCCCCAGTGTCCGCGCCGCAATTGTGTGTCGTGGTGCCGACCTTCAACGAACGCGACAACGCACCGAGGCTTCTGGCCAAGCTCGATGCGGCGCTCGCCGGCATCGCCTGGGAGGTCATCTTCGTCGATGACAATTCTCCCGACAAAACCTGGGAGGTGGTGCGCGGCCTGTCTCAGAGCGACCCGCGCGTGCGCTGCATCCGGCGCATCGGCCGGCGTGGCCTGTCCGGCGCGTGCATCGAGGGTATTCTGGCCTCGTCTGCGCCTGTGGTGGCGGTGATGGACGCCGACCTCCAGCACGACGAGACGCAACTGCCGAAGATGCTCGGTCTGGTGCAGTCAGGCGAAGCCGAACTGGTGGTCGGCAGCCGGTACGTCAGCGGCGGCAGCGCCGACAGTTTCGGCAGCACGCGGCTCGGCGGCAGCCTGTTCGCCACGAAGATCGCGAAGGGCCTGCTGCACATCGACATCGCTGATCCGATGAGCGGTTTCTTCATGATCCGCCGCGATCGCTTCGAGCAGCTCGCGCCGTCCCTGTCGGTGCAGGGCTTCAAAATCCTGCTCGATATCGTGGCGACCGCCGGCGGCAAGCTGCGCGTGGTGGAGGTGCCTTATTCCTTCGGCACCCGGCTGCATGGCGAGAGCAAGCTCGATTCCATGGTGGTGCTCGATTTTCTTGGTCTCGTCCTCGCCAAGCTGACGCATGATCTGGTGTCGCTGCGGTTTCTGCTGTTCGCGCTGGTCGGCGCGCTGGGGCTCGGGGTTCATCTCGTCACGCTTTATGTCGCGCTCGGCCTCGGCGTGCAGTTCGCCAAGGCGCAGGCCGTTGCCGCGCTGGTCGCCATGACCGGAAATTTCCTTCTCAACAATCGCCTGACCTATCGCGATCAACGCTTGCGGGGTGGGGCGCTGCTGCGCGGGCTGCTGCTGTTCTACGTGGTGTGCAGCGTCGGCCTGCTCGCCAATGTCGGCGTGGCGTTCTCCGTCTACGATCAGGAGCCGGTGTGGTGGCTCGCGGGGGCGGCCGGGGCGCTGATGGGCGTGGTCTGGAATTACGGCATCTCCAGCCTGTTCGTGTGGCGCGCCAAATGACCGCCGGCGAGGGGCGGATCGCCCGCCGGACGGCGCTGACCGTCGGCGCGCTGGTTCTCCTTCGCCTTGTTGTCGCGGCCGTCACGCCGCTCGCCTTCGACGAAGCCTATTACTGGACGTGGTCGCGCAGCCTGGCGGGCGGCTATTACGACCATCCGCCGATGGTGGCGGTGTTGATCCGTCTCGGCACGTCGATCTTCGGCGACACCGAATTCGGCGTGCGCGTGGCGGCGGTTCTGCTCGCCGTGCCGATGAGCTGGGCGGTCTATCGCACCACGCAGATTCTGTTCGGCGACGCGCGGATGGCGGCGACAGCGGTGATCATGCTGAACGCCACGCTCATGGTGGCGGTGGGCACCATCATCGTGACCCCCGACGCGCCGCTGCTGCTGGCGGCGGCCCTCGTTCTCTATGCCCTCGCCAGACTTCACCAGACCGGACGCGGCACCTGGTGGCTCGCCGTCGGCGTTGCGGTCGGCTTCGGCCTGCTGTCGAAATACACCGCCTTCTTCTTCGGCGCGGAAATCCTGCTGTGGCTGCTGCTGGTGAAACGCGAGCGTCGCTGGCTGCTGTCGCCATGGCCCTATCTCGGCGGCGTGGTCGCGCTTGCGCTGTTCGCGCCTGTGATCGTCTGGAACGCCGAGCATCACTGGGTGTCGTTCATCAAGCAGTTCGGCCGCGCCCGCGCCGATGGTTTCACGTTGCGTTATCTGCTGGAGATCATCCCGGCGCAGATCGCGTTCGCGACCCCGTCGGTGTTCATTCTCGGTGCGCTCGGTCTTGCGGCGCTACTGCGGAAGAACGCCGCCGCGCCCGCGGCGCGGGCGCTGATCAATGTGAGCGTCTGGACCCTCGTGGCCTATTTCGCGTGGCATTCCCTGCACCAGCGCGTGGAAGCGAACTGGCTCGGCCCGGTGTATCCGGCTTTCGCCGTCGCCGCCGCCTATGCGGTGTGGGGCACACGGTGGCAGCCCCGTGCGCAGCGTCTCGTGGACCTGTCGCAGCAGTGGGCGCTGCCGCTCGGCGTGGTCTTTTTCATCGCGCTTGTGGTGCAGGCGAACACCGGTGTGCTTACCGCTTTCCGCAGCGATCCCAGCGTGCGCGTGCTCGGGGTTGGGTGGCCGCAACTGGCGCGCGATCTCGAAACCATCCGGGCGCGGGAAGGGGCGACCTGCATCCTCACCCAGGGCTATCCTGTCACGGCGTGGCTCATCTTCTATGCGCCGAAGGACGCCTGCATCGCCCAGCGCGACGAGCGCTACCGCTGGACTCACCTGCCGCAGCCGAGCGAGGCGCAGCTCAAGGGACCGCTGCTTCTTTTTGGGGGAGCCGGTGGCGGCCGCGATGCTGCGCATGTCACCGTCCTGCCGGATGTCGCGCGCCGGCGCAGCGGCGTCGTGATGCAAACGTTTGGTCTCGCCGTATTGGCCATGCCGGCTGGCGATGTTCTCGACCGCGCGCCGCCCCCGGAAGTGAAGCGCTGATTTCGTTCCCGCTTCCATGCGGATTATCGTGGTCTCACATCCATTTGATGGCGGCGGTTTCGGAACTCCCTGCGGCGCGCCGGGTTGGACCGGCGCAACCAATGAGGAGCTCCCATGATCAAGATCACATCCATGGCCGCCGCCGCGGCGCTGTTGTCGGCTCTCGTCGCGACCCCGACTTTCGCGAAGGACATGAAGCAGCGCCATCACAGCATGCACCGCGCGCAGACCGTCCACCACCATGGTCATATGGCCCGCCATGACGCCCGCCGGAACTGGAACCGCGAGGCACGGTATGATCGTCACGGTTCGGGATTCTGGCCGGGTGATGTCGCGGCGGGCATCGTCGGCGGCACGCTGGGTGCGGCGGGCGCGATCGCGACCGCGCCGTTCCGTGACACCTATGCCTATGACAACGGCTATTACGGTTACGACAACGGGTACTATGGCTATGGCGGATACGGTCCGCGATATACGCAGACCTATGCCCAGCGTAATGGCTTCGTCTGTACCCCGGGCACCTTGATCCGCGCGCAGAATGGCGAGATGCAGATCTGCCAGTAAGCGCGACGTCTGACGACGATCACCCTACGGAAGAAGGCTCACTCCGATGAGCCTTCTTTTTTGCGTCGATGGCCCGGTTCCATCAGTCCGCACCGTTCATAAAGATGACCATTTGGAGGCGCGTCGCCGATCCGGGCAGTTTTCCGTGGTTTCGCCGCATTGTCTGGCGATGTGCGGAGGTCCGCCCCGTCCCGCATTCGCCGGGACTTAATCCGCATTTAACTAAAAGTCGCCTTAATGACGCTCCGCACCTCTGCGACATGCTTTCCCGGACGGTCGAACTCCGCGAAGCGCCGCACCCGGCCGGTGCATCCGCCTGCTTCGCAAGGGCAGGACACTTCGGATGTCCGGCGGAAGGAGGGACAAGGTGGAATCGTTCTGGATGCAAGGCGTATGAGTACCAGTTCCGTTGTGCGTGGCGATTCCACGAATCGTTCCCAGGGCCGTTCCAGAAAATCCAGTCCCCAGGCGATCGTCGCCGGCGCTGCGCTCGGCTTTGTCGGACTCGCCTGCGCTTGGACGCTGTACGGCAACCTGTTCGGGGCCGGCATCGAGGCCGATACGTTCGACGCGCGCCTTGCATCCGTCGCCATGCCGCCCGCCGGGCAGAAGACCGCGATGGGGCAGGTCTCGTTCGCCGAGCGCTTCGAGGCGATCCTCGCCGCGCCGAAACTCGCAGCGGCGGCGCCGCCCGCCGCGCCCGCGATGTCGGAGGAGAAGCGCAACTATCTGGCGCTGCTCGACGCCACCTATTCGCTGGGCTCGCCGCCGGACACTTTCAGGCCGACCGTCCTCGCGCTGCCCGATGCGCCGAAGCCCGCGCCGTCGCAGGCCGACATCGCCGCCGCGCCTGCCGTGGCGCTACCGCCGCCGGCGCGGATGGCGAAGGCCACCCCGCTGCCGGCGTCGCGCCCGGCCGATTTCAAGTTCGCGCAGAGCCGCGTCAAGCCCGGCCATTCCGAGATGGTGGAGCGCGCCAAGAACGCCGCGCTCGCGGCCATGGCGGCGAAGACGCCGAGCCTGTTCGAGCGGCTGTTCGGCGGCAAGACGCCCGCGCCGGGGCCGGTGCTCGCCTATGCCGGCTCCGACGGCGGCGTGATGAGCGACGGCACGTCGATGACGCCCGGCGGATCGAGTGAGGACGACAAGCTCACAGCGATCTACGACATCTCCGCGCGTGTGGTGTACATGCCGGACGGCTCGAAGCTCGAGGCGCATTCCGGTCTCGGCGACAAGCTCGACGATCCGCGCTACGCCCATGTGCGCATGCGCGGCGTGACGCCGCCGCACATCTACACGCTCAAGCCGCGCGAGGCGCTGTTTCACGGCGTCGCCGCGCTGCGCCTGACGCCGGTGGGCGGCGAGGGCGCGATCTACGGCCGCACCGGGCTGCTCGCCCACACCTACATGCTGGGGCCGAACGGCGACTCCAACGGCTGCGTGTCGTTCAGGGACTACAACGCCTTCCTCAAAGCCTACCAGCGCGGCGAAGTGCGGCGGCTGGTGGTGGTTGCCAGCCTGAAGACCTGAGCGCAGATCGCGTCAGAAAGTTTAGTGGTTATGGGTCCCGGCCTTCGCCGGGACGACATCCGGCGTGTTGCGTGATCGCGCTCGATCTACGGTTCGTCGTGGCCGGGCATAGTATAGCCCGTCGAAGACGGGCGTGATGCCCTTTTGCGAAGACGGGCGTGAACGCCCTTTTGACCCGGCCATCCACGCCTTCGCTTGAACTCCGCAAGAAAGACGTGGATCACCGGGACAAGCCCGGTGATGACGGCTGTTGATGTTGCGGCGGTGTGCATCACCCGGCGCATCCAGATTTGATTTTCAAACAGCTCGCACGTCCAGACGCGCGTTTTTGTTCGCGCATGACCTGGTCCAAAAACCGCTTCATACTTTTTGGGGTCATGCGTCATCGCCCCTGTTGTTGTGACGGCGCGGGGGCGCCCGAATTTCTTTCATCGCTTCGCCCTGACATGAGGGCGCGCGGAACGCCGGATGCGCGACGCATCCGCAGCCCCGTGTCCAA
>JAFKES010000121.1 GCA_017308495.1 Afipia sp.
ACTCAGCCCGTTTACACGCGGGCGATGTCCATGGGTCTTGGAGACAAAGATACCGCCGCGGTCTTCGAGGTCTTGAGAGAAACCAAGGATAAATTCTAACCAGACGTGTGGGTGGATATGATCAGGATGAAGGCGCACGCCAGCGCGACGAACGAAATGTAGCATCTGGCTGTTTTCTCACTGCACGGCGCAATCCGCCTGAAGCGCGTGAGCTTGCCGACATTCTGATCGATCCAGGCGCAACCCTTGTGGAGAATCTCTGGAAAGCAGGCAGGCCCAAGCCCCCATTGAGTGGCCCCGGTTGGGACATCCGCCTAGAACCGGCGGCTACGCCACGAGCTTTGCTGCGGGCCAGATGAGTGCTTCCGGCGCTGATGATCAATATTCGCTGACTGGTGGTGGAGGCAGCCCTGTTCGAACCGGCCTCTGCCTCGGAAATTCCCTGTTTACGGAGAATGTCAGCGAAATGGGTTTCCGCGAAGTCTGTCCCCGCTTGAAACAAGTCAAAAATCAAAAAAAGATAATCAAGGGGATGAAGTGTCATTCTCTGCTCCAACAAACAGTGAATTTCACAAGGCAACAATGCATTTGCGAGGCTTTTAGCGACTGCGTCCGAGTAGAATGCCTCACCACTTCATGATCAGCGAATTTCAAGCATAGTGATCTCGAGCAAGCGCTAGCGCTATCACGACGTCCTTTCGACTGGCGCCGAACAACGAGCTCAAACCGTGGAGACGGCAGATAAGATGAGCGAAGCCATATACGGTCTGGCCTTTTTGGTGCTGTTCAGCCTCAGCGCGCTCGGCGGGGTGGCGCTGCGAGGTCGCCTGCATGAGCAGCACCTCTCGAGCGAGAACATGGACGCGGTCCGCCTGGTCACGGGCCTGCTCGTCACCTTCGCAGCCCTGATCCTGAGCCTTCAGTTGTCGACGGTGAGAGCAGACTTCAATGCGGCCAGCAGGGACCGAGCGATATATGCGGCCCGACTGGCCAATCTTGACCAGTGCCTGCGCAGACTCGGCCCCGAGATCGCGCCAACGCGGTTACGCCTTCGCCAATATACCGCGGCCGTTATTGCGAGCACCTGGCCGGCAGAGCCGCCGCCATTTGTCGAAGGGATGCCGGACGTGAAGCAGATGGCCCTCCTCGGCGAGGATTCCCACCTGACCGAAATGATCCAGGAAATCGGCACGGCGATCGACACTCTGGCTCCGGCAGACACGGGTGCAAGCAATACGGTTGCCCGCTGCCGGGCGGACTATCAAGCGGTGAAGGAAGGGCGGTGGGCTGTCATCGAGGACATCCATACCCCCTCTGGGGATCTGTTCGTCTTCCTGATCAGCCTGTGGCTCGCACTTGTCTTCTTAAGCTTCGGATTGCAGATTCCACGACGCCGGCTTACCACCATCGTACTATTGATCGGTGTGTTGTCCATCTCGAGCGTCATGTTTGTCATCGTCGATCTGGGCAGGCCCTATGGCGGATTCTTCGGGATTCCCAGCACGGCCATGCGAGATGCGCTGACGGACATGAGCCCTTGAATCTCGCGCAAAAAACAGTCCACCAGAAGGCTATGATGTGCGGTTGATTGCCAGAAGGTCGACACCGTCCTTCTGGTGCCGGGTCAGTTCGGCCAACAATCCTTCGTCCGACAAATCGAGCTGATGCGAATGCTTCCAGTCGTGGCTGAAGATGTCGACCATACGCTCGACCACAGGCCTGGAATCCGTCTCGATAGCCAGTTCCCGGCGCGAATCGAAACTGCCAGGCGCCAGATTGATCGATCCGACAATCGCGCGGCTCTCGTCGGCAACAAGCATCTTGCCATGCAGCTTGAGATCCTTCAGCCGCCGCACCTTGGCGCCGACATCTTCCATGATCCGCAGACCGCCGACTCCTTCGACGAGCTTTTCCGCCTTTAGTTTGTGAGAGGGCTTGGCCATGATGTGGACCTTGACCCCGCGATTGACGGCACGCACCAGCCTCTCGATAATCACCGTGTCCTGATAACGTTCGTTCTGTATCCAGAGGCTGTGCTTTGCCGAATCGATGAACGATGCGATCCGCATGCGACCATTGTTGGGGCACCAGATCAGATGCGACTCCTCATCCGGCGCGAAAGGGCGATGATGGAAGTCGTGATCGAAACACTTCACCATTTCGGCCACTTCGGACTTCCTGGTGGTTATCACCGCATAATCGCGGGTTTCCGTCAGATCACGACTTTCCCAGTTCAGTGACTCCACGAACCCGATCTCATCGTCGATCACCATCGACTTCTGATGGGTGACGGCGAATTCAGGGCTGCTGTCGCGAACGTCGATTCCTGCGGCCAACAGCGTCTTTCTCGCATATTCATTGTCGCTTTCTCCGTTGCGCCTCGCCGGATTGAGCATCACCCTTACATGCACGCCGCGATGCCGAGCCGCGATCACCGCACCGAGAAGCGCGGTATCGGTAAAGAGAAACATCCGAATATTGAGCGATCTTTTCGCGCCGTTAATCGGCGCGATGATCGCATCGGCGGTGTCATCTGGAAAAACAACCAGTGAATGACTCATATTGCCGTCCCCAAATTATTAGTTCGCCTGAGCGGAAATAGGATGCGACGCTCCATTCTGAATGCGGCAAAGCTCGGCATAGACACCATCCATTGCAATCAAGTCGTCATTCGCACCCTGCTCGACGACGACACCATCCTTGAGAACAACGATTTTATCGGCATCCCGGATGGTGCTAAGGCGATGTGCGATCATCAGCACGGTCCGTCCCTTCATCAACCGACGCAGCCCCTCGATGACGAGTTGCTCGGATTCGGCATCAAGCGCCGCTGTGGGCTCGTCGAGGATCATGATCGGCGCGTTCCGGACAACCGCGCGCGCAATCCCGATTCGCTGGCGCTGGCCGCCCGACAGGGTATCGCCACGTTCGCCCACCATGGAATCGTAGCCATGCGGCATCCGCCGGATGAACTCATCTGCATTGGCCACCTTTGCCGCGGCAACGATGTCCTCATGCGTTGCGTGCGGCCGGCCATAGGCAATGTTCTCGCGAATCGTTCCCCGGAACAGCACGGTTTCCTGAAGAACAAATCCGATCTGCTCGCGCAATGCCGCCAGCTGGAGTGAGCCGATATCCTGACCATCCACCAGTATCCGCCCGCCGCTTGGTTCATAGAAGCGCGGAATCAGACTCAGTATCGTGGACTTTCCGGAGCCGGTCGGACCGACGATTCCCACGATCTGTCCGGGGCTCACCTCAAAAGAGACGTCGCGCAGAACCGGCGCATCCTTCTCATACCCAAACGCGACGTGCTCAAAGCGGATTCCTCCGAGCATGCGGCCGGGATGGATTGCATCCTTCGACACAGGAATGATGTCGTCTGCCGACAGAATGCCCTGGATCCGCTCGAGCGCAACGGTCGCCTGCGCAACGGTACTGGCCATGCCGGCGAGATCTTTCACGGGCTTAAAGAATCTCGTGAGATAGGCGAGATAGACCGTGAGAGCGCCCGCTGTCATCGTTCCGGCCACAATCAGCGCCGTACCTCTCCACAGCACGATCGCGGTGCAAGCCGCGACGACGACGGTGACGAGAGGTGAAAGGATGGACTTGACTTGCCGGGCGCGAAGCGCGGCGTCAACCGACGCATGGCTCGCAGCCTCCAGCCGCGCGAACTCCAGATCCTGCGCACCGAATGCCTTCACGACACGCATCGAGCCCAGACCCTGCTGCACTACGGTCAGCATCTCGCTTTGCCGTGTCCGAACAATACGGGTCACGCCCTTGACGGCGTTCTTGAGCTTCATCACGAACACAAGGAGGAACGGCGCTATGCCGAGCGCGATGAGCGTGAAGTCCCAGTCGAGCCAGAGCATCAAGCCGACCATGAACACGATTGTAACGAGATCGACAATGATATCGAGCGTCGACGACGACGCGAAACTCTGGAGGGTGTCGACATCCGTCATGATCGTGGAAATCAGCGAGCCGACCTTTGCATTGTCATAGTATCGCAAGGACAACCGATGCAGATGATGATAGATGCGCAGTCGCAAATCGTTCGCGACCCACTGTCCGACGCTTGTGGTATAGTAGTTATCGATATAGGTCGCGGCTGCACCAACCACGGCGATGGCTAGCGTTGCAAGGCCCGCGAACAAAGCGACCCCCATGGCGTGGTGGCCAATGCCGTAATCATGAGCCCAGCTCAGCCAGTCCGGCAGCCTGTGCTGACCAAGCGCATCGTCCAGAACAAGCTTCAGCGTCCATGGCGCCGCCAAAGTCGCAGCGATTTCGACCATCATGGCGGCGAGCACAATTGCCAGCCACCAGCGATATGGACGCAGCAGATCCACGACCAAGCGGGTCATTTTGACAATCCTGAATGAACAATCGCGACAAGGCTGATGCATCCAACGATGCCAGGCATCGCGCCGGACCAAACCCATCTCCCGGCGAATCTTTACTGGCCCCGATCAACCCGTTCAAATATGGCTTCGATATACGGCTATCCGCGCCCAATATGGCTGCCGCAAAGCCCGGCATCGGACATCCCGACAATCCCTCCCCGATACTCGGCAGAGGCTCGGTCCGGCCGCGCGGAACCGGCCGTTTCACCCGTGCGGGAGACGCGGTTCGCGACACCGCTGAATTCTTCAGCGATCGATCCAACGACAGGCGATCCGGGAGCTTGGGTGGCTCGGACCGATTACGCCTTAACGAAAGTGTTCGGGCCGCAGTTTTGTTTTTCCTTGCGGTGAGAATTCCGCAGCACACGCCCGCGTGAGACTATTCCGATTCTGACTGAGACAAGCCTCGATCTGCGCGACGTTGGGAATATCCGCGATGCACAAACGAAATGCATCGCCCATGCAAGCCGACCGCTGCTGTGAAGTCCCTTGCGCATGCGCCGTCACAGGCCGCATCGCGAATGTCAGAAAGCAAGCGACGACAATCCACGCGAACTTTACCGACCCGATCTTCATACACACTCTCCTGCTTGCCGAGATGCCAGTGGCTGAAGCACTTCAATAAACGGACGATATCATTCCACACAAATAGCTCGTTGCTATGGCGCCATCGCTCCGCGCTCTAGCTGCGGCTGGCCATATCTTTCTCCGATACCCGCATATTAACACCGTATTTGTTATGGCGCGCTCGCATGATGCATATGCCACCGTGGTCGGCGGGCAAGGTTCATCGAACCCGCGCCGGAGCCGACAGAAATGTCGGACCCGGAATACGCGCCGCTCTCTCGGCCTTTGATCCGAGGGGCGCGGTCCGTTCAGATCATTCATTGGGTTGAAACAAACCGGCAGCCAGACCGGATGCAGGCGATCGCCTGACCCGCATGGCTTGGCGCGAAACGTCTCGAAAGGAGACTCACATGCTTGCATCCAGAATGGCCCTTGTTGTCGGTCTGGCCTCGGCGCTTGTCCTGTCCATCGGCGCAGCCGCTCACGCGGCGCCTGTCGCAGCAGCCAATATCGGTCAGGAGTCGCTGACCATCCAGGTCTCGGGCGGCTGCGGTCCGAACGCCTGGCGTGGCCCGTGGGGCCACTGTCGCAACACGCCCTACTATGGCCCGCTCCCGAATGGCTACTACCAGCCCGAGCCGCATCCGGTCTTCGGCTGCCCTGAGGGATATTGGCGCGGCCCATGGGGGCACTGCCGCAACACCCCATACCACGGCCGCCTGCCGAATGGCGGATGGAAATAACGTCGATTGATCGACATGCGGCGCGCCTCTCGCATGCAGTGAGAGAGGCGCGTCGCCAGCGACAGACTGCAGATTCGCTGCCTCCGGCGTCTCAGTCGCCGACTCAAACAGTTCGCGGATGCGATTCTGATTTTCGCGCTGATCGCGATCAGCGCGATCGCAACGCCGTCCGCTTACGAAGTCATCTGACGGAAGGCTCTCGATGACCAAGCGTGTCTCTCCTCGGCATGTCTCCATCGACGACAAGCCGGACCGTAATCGCCATGGCAAGCAGATCAGCTTCCTGACGGGTTGCTCGCTGGCAATCCTTGTTGCAACGTCCGCTCTCGCGGACAGCAAACCGCCCCTGGCTCCGGATACTCCGCCCCCCGTCATCACGACATCCGCGATTTCAGCATCCGTCCAGTTCTCACTGTCTGCTCTCGACCGCGCGCTCGAAAAGAAAGTACCGCGCCGCCTCGCCAGCATCGACGATACAGGTCGCAGTTGCTGGCAGCGGCGCATCCTGGGCCGGATGATCCATATCGACTGCGAATATTCCGGCTATATTGATCGCACCGGCCCGATCCTGCTGCGAGCGGAAGATGGACAGCTGAACGCCGCGATCCCCTTGTTCGGTACAGTCTCGGGAGAAGGCATCGGGCGCTTCGCGCGCCTACTGCACGGGACGGGCGAAGGCCAGCTCACGGTCTATGCGACAGCGCGGCCACGCCTTCGCCCGGACTGGTCCGTATCGCTCGATATGAAAGAAGGCTTTCGATGGCGGGAGCCGCCGATTCTGGAAATCCTCGGCTTTCACATTGATCTGACCCGCTATATCGATCCGCGCATTCGGGAGCAAATGTCACGCATCCAGCGCGACGCAACCGCAAGCGTGAATGCAGCCAACATTCGCGGCAAGGCCGAGACCGCGTGGCGACAGGCGTTCGCGACCGTGCAGATTCTGGACAATCCCCCCATCTGGCTCAAGACAACGCCTCAAGCCGTAGCGTTTTCAGGCACCCGCGCCAGTGGTGATGTCCTTGAAGGATCGCTGCAGATTTCAGGCGCGATTGAGACCGCTATTGGCGGACAGCCCGCGCCTTCCAGTCCGACCCCGCTCCCCGCACTTGGCAACGAAGTAAGCGATCCTGGAAAATTCGCGGTCATCATCCCCATGACGATCGGGTATGACCAGATCCGCCAGAAAATCTCGGATGCCCTCGCGGCCCGCACGGAGGGCGGCGCCGTGGGCATTCAAGACGTCACGATCTACCCCTCATCGGGGAAGATCGTTGCAGGTCTGCATCTCAAGCCCGAGAGCGCAGGCTCTGATGGGAGCTGGTTGTATGTCACCGCAACGCCGCAGGTGGATGCCGGAAGCCAGACTCTGCAGTTCGATTTCGGTGCCATCCCAGACGCCGCGGCCCCCGCCGGATCGCCTCTGGCGACGCTGATCAATGACCCGACCCTGATCCAGAACCTGAAGCAACAGGTCCAGGTTGCCTTCCAGACCGAGTGGAAAAACGCCCTTGCATCCGCCAGCGCGCGGCTAACACGTCCGCTTGCCGATGGCTTCCGCAGCGAAGGACATCTGACATCAGCGGACCTCTCACGCGTATCTCTGTTGCCCGAGGCGCTGCGGATCGATCTGCGCGCCACCGGCACGCTCAAAATCATTTATGGCATGTGATTGCCGCGTGAGGGACCGACCATGAGAAGACTGAGCATGAAGGTGATCGTCGGCGATCGGAGCCGGGCGTTCCGTATCGCGAGCGGCCTTCTGGCAACCTGCCAGATTCTCCTTTTCGCCAGCCAGCAAGCCAGAGCACAGACGGCATTCTATCAGGCGTCCGAACAGGAAATTGCTGGAGCGCCCGGCACTCTCATCCGGCAGGAGCCGATGTTCGGCGCGCCTGACGGCGCTTCCGCGTATCGCGTGCTGTATCGCTCGGCCAGCCCCGACGGACGGCCGATCGCGGTCTCGGGCGTCATCATCGTCCCGACCGGCCCCGTTCCGGAAGGAGGACGTCCGATCGTGGCCTGGGCACATCCGACCACCGGCATTGTGCCACGATGCGCGCCGTCGCTTGCGATTTTTATATTTCAGCAGATCGCCGGAAGCCGACAGTTGCTCGACCGCGGCTACGCCATTGCCGCGACGGACTATCCAGGCCTCGGAACGCCGGGACCCCACCCTTATCTTGTCGGCAACAGCGAAGCGCGCGCCGTGATCGATTCCGTTCGCGCAGCCCGCTCGTTTCCGAACGTCGGCAATGGCGACCGTTATACCGTCTGGGGCCATTCGCAGGGCGGTCAGGCGGCGCTGTTCACGGGCCTGATCGCGAAAAGTTACGCTCCTGAACTGCGCCTCCTCGGGGTCGCAGCGGCAGCACCGGCCACCGATCTCGCAACCCTTATGACCGACGATCTCAACAGCAGCGGCGGCCGGAACCTGACGGCCATGACAGTCTGGTCATGGGATCGTGTTTATGGAGCGCCCATGGACAGGATCATTGCGGCGGGTGCGGTGCCAACCGTCAATCGCCTTGCCGGTGAATGCATCGAATCCATCTTCGATATTCTTATGCGTAGCGAAACATCGAAGCCGTTGGCGCAGGACTTCCTGACCATCGCCAATCCGGCGACGATCGAACCATGGCGCACCCTGCTTGTGAACAACACGCCGGGTCCCTTGCCCCCTTCCATTCCGGTGTTTCTGGCGCAAGGATCGACGGATAGTCTTGTGCGGCCACAAGTCACGCAGGACTATATGCGGCGCCTGTGCAACGCCGGCAGCCGGGTCAGCCTCCTGATGATGCCAAATGTCGGCCACGGCTTTGCCGGCCGCGACAGCGCGAATGCCGCTGTGGCATGGATGGCCGACCGGTTTGCGGGGAATGCCGCTCCGAGCAATTGTGGAACGCAATAACCGGGCAACGTTTCCTCAACCATCTTGCCGGGCAACAACAGTCCGACGACGATGGATGAGGTTATCCAGCCGTTGCGCTGCCGATGCAAGCATAGGCAAATCCGGCGCTTGCGGATCGCCCCGAGCGGATCGCGCAAGCTCCGTCTTTATAAATTCATCCACCTGCTCTTCGATCACAGAGAGATCCGCTTCACTCTTCGCAGTTCTGATCTGCCGCGGCAGATGATACAGCGCGAGCAGCGCTACGCTTTGCGAGTCGGACGCATTCGGATTGAGGAATTTCCAGGCCACGGCGAAGATCGACGCCAGCAGGCCGAAGACCATCGGGGTGAGATAGATATCGTCCCCGTACTTGTCCATAAAACTCTGCTGCGCATCGTTATAGTATGTCGCCGCACCGGGATGGACGGGGATGTTCGCATCGGGATCGAGGTCGGGTTCGGCAAGTCCGGACAGGATCGAATGATCGGCGACAAGGCTTTCCCGCGCGTTCATCAGCGCCTCGGTCAAGCTGGTGACGACGTCGGCGCTGAGCTTGCTCTGCGCAACGAAATAATAACCCACACGCAGCGTTGTCAGATCATCGCCGGGATTGGGCGGCGCTCCCCGAAGCGTCCCCCTCGGAATTGCAAAACTTTCATAGGCGCCATCGGCGTCGGCTATCGCACCAGAAGCGTCAATCGCAATAAGATTCGGAGCCCCCACGCCTTCCCCAAAAAGGCTTTTGAGATAGGTGAGATGGCGTTTTCTCAGAGGAGCAACCAGCAAAACCGCGTCAACCTCCTTCGACTGGAGCGCCTGACGCGCACGAGACGACGGCAGATCCTTGAAAGTGACGCCGGCTCCAAAACCGTATTCGCGGCCCAGCGCCTTTACCAGCCGATGGTTGATCTCACCATCAAGAACACCCACCGCATGCCCTTTGAGGTCCGCAATGCTGCTGATGGCCGATCCCGAGGGAACAGCAATCATCGCGATTCCTTCACCCACCCGCGCGACAGTTCGCGCATTCGCGAGATCGCCGACATCCGCTCTCACCACGGCGAGATCGACCTTGCCTTGCGCAAGGGCCGTCGCCGCATCGCGGACATCGCCGACCTTCACGATGTTCAACCGGACCGGGGCGTTGACCCCGACAAAACGGTTTGCGATCAGCACGGCCCCTCGTGCGATCTCGGCGCTGCTCGATTCCACCGCCACGGTCAGCGTGACCGGCTTGGTATAAAGCCGATACGCCAACAGTGCGGCCGCCACCGCAAGACACGCCACGCCCGCAACCATCATGCCACGAAGCCAGAGCGGCAGCACCGCTGTACTTATTTGCATCGCCGATAGACCTTAGCGTCAGTTTTATTTCTCAGGCCGGCGTGCGCAAGGCCATCAGATAGTCGGCGATCCGCCGCAGCCCCGAAGCTTCCACGACGGAAGCCACATATCCATCGGGACGCACGAGCCACACATAGTCTTTCTGCAATGGCGGACGGAGCGCCGGCTCGAGCAAATCGCCAAACTCGTCCAGCAGATCGCGCGCCGCCTGTTCGGGCGCCGCCATCAATGCGAAACGCGGCGAGTTGCCGGCGCCAAAGGGCGGCTGCCCATTCAACGGCAGGATGCGCATGCCGGGGGACGGACCGTCGGCCCCATGGGTGCGAGGACCATTCAAAGGGCTGTTTTCATATTCAATGGCGACTTCGGTCATCTTGTTGACCAGCGCGTCACGCGCAGGGGCCAACCCGAGCACAACCCGTCCGACCAGATTCCGTACAACCTGGGCGGCCTGATTGCGAAGCGTTGCGAGCGCGGTCATGCGACCGGCATCCGCAAGCACCTGCTCTCCGATCGCGCTGCGCTCGATGCTGTAGCTCTCCAGCAGACCTCGGGCGGAGCCCACACCATGACACACCAGCGCCAGCTTCCACGCCAGATTGAAAGCATCCTGCATTCCGGTATTCATGCCCTGCCCGCCCGCCGGACTATGGATATGCGCGGCATCGCCCGCCAGGAACACCCGTCCCGCGCGATAGTCGGCGACCTTACGTTCGTTGATGCGAAATCCGGATAACCAGACGGGATCTGAAGCGACCACGCCACCCGGACCTCTCACCTCCAAGACGCTCTGAATTTCGGCAAGCGTCGGATCTGAAGGATGCTCGCGTTCTGAAAGGCCTTGGTCGGCAACAAGGCGATAACGGCCATTCGTGATCGGAAAGACCGCCAGCACCCCCTTCTCATGCCAGTAGGTGACGATCTCCGAATCCGGAAACGGGAAACCGCTGAGATGAAGATCGGCGAGCATCCAGTCGCTCTGAAGCGTATCACCGTCGAACTGCATGCCGAGGCCTTGACGAACTGTGCTGTGCGCGCCATCGCACCCGATCAGCCAGGGAACTTCCAGCCTCTCCTTTTCCGGCCCGGTCCGCAGTGTTGCCCTCACACCGTCCGACGTTGCCTCGAATTGCGTCAGCTCCACCTGACGCTCAACCTGCACACCTAACCGGCTCAGGTGCGCCTCAAGCAATCGCTCTGTCTCCGACTGCGGCAGCATCAGCGCATAAGAATACGGACTCCTCACATCTGCAAAGCTGATGTGAGCTAACAGCTTGCCGCCGGCGATGATGTTTGCGCCATCAACCCGCTTGCCGGCCTCCACAAAGGCGCCGGCGCATCCTGCGCGATCGAGAAGCTCCAGCGTGCGGCTCCACACCACCAGAGCCTTCGACTTGTCAGTCCGTTGAGCCGCCTTGTCGACGATCCTCACAGACACGCCATACCGCGCCAGCTCGGCAGCCATGGTCAACCCAACCGGACCAGCGCCCACGATCAACACTTGCGGAATCATGATTCGTCCAGACTTTCAGCCGGCGTATCCGGCCGTCTCGCGATTTGCAGCCGGCAGAACGGCGGCAGCTCGACATGATAGAACGCGAGGCAAGCCCGGACCTCAAATACGGTCTCGCTATAGGCCCATCATCCGGGCTTATAGCGCCGATACTGCAGCCCCCTAGAAAGGCCCACGCTGCTGAATCTGCGTCATGATGGCCTCCAGCTGCGCCTCACGAGCCGCGTACACATTGCGGATACAGGTCGTATTCGAGCCGCATGCATTCCGCCTCAGGAGAAATGTACGCTGGTCGTCCTGGATCGCGCCGCGCTGCCCCATGGCGACCAATGACGTTGCCAGCCCATACAGCGTCGCGACGCGCGCTTCGCTCTGCCCAAGTCCGTAATCCGAACAGATCGCCCGCTCGGCGTCGCTCGCCGCTTTCGCGCAGTTCAACGGAGCGTAGTCGGCCGCGTGGGCTTCAGATGCGACAACGAACCCCAACAGAGCGAGCGCCACCAGCCCGCGCCGGCGATACGAATCTTGCATGCCCTTCTCCCTGCTCTGCCGTGACGCCTCAATCATCAACGGCCGCCAGAGAGAATTCAAATACAACCTCACTATACTGATATCGGCTCATGATATGGCCGCTGCGCCGGGCTGATTGGCCCCTGGGACCCGGGCCATTTGCCGAAAAAAGTCAGCGAAGGCCGGACACAGCAAGACATTGGCGCACGGGTGTGTATAGTCAGCCGATACTTTCACATTGATATCACAAGCTTTCTTCGGCCGAATTCATGCAGTATAGACAGCTCCGCTATTTTATTAAGATTGTCGAAGCCGGTAGTTTTTCCCGCGCCGCTGCGACGATTCATGTCGCCCAGCCGGCCCTCAGTCAGCAGGTTGCCAAACTTGAGGAAGAGCTTGGCCAGAAGCTGCTCCACCGTACACATCGGGGGGTGCAGCCAACTCCGGCGGGCCAGGTTCTCTATGACCGGGGCTCGCTTATCCTGCGCCAACTGGATGAGCTCCCCGGCATGCTCACGGCCAGCACCGGAGAAATTTCAGGGACTGTCAGCCTTGGAATCGTGGCGTCTCTGGCTGATGTCCTGATCGGTCCCGTCATTGAGCACTTCAAGTCCGCGCTTCCGAAGGTGTTATTGAAGTGCTCTGACGGAGACAGCAAAACCCTCGCCATGCGCGTTCAGGAGCACAAGCTGGATCTGGCCGTTATCTTCGAGCACGACTTTGGGCCGACTGTTTCACGAACTCCTATCTTCTCACAACGCCTCTTCCTGATAGGAAAGAAGCTTCCGCGACAACCGAGATCATCGATCTCTCTCGAAGAAATCGCCAGGCTCCCGCTGGTGTTGCCCGGCAGAGGTAACGAACGTCGAAGACTGATCGATCATGCCTTTGCAGAACTCGAGCTCGTACCGAATGTCATTGCGGAGGCGGACAATCTGTCAAGCGAACTATCCGCCGTCCGCACCGGAATCGGCCATACCATGCTCAATATCGGTGTTTTGACGGGGAAAGGTCACGAGGCTCTGGCTGCACCGGTATTGATAGAGCCACCCATTTCAATGATCTGCTCGGTCATTCAGTCTGGCGACTTCTGTCTTTCCGCGCCGGGCGAGGCCGTACGCAAATCGACCGTCGAACTCATCAGAACGTTCGTGACAAAAACCGCACGCCCCGGCGCGGAATTGATCGGCCTGTAACGCAGAAACGAACCCTGAACATTTAGACGACGCGATGAAATTTCGTCGGCTTGCAGAGACACCGCGCTGGCGGGCATCTGCCGGGCCTATACCCGCATATCAAATCAATATTTGTTTTGACCCGTTCTTTGCGTGATTGCTGCGTCCGCGATGCAATCCCGTTGGGGATATGTCTGGTTGCAACTCCCCCCATGACAAGGAAATAACAAGCATGTCTGAATCGAAAATGACCCGGCGCCTTTTCGCGACCACAACGGCAACGGGCCTTGCCGGACTGGCATTGGCCGGTGCTTCGGCAACCTCCGCGGAGGCCTATCAGGGCAATATGGAGCGCGCGTTATCCGCGCTTTATCAGGCTCTCGGATCGTTGCGCGAGGCAGTCCCGAACAAGGGCGGTCATCGGGAACGGGCCATGGAGCTGATCTCGCAAGCCATCAGCGAAACCCAGGCCGGCATCGCATTCGCCAATCAGCGTGGTGGCGGCTAGTTCGATCACCGGTGCGGCAATAGCCGCACCGGTGATCCGCCGTTAATGCGACCGTCAAGATTTCGGGAAATTTTTCGCCGCTTTCGCTCAAATCCCGCGATATATCCCGCCAGGCACAGGGTATGCGCTTGCCCGCGCCTCCCGCTTCTGGAATGTCTTTGATGAAAATAATTTACGTGAACAGACAATTTCAGCAGGCATGATGACGCGGGGAAAATGGTCGACCTTTGGATTGGACGTCATTGCCCTGATCTTCATTCCTTCCTACCTCGTCCACGCGCACATCGTCACCGACACAGTGCTAGCGCCCGTCAAAGCGCTCGTCGACAGTACCCAAATCCTGTCCATCTATATTTCGCTGCTCATTCTCGGCAGCATCCTGAGCATCGAACGCACCTTCCTTCTGACGAGGATCGGTCAGTATATCGTCCCCGTGCTTGCAGCCAGCTGCGCCGCGGTCGTCGTCGGCACGATATGCGGAGTTGCCATCGGCCTCGCCTGGCGTGACGCGCTTTTCTTCGTGGTTTTTCCGGTGATGGCCGGCGGCATCAGCGCCGGTGCCCTGCCCTTGTCCGCCGGCTATGGCGGGGCCTCCGGCCTTGCAACAGGACCACTTCTTGCCCAGCTCTTGCCATCGGTCATCGTCGGGAATTTCGTGGCGATGGTCCTCGCCAGCCTGTTCAGTGTCGTCGAAGAACGGCTACGAGGACTGCCGGCATCAGCAAGCTCCGATACGGATAAGAGCCTGCATCAAGTTGAGATACCAGCGGCGTCCGGCACCAGTCTGCCCGTCAAGACCACCATGACGTCCTATGCGAGCGCGGCGCTATCGATCGCAGCGTTTACGGTCGCGTCATGGCTTGCGTCTCATCTCCTGGATGTGTCCTTGCCATTGGCTTCCATTGTTCTGGCCGTGCTTCTTCACTGGCTCAACATTCCTTCCGGACTCATGAGAAACCGGATCGTGACGGTCTATCGGTTCGGGATCGCCGCGCTGACCTACCCGATCCTCGTTCTCGTCGGCCTGCTGTATACGCCATGGCAAACCCTGATCGCTGGATTTGCGCCAGCCCGGCTCTTCATCATCGTTGCAACCGTCACAACACTGGGCATCGTCGGATTGATCGTTTCGCGTCGGGTTGCGCTCAGTGGAATGGATGGCGGGCTCGTCAGCCTGACCCGGGCCGCGATGGGCGGCACCGGAGACGTCATCATTCTCAGCGCCGCCCGGCGGCTGGATCTGATGCCATTCGCACAAATTGCCACCCGCGCCGGTGGCGTCGCGACGGTGTTTATCGCGCTCGCCGCCGCTCACTATCTTGGAATCGTGCCCCGATAACGGATCGCCGGCCTTTCTTAACCCGGCGTTCGCCTTGTTACACTGCCTTCAGTCAGAACGCAGATGCCTTGCTCAGGGACATGGCGAAGGTCGGGATGCTCAGCCGCTCGATGGCGGCCTGCTGTTGCGCTCCAAATACGTCCCGCTCGTCTGTCGATCCGGAAATGTTCGGACGATCGAGCGAGATCTTGATAGCGTTGCAGGAATCCACGAAGAACGTGCCGACGACGCGCTCCACCGGAGCTCGCAGGACTTTAGCGACACTCTCCCTGCTGAAGATGTTCGAACGCAGCGCAGCCTCGTAGTTCTCAGCGGAATTGAACAGGATGTCGAAGGTCAGCCGATTAATCCCGGCGTCCTTGCTCCGGATCACGACCGCCATATCGAGGAGCCGCTGGGAGCCCGTCGCCGGGCCGCTGCTCGGCGCATCAGCGATCAGCGAGAGCGTCCGGTCATCGAGATTCCCGCTATAGCCTGTTTCACCGATATCGTAATAGCGCGGACGCTCCGTCCTCTCCCTGCTCCAGTTCGCGCCGTCGGCCTGGAAATAGGTGATCGGGAACATCACATTCTTGATGACGTCCTCGTTCTGCAGAAGATGATAGAGCGACCATTCATAGGCATCGGGCGCGTCGAGATCGAGTAGCGAACCCGGCTGCGGTTTGACGAGACTGGTGATGCGCGAAATCTCGGCGGCATGCATTTCCGCCAGCCGCGTCGGGTCGGAATGAACGGATCGCAACAGAATGACCGGCTTTTCCGCGTCGGCCTCCACGATTCTGAAGCGCGCATTGGCGAGCGCATCGGGAAATTGATTCTTGATGAGATCGATGACGGCATCCTTGATCTTGGCATAGTTCTCAAAGAAGACCGGATCGCGGGTGCCGCTCGGAACAATGGCGCCGTAAGTCCCGTCGTCACGTTTGAAGCTGACGAGATTCGGAGACAGCGGATACGCGATGTTTCCCGCCGTCGCCTTACGGCCAGGATAACCATAGTGAATGAGATAGTGCGTCAGCAGGCTTCCGAGCAGAATGGCGGCCTCCTGCGTCCTTGCCTCCGTCGCGATGATGATGCCGAATTCGCGTTGATAAGGCTCGACAGGCTGTCTTTGAACGCCATTCCGGCCATAGACCAGAACATCATCCGGAATTTTGGAAAGATCAGCCGGATCGATATGGACCAGCGAAACCTTTCGAGCGCCAAGCCGCCGTGCACCTTCCAGCTTGATGCTCCAGGGCCAGGGCTTGCCGGATCGCACGAAGCGGCTGTTGCGGATGCCGGCAACGCGAGAATCCCTGGAAAAGAACTCGGTCTTTTCCATCGCGAGAATGCCTTCCGGATAAAATTGCAGTTGCGGATGGCTTTCCTCGTACAGGGAATGGGCCGCGATCGAATAGGCCGTACACCGGCGGGAGGTGTTCGGGGCCACGAACAGGGCTGATCCGTCGTCATAAATCTCCGCCACCAGACAATCCGACGGCGAACCGGGGTCGCAGGCCAGCGCGCCACACTCGAGCACATGCCCGACGTGATAGGCGAGGCCGGGATCGATCCCGCGCCGGATCATGTCCGAAGCGAACAAGGCAACGTCGCAGGAACGCCCCGCGAGAATATACTGCGCGCCGTCCTCCAGAGCCGTGATGATCGGATGAACACCCATCTGACCGACGATCACGCTGTCGCGCAGCGCATCTTCATCAAGCTCCGGCCCAAGACCGGTGCTCCGGAGCGCTCCCTTCCGGAACTCCTCAATCACGATGTCCGGATCCAGTTCGGCACCGATCACGGCAACCTTCGCGTTCGAGATGCCAAGTTCGCCGAATACCTCCTTTGCGACACCGATCATCAGATCGAGATTTCGATTGCCGCCGGCCATGCCGCTGCTGCCGAGAATGACGGGACAACCGAGCCTTTTGCCCGCCTCGACCATATTGAGAAAATCGACCTTGACCGCCTCGCGTTCGAAATACTCCGTCCCGGTGCCAAGATAATACGGCCCTGCATCCATCGACCCGCCGTCGGAGACGATGGCGTCAATGCGGCCCTTGAGAGCAGCTTCCAGCGATTCTTTGGGGTATCCGTAACCAAGAGCTCCACATGCGGAGACAACACGATAGATGAGTTCTGCCATAGCCGGCCTCTGAAATATGAGGCACGTCAAACCGTGCCCCGTTCAAGTTGAACGGGACACTGATCCGATTGCGGATGAGGAACAAATACCGGTTCGATATCCAGTTATCGCCAGCGCCTATGGCTCCTGAGATCAAGCCGCACTATCGCCGCTATCCTATCCACTCGACCCCAGGCTTTCGTAACGCTTCCAGATGGCTCTTGGTCAGATCGACCAAAAGACTACGGACGGCATCTCCCGCCAATGTCAGCGGAAAGTCGCTGGATGAGATGATCGAAGCCGTCAGGAGAAGCGGCGGCTCGATCAGAAGAAGTAGCGCCAGTCCCTTCTCGCCAAGATCCGACAGATTTCCTGCCGGAAGCACCGTATGTCCGATGCCGGTTCGCACAGCCGCCAGGACGCTGGACCAGACATCGGCTTCAGTGACAATGTTCGGCGATATTCCTGCGTCGCCGAAAGCGCGATCAAGCACCATGCGGGTGACATTCTCGAGACTCGGCAAAATGAGCGGAAGCTTTCCAAGCTCGGCAAACGAGATGGTCGCAGCCGTTTTGGACAACGGCTTGCGGCTTACGAGATAGAGTCGCTGCCGGAAAAGCGGCTTCCGGGCAAAGATCGGAACATGTTCGTCTTCAAACACAACAGCCATGTCGAGGGTGTTGGCTTGCACCTTCATCTTAACGGACTGACTATCGGCAACGGACAACCTCAGCGTGACATTCGGCAATGCCTGCCTGCTGGCTTCGATCAGCGGACTGGCAAACAATGTAGCCAAGGTTGAAGACATCCCGACACTGACCACACCCTCGATCTGGCCGCCGCTGGAGCGGATGATGCTGGGAAGGTTCTCGACCTGTTTGAGAATGGATGTCGCTTCACGGTAAAGAGCTTCGCCGGCTTTTGTCGGCCGCACGCCGCGCGCGCTCCGTTGCAGCAATTCGATGCCAAGCTTCTCCTCGAGCTCTGCGATTTGCTGGCTGAGCGCCGGCTGCGCGACATGAATGGTCGCAGCCGCACGCGATATACTGCCTGCATCCACGATCTTCACAAAATAGCGGAGATGACGAAGCTGCATTTTGCACTAGATACCAATGAGATGAATCGACCCCGCCGCCAAACGAAACTGTCGACGATGGAAGCCAAAGAACATTGTTGCCACATGCGGGCCTTCCACCCGATATCAGGAAATCTCCGGTATCACACGAATGTTTGGTGGGCCCGACGGGACCCAAACCTGCAACCAGACCGTCATGAGCGAGTCTGCCGACCAAACCAATCACGATAAATCAACGAGTTAGCAGAAATTCGAGCGCGTTTGTCTCGATCTACAGCGGCCGTTTCATTGGCGAAACATTGGTAGTGCCTTGCGACGTTATGTGGCGCGGAACACCACGCTGCACAGAACTAAACCCCGACAAGCTGGACCAAGCTGCGAGCGCAGCAGTTCACCACTTGGCCTCCGACAAACCCAATATTTGCTAAGGAGACACCATTTCAGGCGTTAGGAAACATTTCGATCCGGCTAAGGAAACAGTCCGCGCGTATGTTTGGCATCGCGAACACGTTCCACACCAATCGCCATCGCAGCTGTCCGATTGAAGACCCTATCGCGCCGAGCTCGCACTACCATCTGATCGAACGCGCGATCGAGAATCTGGTATTGCCGTCGGACCACCTCTTCCTCTTCCCAGAACAACTGCTGCAAATCCTGCACCCATTCGAAGTAACTGACCACCACTCCACCAGAATTGCACAGGATGTCCGGAATTAGGAAAATCTCGTTTTGCCGCCGCGCGAGCACCAAATCAGCATCCGGCGTTGTCGGTCCGTTGGCGCCTTCTGCGACAATCCGGCAACGCAACCTGTCGGCAACGTCCGCATCAATGACGCGTTCTCTGGCCGCGGGAATGACAACGTCGCAAGGAAGCGTCAGAATCTCGGCCGGATCGCACGCAAGCTCGCTGGAATATCCCGCCAGACTTCCGTGTTTTGCCGCATGCGTTATGAGATCGGGAATATCAAGACCGGCCGCCCGATAGAGCGCACCGGTATGGTCGCTCACAGCGATCACTTTGACTCCGTCGTTGTATAGTTCTAGCGCCGCGATGGAGCCGACATTCCCGAACCCTTGAACCACGGCCGTTGCGCCGCTTATTCTCAATTGAAGATCATTCATGACCCGCCGCGTCAGATAGGCCACACCGCGACCCGTCGCTTCCCGGCGTCCCAGCGTTCCGCCTGCGCGAACTGGTTTGCCCGTCACAATTTCAGCGACGGTCTTTCCTTGATACATGGAATACGTATCCATGAACCACGCCATCACCTGTTCATCGGTCCCCATATCGGGCGCCATCACGTCGGTATGCGGACCGACGAACGGGATCATTTCCTGCATATAGCGTCGCGACAACGCTTCACGCTCACGATTCGAGAGAGCCGAAGGATCGACGCAAATGCCACCCTTCGCGCCACCGTATGGCAAACCGGCCAGCGCGCATTTCCAGCTCATCCAGACCGCGAGCGCCGCCACTTCGCCAATGTCGACACTTGGCGCAAAGCGTGTGCCGCCCTTGGTCGGACCCAGCGTAAGATGATGCTGAACCCGATATCCTTCGAAGACCGCAATAGAACCATCGTCACGATGAATCGGGCACGAAACTGTCACCGCACGTTTCGGCATCAGGATGCGTGGCCGAACGTCCTCTGGGATCGCCAAGTAATCCGCGATCACGCCAAACTGCGTTGCCGCCATTTCGAATACGGGCCCGCTGTAAATTGTCATCGCCAGATCCTCTCGGGTGTCGGGAAAGACGGCAGCCAGCCGACTTTCCCATGCGCCAAGGCGACGCAATCGCTGATGCCGGCATAAGCCACGCCGAAGGCCTACGAAACGAAGGTCGTTTGGCTGTGTCGCAGATAGTGTTCGGGAGCCCCGTAAAGCAAGCCGTTCACGAGGATCCGCTTGACATACCGGCCAACGTCGCACTCCGCCGTCATGCCAATCGCTCCGTGAAGCTGGATTGCCTCCTCGCAGATCAATCGTCCTGACCATAGGCTTTGGATCCAAGCCGCAGCGGCAAGCGCACGGGCATCGTCTTTTCTGTCGGTAAGCGCCATCGACGCTGTCATGACCAGTGATCGCGCCTCATCGAGCTTGATCCACATATCCACGAGACGAAACTGAATATCTTGAAACGAGCCGATCGGGCGGCCGAATTGCCGACGCGACTTCACATAGTCGAGCGTGCTGTCGAATAGCATCTGCATTGCGCCGACGTTATCTGCCGCCGCAGCAGCCAGGATATCCGAGATAACGGCGTCGATAATTGCCGATGCATCTCCCTTGTCGAGTCGCGCCGCCGATCCTACGAACGTTCCATTCATATCGATGCGCGCAGCTTGTCGGCCGTCGGCAAAATGGTAAGGCGTGACTATAACCCCCGGCGTGTCCAGGGCAAGTTCGATCAGGGCGATCTCACTTCCACCATCGATTTGAGCACTCACAATAACAGCGTCAGCGCCGGCAATCTCCATCACATTCAGCTTGGTGCCCGTCAGACGATAACCATCGCCGATTGGAGTACAGATAGTTGCTGTACCATAAGGCTGATAGCCACGCCCATCATCGAAGAGTCCAAGCGCTATTCGGCGCGCACCATTCATCAAATTTTCGAGATTCGAGAATGCATTGGCGCAACGCGCGAGAACGCCACCCGCACCGACCACCGATGAGATGTAGGGGGCGCGGAGAGCACCACTTCCAATGCGCTCTGCGACAATCATGTTACCGACGGCTCCAAGACCATAGCCCCCGTGATCTTGTGCAAAGGGCACACCGAGCCAGCCGAGTTTGGCAAACCCAGTCCATAGCTCCGCGACACTTTCAGGCGACGACTTACGATCGCTTCCAGCGCGCTCCGCGACAAACCGACCGAGCGCATCGGCAAGCATCGTTTGTTCGTCGTTCAACAAATAGTCCATGATCGATACCTGCCCTCAACCCAGCCCTAAAACCTGACGCGCTAGAATCATGCGCTGGACCTCGTTGGAGCCGCCCCAAATCGTCAGCTTGCGCTGGTTCAGATAAGCAGCAACGGCTCCACCAGCCGTTCCTCTGCCAAAGGGAGCATCCCCCTCCCCGTCAAGGAACGCCGCGTCAAAGGGAAGACTGTCCGGGCCCGTCAAATCGAGCCGAAGGCGTGTAATCTCTTGAGCAACTTCGGTGCCGCGGATCTTCAGCTTCGAGGCCTCTGGTCCTGGGTTTTCGCCTGCATTCATCCTGGAAAGCAGCCGCAGCTCCATGTATTCCAGCGCCAACAGTTCAATAGCGAGCCGCGCGAGACGATCCTCGATAACAGGTGAGACCGAAGGAGCGGTCGCAGCAAGGACCTTGAGCTCTCGCAACATCCGCTTCGCGCGCGCCGAGCCAGACATCGAAAACCGCTCGAACTCCAGCAAGAACTTGGCGTAAGTCCAACCTTTGCCTTCTGCTCCGACGAGATTATCGACAGGCACACGAACGTTGTCGAAGAACACTTCGTTAAACTCCGCGTCACCGTCGAGTGTACGGATCGGGCGAACAGTTATTCCAGGCGAGCGCATATCAATCAGAAGAAAGGAGATGCCTTCCTGAGGTTTCACCGTCGTATCGGTCTTGACCAGACAAAACATCCAGTCGGCCCAATTCGCCCATGTCGTCCAGATTTTCTGACCGTTTACGACATAGTGATCGCCATCGCGCGCGGCGGCCGTCCTTAGAGCCGCGAGGTCCGATCCCGCGCCCGGCTCTGAGTAACCCTGGCACCAAAAGTCCTTGTTCCCGAGAATGCGAGGCAAGAATCGATTCTGTTGTTCTTTCGACCCAAATGAATAGATCACCGGCCCTGCCATCGCGATGCCGAATTGACAGGGATGCGGGCAAGGCAACGCGCCATATTCCTGCTCGAACAGATACCGTTGCGTTGGAGTGAGACCGGGCCCGCCGAAAGCCTTGGGCCAACCGATCGCATACCAGTTTCGACGCGCCAGGATATCCTGCCAGGAAATGAAATCGTCGCGCGTCAGGCGCTGGTTGTTCGTCACTTTTGCCGCAAGATCGGACGGCAGGTTGGCTTCAAGGAAGCGCCGAACATCCAGCCGAAACGCATGGTCTTCGGCGCTGAAATCGAGATTCATAGTGCCCCTAATCTTGGTTGCGTGCGAAGATCAAATGATTCCGTCAGCCGCGAGCATGGAAATCTCGCTGTCCGACAAACCCAACACGTCTGCGAGAATGCTCCGATTGTCCTCGGCAAGACCGGGCGCCGGTCGAATATCGCCGCGCGGGCAGCCGTCGAAATGAACGGGTTGCTCAGGCAAGTGCACAGTGCCCAGCCGCGGATTGGCCACAGCGGTGAGCAATCCGCGATGCACTGCGTGATCACTCATGGCCGCTTCCGCGACCGTCCAGATTTCTGAAGAAGGGATGCCGGCATCCAGAAGGCACTTCACCGCCGCTGAGGCCGTCAGGTTGGCGGCCCAGGTTTCGATCACCGCCCGCAACGCCACCTCGTTCTGCCGACGCAAGCGATCACTGGAAAAACGCTCATCCTGCGGCAAATCCGGATGACCAATCAGGCCGGAGAATTTCTCGAAAAGAACATTGTTGGCTATCGCGATGATGAACATCCGATCGGCTGCCCGATAAGCACCGAACGGCGCCGACAACGGATGCTGGGCGCCGGAGCGCTCAGGCGATTGACCTGTCACCTGAAATTGAGCGAGAGCCGTCGGCAACAGCGAAAATAGCGAATCGAACATCGCAACATCGAGCCGCGCACCTTCGCCGGTCCGAGCCCGGCGAAACAGCGCCGAGCTGATCCCCCATGCGGCGAAGAGACCCGACACAGTGTCACCGACCGAATCTCCCACCAGGACGGGGGGGCTGTCGGCATTGCCGGTAAGGCTCATCAAGCCGGAGGTTGCTTGAGCGACGACATCATAGCTAGGATGCAAGGACAAAGGCCCGTTCTGGCCGAAGCCCGAAATCGAGCAATAGATCAGATCAGGTTTGACCGTCTTCAGGGCGTCGTAACCAATGCCAAGTTTGTCCGCGACACCCGGACGAAAATTTTCGACCACAACGTCGCAACGCGCCGCGAGCTCAAGCACCAATTTCAGCGTACCTGGGCGCTTCAAATCGAGCCGAAGACTCCGCTTGCCGCGATTGACCAATTCGAAATTCACACTCACATCATTTTTGAACGCCCCCATCGCGCGCTGATCATCGCCACCCGGGGGCTCGATCTTGATCACTTCGGCGCCGATGTCGGCAAACAAAGCCGTGCAGAAGGGGCCGGCAAGGACGCGGCTGAAATCAAGGATGCGAACGCCAGAAAGCGGTTTCTCGGAAGTCATGGCACGGATGTCTCACCACATGCAGCGATAGCCCGATGTTTCCGCCGGGCGAGAGTAACGGCACGAGAATTCTTGCACAAAGATCTCTTGGCAACGAGGATTCCGCGAATTCGACAATCTGATTTCTCGAATACCGAAAATGCAGCGCCCTTCCGGACCAGCGAGTTCGGTTTCCGCTATGGTTCATTTCAGCTTTCGGGGTTCGACAACGCAAATGATCCCACGCAGGCTGGGTGGGTTCGGGGGTAAACCATTTAGCCCGGTGCTCCGCGTTGGATCATCACCGGAGCCATATGCTCCCATTGTGCGTATTATCGAAACCGGAGTTCAGGGGGAGCGGGATGAGCGAAATGAGTTTACAGAACGCAGCGGATGTCACGCGCGGCGATGCGAGAGTCGGCCGAAGGGCCGTTATCGCCGCCTCAGCAGGAAATGCTCTTGAGTGGTACGACTTCACGGTCTACGCCCTCTTCGCTGTCTATATCGCGAAGAATTTTTTCCCGGGGGCGGACCAGACTACGGAGTTGATCAAGGCTTTCCTCGCATTCGGTCTCGGCTTTGTCATCCGCCCGCTAGGCGCCATCGTTCTTGGCTCCTACGCCGATCACGCTGGTCGCAAAGCCGCTCTTACTCTCACCATCTTCCTGATGGCTGTCGGCACGCTGGTGATTGCAGCAGCGCCGACATATGCTGCAATCGGCATCGGCGCCCCGATCCTGCTACTAGTCGGACGAGTATTGCAGGGCTTTTCCGCCGGTGGTGAGGTCGGCGGAGCCGCGGCTTTTTTGGTCGAGCATGCACCGGCCGACAAGAAGGGCCGGTATGCTTCGTGGCTGCAGGCCAGCATGGCTATGTCGAACATCATCGGCGCCCTGGTCGCGTTTGCGGTCACATCGCTGCTGACCCAGGATCAAATCGGTGATTGGGGGTGGCGTATTCCGTTCATCATCGGCCTGGCGATTGCCCCAATCGGCATGTGGATGCGTCGAACCCTGGACGAAACACCTCATTTCAAGCTTGAGATTGAACGTCATTACAAGACAAGCCGGGCGCAACGGGCGCCGCTAACGGCGGTGTTCTCCGAATTTCCACGCGAGCTGATAAAAGGCGTGGGCATGTGTGTGCTGTGGACGGTATCGACGTATACGCTGGTTATTTTCATGCCGATCTATGTGCAACGAACTTTCGGCATTACCGGCTCACAAGCCTTCATGGCCGCACTCATCGGCAACGTATTCATGGTCGTCACCTGCGTGTTTGCAGGTGCGCTCTCAGATAAGATCGGTCGGAAAAAGATACTGGTCGGCGCGGCCATTATCCTCGCGCTTGGTACCCACCCGCTGCTCTGGCTGGTCAAGGCCTCGCCCACCTTGGAGGTGATGATCTTTGTTCAGGTGACCTTTTGCATCATTACCGCATTGTTCGTCGGGGTCGCGCCGGCGGCGTTGTCGGAGATCTTTCCGACTCGCGTCCGCTCGACCGGAATGTCACTTTGTTACAATACGGCCACAACCATCTTTGGCGGCTTCGCTCCGGCCATCCTGACCTGGCTATCGCAGCAGGGAGGCATTTATGCGCCGGCCTGGTATGTAACGGTCGCAGCTATATGTGCATTGGTGTCACTCGCGACATTCAAGACATCGACAGAGTAATCCTTCATTGCATTTCTAACGAAGCGGGGAGCGCGGCCACAGCCGCGCTCCCTTTTTTATTTTGATGGTTCTGGCTTACCAACCAACTCCATCCGCGCTAGGTTGGCTCTTCGGCCATATCCGACGAAGGCGCCTATGATTGAAGCGCGAAACCTTTCGTATTTCATTGCTGCTTGCCAACAACTGCATCTGGCAAAAGCCGCCGATGAGCTAGATGTTGCGCCGTCTACTTTAAGCATGGCCTTGAAGTCGCTTGAGGAAGACCTGTCGCTTCCTCTTTTCGCTCCAGCCAAGGTCGGCTTGTTGCCGACCCCAAATGCCATGTGGCTGTACCCAGCGGCAGTAACGCTGCTTCACTCTGAAAGTTTCGCGCGAAGTTTCACTGCGCAGAATGCCACGGAGGTTGCGGACCACGTAGTAATTCGCCCCCACCTCATTTTCACGATTGGTCGTTTTGCTAAGGCCGTAAGCTGCGTCATTGAAGCGCTGAGGCCCGAGTTTCCAGCTACTTTTTTTGAGCCGCGCTGGGATCTCGGCGACAAGGAATCGTCCTCTCCGTTCGCTGGTCGAATGGCCTCGGTCACAATCGACTACGAGAGAGCCGACGTCCCCGCCTCCGGCACAACAATGCACATTGTTGATGATCCTTGGGTGCTCGCGCGTGAGCTTCCAGCATCGACCGTTCGCAAGCCATCGATCGAGGAATTGCTTTCTGGACCGATTGTCGTTCCCGCGCTTCATCCGACTTTGCTCGAAGAGGCATCTCGCTTCATCGGTTCGAGAAGAATGCCCAATGCTCGCTTTGTTGCCGTTGATCCAAGCATACTCCCACAACTTGCCCGCGAAGCGCCGGATACTTCTTTTCTCATTCCCAGAAGCGTCCTCTCAATCAGACTTGGCCTGTTGCGCGTCCACGCAGCGCTGGTGGGCGACGCGCTGGTCAGCAAGATCAGTGCCTGGACAGATAGTGACACGCCAGCAACACTAGCATTTATGGAAGCATTGCGACGTCACCTGATGAGAGAAGAGCGCAATATCATCTTCGATCCGCAATTGACGTTACGTCAAATACGTTACTTCAAAACCATTTATAGCAGCCGTCATCTGACGGCGGCTGCGCAAAAAGCCAACATCGCTCAACCAGCGTTATCAAATCAATTGCTGAAGATGGAGACTGTCATCAACCAGCGATTGTTTGATCGCCATCGCGACGGTTTGGTGCCGACGCTGGCTGGCGATCGATTGTTCCAGGCCAGCGCGGCCATTTCATTGGCTCTGGAGAAGCTTGAAAGCGGTCGGACCGAAGCGTCGAGCCATGCCGGCGGCACTATCCGGATCGGAGTGTTGCCCGCAATCGATCACACCAGTCAAATGCTCAGCACAATCGCCAAAGCAATCGGAAAATGGCGTGAGATTCATCCGTCCGTGACGATGCGTGTTCTGGAAGCACCAAATGGCGCACTTCAGGAATGGCTACTGGAAGGCAAGATCAGTCTCGCGATCGTCGAAACGGATCTGCCGCAACTCGCACGCTTTAACCTGGGACAGATAGAAGAAATGGCTGTCGTCGCCAATCCGCGCTTTGGCTTGGTCAATCAGGGAAATATCTCGTTCTCTGAGTTACAGAGGCTCCCCTTGATTTTGCCGACGTCTGTATTTGGCATCCGGCAAGAAATCGACGCAACTGCCGGCAAGGTGGGCGTTAGGATCAAGCCTCAGCTTGAGATAAACTCGCTGCCGATGACAATCATGCTGGTGCGCGAGAATCCTCTGGTAACAATCCTTCCACCAACCACGGTCAGCGCCCACGTCGCGCGCGGTGACCTGATCTGTCATCAGATCATAGAGCCGGCGGTCTCCCGCAAGCTCTATGCAATCTATTCGGACTCCCGCCCGCTCAATACGCCGGAACGAAACTTCATCCGCCTTTTGCGCGAGGGCATGGCAATCATACCTCCGAAAACGCCATAGACGCTATTGCCCACTTAGATCCGCTCGGATAGAGGACGCGATAGGCGAAGCCGGTCGTCAGCCTCGGGACTGCCATCTGCGATGATGGTGACTCCGGAACTGGTCATGTAACCGGAATAGCCTCCGCCGCCGGAATGAATGGCCACGAGATCCGCCTGCGATGAACACATCGCGAGAGCATTTAGCAGCGGCCAATCGGCAATGGCATCCGATCCATCCCGCATACGCTCCGTCATAATGTTCGGATGCGCCATGGCTCCAGCGTCGAGGTGGTCGCGCGTGAACGCAACCGGCCCCGACAGAACGCCTTCGCGAACCATCTTGTTCACCGCGAGCCCAAGTTTGGTGCGTTCGCCGTGACCAAGCCACGCGATGCGGGCCGGCAGCCCCTCGAACGGCACATTTTTCCGGGCCAACTCAATCCAGTTCGTAACGATTCGATTGTCGGAGAATCCCGCCAGAACATAATCATCGATCTTGCGAATATCGTCAGCGTCATTCGAGAGAGCGATCCAGCGGAACGGTCCAATCGCCCGGCTGAACATCGGCCGCAGGAAGGCCTCCGTAAAAATCGGAATATCAAAAGCGTCGGTAACGCCGCCGTCGCGCGCCTGGGTGCGAATGAGGTTGCCGTTGTCAAAAACGACTGAACCCGCCTTCTGAAAGCCGAGCATAGCACGAACATGCCGGACGATCGATGCGCGGCTGTCCTCCATTAATCTCACCGGATCGTCCTTGCGCATCGCGCGTGCTTCGGCGAGCGTGCGGTTGGCGGGAATGTAACCGTATATCAGATCGTGCGCCGAGGTCTGATCGGTAACAACATCCGGAACAATCCCGCGTGCAAGAATATCTTCGTAGACATCAGCAGCGTTCCCAAGCAAACCGATAGAGATCGCTCGCTTCGCCGCCCGCGCTTCGGCTACCATAGCAAGCGCTTCATCAAGGTTGGCTGCTTGCTTTTCGAGAAAGCCGTTCTCGATCCGCTTGCGAATGCGCTCCGGATCGATCTCAACGCAAAGAGTCACCGCACCGGCGAGGCGGCCTGCAAGTGGTTGAGCACCCCCCATGCCCCCAAGTCCCGCAGTCAGCACGAAGCGCCCGGCAAGCTCGCCATCGAAATGGCGTTCGCCGATACGCATGAATATCTCATAGGTGCCCTGAATCACGCCTTGCGAGCCAATGTACTGCCAATCGCCAGCCGTCAACCCGCCCCAGCAGATCAATCCTTTCTCTTCCAATTCGTAGAAATTCTCGGCCTTAGCCCACTGACCGACCATGTTGCAGTTCGCCATGATGACAATGGGCGCACGCTCATGCGTCTTTAGAACGCCAATGGGCTTGCCAGACTGAACGATCAAAGTTTCATCGTCGTTCATGGTGCGTAGCGTCTCGACGATCTTATCGTGCGAGGGCCAGTCGCGCGCCGCGCGGCCAAGCGCTGCGTAAACGACCAGGTTGGCTGGATCCTCGCCAACAGCCAGCACATTCTCCAGCAAACGGAGCAGGCCTTCCTGACGCCAGCCCTTACAGCGTAAATTTGATCCAGTGGTTACAGAAAACTGACGGGTCATGGGCATCTCTCAGGCTAATGCGTATTTTGCCAATGCAATTCCCAACGCCTTTTCGGCTACGGGATAGACACTTGGATCCTTAACCGAGGCACTCAAGGGAATTTCGGTCTTGTCGATGTGAAAAACCAGAACCTCCATACCCTCATGAACATGTCCGACGCTGATGGGCTTACCATCGCGATCAAGCGTCGTAATCACGTCGGGGAATGTCGCAACTCGCCGACCATCGCCATCGTCGACGGCCATGTATTCGTTCATAACGTGTAAAACGAGGTCGCGACCACCACACCGCACAGTAATCGTACCGACATCGAACGCTTCTTCCGTATATGTGACAGCCTTTTTCTTGACCGTACCCTGGCCCAGAATCGTTCCGTTTGTGTTGTTGCAAATGGCATCAATCACTGCCGTTCCGCCTTTTGGCTCGGCGCCGCGAATGGCCTCGCCGAGCGCCAAGGCACGTGAAATGCCGCCCAGCGCCGCGTTCTTGCGCACATAGCTCGCGCGCAATGGATTGCGGCAAGACGCGATGAACCCCCCCGACATATCGGACGCCTTGCGGAGAACAGGCGATATCTTTGCGGTCGCTCCCCGCACCACAAGCTCGATGTATGAATTGGAGTCGCGATGACCGCCAACCGCAGTTTGGATCGTCGGCTCAGGGCTGTTCGCCATACCGATCGACCCCATGTCACCGGTCGGGTGAGCCCGGATGTCACCCACCGCATCTATCACCTTGGTGCCGAGCATGGCTGACGGCAGCCATGCATTCATAGTGCTCGACATTCCGTTCTGGCCGATGATCAAGCCATAGAGTGGCGCCCCGAGTTCATCTTGCAAAAGCTGGACGGCGCGAACGTAGTCGATGCCAAGCATTTCCCATTGGGTCGTTCCGGCCGGCGCCCCAATCGCCGCCGCCGTAGCAATCCATGCATCGTCCGCGACTTCATCCATATCGACAAGTTCGGGCCTGCCGACCGAGACAGCCGTAGTGCCGAGCATACGTCCGTGATCGACCCAGCCACCACCGCCAGCCGCGAACACGGAACCGCCGCGAATTGCAGCCTCAACGTCATCAAGGGTAAGAATACGCCCCATAACTATTCCTTTTCTGTTTCCTGACGGGGAACACGCTGAGTTCCGGCATCGAAGCAACGAACTGCTTCCATGATTGTCGTTGCTCCGGCGGCGATCGCATTTCGCTCGGCCCACTCTTCCGGAGCGTGGCTCTTTCCCCCGCGACAGGGAACAAACACCATTGCAACGGGCGCGATCTGCGCCACAAAGGCAGCGTCGTGCCCTGCACCGCTCGCTAACGGCATGGTGGAAAAGCCAAATGCTTGAGCGCCCGCCACAAGCAGAGCCTGCAGGCCCGGGGCGCAATCGACCGGCATTGTATCGGACAAACGCTCGAATACCGCTCGCTCGACCCGTGCAGCCTTCGCACTTTCACAACTCGCCTGATCAATTGCCGCAACGAAGCGTTCCGTCATGGGCCGATGGCTGCTACGCGCATCAACCACAAGACGAACGCGTTGGGGCACCACATTGGCGGCATTTGGAATGACATCGAGACACCCAACCGTCGCGACGAAATAGCCCGACTTCTCGTTGGCAAGGTGCTCCGCGTGGCGCCGAATTGCCGTAACGACATTGGCAGCGGCTACCAGCGCATCCCGGCGCAAATCCATGGGCGCAGTCCCGGCATGATCGGCGCCGCCTTCAAAGACAATCTCAAGCCGTGTGATACCTACGATACCGCTCACAATACCAAGGTCGATATTACGAGCTTCTAGAACAGGCCCCTGTTCGATATGCAATTCAAAGAACGCGCGCACGTCACGGCGCGTCATCGCGCCCACCAGCTTCGGATCGCCGCCGACCCGTTGCAGGGCCTCGGCCAATTTCTCGCCCGCGGGGCCGACCATGCCCAGATGCCCAGGGCCCAGTTGCCCCACCATTCCTCGACTGCCGACGCAGGACAAACCGAAATCGCTCGGCTCCTCCGCCAGGAAGTCCACAACCTCGAGCGTGTGACGCAATTGCGTCCCTGAATCCCGCAACGCGCGGGCAATCTCAAGCGCAGCGATAACACCGGCAATCCCGTCAAAACGTCCGCCCGACGGCACGGTATCACTGTGCGATCCGAGCATGATCGTGCCAGCATCAGGATCGCTACCCTCTCGTCGGCCGATCAGATTGCCGGCCTCATCGATACGAACAGCAAGACCAGCGTCGATAAAGCGCGCCGCCAGAAAGGCCCGCCCTTCCAGAAAGCGGGGCGTAAATGATCGGCGCGTAAAGGGCCTGTCCGGCTCTGTAATGGCGGACAGCGCCATCACGTCGTCCCAAAGACGATCCGCGTCGAGAGGCAGGTTTCCGACTGACATCAGTTTCTTGGCCCGTACTTATCGTTGCCCGGCGCGCCGCACGGGACGCACGAAGCGACCATGACCGGGCTTCGCCAAAACCTTGCCATCCGCCATGATGCATTCGCCGCGAAGGAATGTCCCAACGATGCGGTACGGTAGCGTCAATCCGTCGTAGGGACTCCATGACACAAAGTTATTGCTGCTGTCGGCTGCGTAGTAGGTGTATGGGTCACGTCGCGCCAGCACGATGTCCGCGTCACGCCCGGGAGCCAGTGCGCCTTTTGCATGTCCCAGGCGGAACAGATTTGCAGGATTGTGAGCCAACAACCTCGCCGCGAAAGACAGCGAGAGTCCACGTTGATCAAGGCCCTTAAGCAGGAGGGCGTAGAGCGCCTCGAGGCCCGGTACACCCGACGCATTCTTAAGCATGTTGGGATCGCTCTTGCGATCCAGCGACCAGCTCACATGGTCGGTGGAAACAATTGTAATGTTACCGGCCGCCAAATGACGCCAGAGCGACTCGCGTTCATGCTTCGATCTGACAGGAGGATTGATCTTGGCCCGGCCGAGAAGACGCCGGACATCGTCCTCTTCGCTCAGAGTCAAATAGTGGATACAGGCTTCCACCGTCGCATCAAATCCCTGAGCACGATAACCGGCTGCCAGATCATAGCCGCGACCGATAGAGCAGTGAACAACATGCGCAGAGCAGTTGGTGGCGGCCCCCAGTTCATAGACCTCAGCCATGGCCACCGCTTCCGTCACCGGAGGACGGCTCTTGCCATGCGCGCTGTAATCCGTGATCCCCTGCGCTTCGATCTCGGCGATCGCAGCGCGCACCATTTCGTCGTTTTCGTTGTGCACACCGGCGGCAAGGCCATGCGGCGCGATGGCAGCAAAAAAACGATACAGCTTGTCGAGCGGGATGCGCGGAAATCGTTCGGGATGCGTGCCGAATGTTGAGAACTTGAACGCAGCAGCACCGGCAGCGACCAGTTCATCGACACGGGACGCCTCATCGTTGGGATGAATCGTCGCATAAAGTGCAAAGTCAACGCGCGCCTGCTCGCCGGCCGTTTGCACTTTGCGGTCAAAACGCTCGGCCGTCGCAATGAGATCCCCCTCGTCATAGGGCATATCGACGATAGTGGTGACACCTCCTGCGGCCGCGCTGCGGGTCGACCACACAAAGTCTTCCTGATCCTTTTGACTCCGGCTATGCACCTGCCCGTCAATCGCACCCGGCAGCACCACAAAGCCGGGGCCGCCGTGACGCTCTCCACTCGGAGGAGCGTTCTCGCCCACATGAATCACCTGCCCCGCGCTGACAAGGACCCAGCCCCTCTCGATCACGCGATCCGCAAGAACAACAGAGCCGACAAAAACCTGATCTTGCATATGGCAAGTCCTTCAACGCATGCGCGAGGCAACGCCGTCGAGGCCCGTTCCAAGGAACCATGACCGGCCACCGCTATCGCTCAAACACGAAGATGACGATGCCCGGCACCGGGAACACGACGTTTTTTCTGTACTGCGCCATACTGAAAATCGAAATCGCCGGGCGGGCTTGGCGGACGGCAACAGCACGGTCCCCTTCGAGCCGACGACTGACCTATCGCCAGGCACTACACTGATGCCAGACCAGACTGCTCGTTCGTTTTAAACTCAGGAGTTTCCTTCCAATGTCGCCACTTGGACGTCTCCCGGCGCGGCAAAGACGCTCAGCGAAAGCGAATGCGCGTTGCAGTTTTCGCTCAGCTCGAGTGAATTGATGACCACTGGGACCACCGCAAGTTATCGGAGGTCAACGGCGAGACTTACAGAGAATACGCACGCTTGCGCGAAAGCGATGGATCTGCGCCTCGCAATCTCGAAGACCTGCGCGCCGCGATCAACCACCGCGCCCGTGAAGGCCAAGCTCGTTCATCGACGACAGAACGCGGCGTGGTCACGCTCGCCCCCTGGGGATAGGTCCAAACTTGGATGCATCGTCCGTCTTCAATTTGAGGGGTATCGAGCCAGGGGTGGACACCCGGTCCACCGGCGACTCCATGACCAGCCTGCTCTCGTCGTTACACCACTCTAGAACCGCGCGATCGAGGTTCTAGCCGCTCTCCAGAGCCGCGCCATGCCGACGCCGGCCCGGTGCGCGACCGAGCAGTCGGGGCGGCGGGAAAGCGCGCCGCCGGGATTTGGGGACAGATCGTTCCAGTAATCTGGCGAGGGGCTCACCAGGAATCCCGGTCCAGCCCAACAGAACGCTTGCCGACCGCCCCAACCGGCGGTTTGATGCGCCCCATGCTCCCGCGTATCATCCATATCCCTCTTTCCGGCCGCGACCGGAAATACTGCGCCCGCCAGCTCTTTATTAAGGAGATCACCCCCGTGAAGCTGAGCATTGCAATCGCCGCTATTCTTATGTTCGCGACACCGTCGTTTGCCCAAGGCCCGAGGGCACAATATGGTGGTCAAGGCCCGTGCGCGGCTGAAGTCGCTAAATTCTGTTCTCACGTAGCGGCTGACACTCAGGCTCGTAATGCCTGTCTGAGAAATCACCGCGATCAGCTTTCGCCCGCCTGTCGCGCTTCCGGACAGCGAACGAAGGGGCGATAGGTTCGAAGACGTCCCCCTATCAAATGCGCGGGATAATACCTGATATCTTTGGTGGGCCCGGCAGGACTCGAACCTGCAACCAGACCGTTATGAGCGGTCGGCTCTAACCATTGAGCTACAGGCCCCACCGGCCTTGCGGCTCCTGCCGCGGGTGGCGCCACCACCCCTTACAATGACGATGGCCGCCGGGCAATCGGCCTTGTTCGCCCCGGCCGCAGCGGAGCCAGTTTCCGATTGTCGCAGTTATGGCGGGTTGCCGGACCGCACCGCCTTCAGATGAAGGCCAGCCGCTGCCGTCGCGCACGCAGCAGTAACGCCATCACGATGAAGACGTTCACCGCATTCCAGCCGATGCCATTGAGGAACGCGGCCCTATAGGAGCCGGTAGCGTCGAAGATAGCGCCCGACACCCATCCGCCGAACGACATGCCGATCACGGACGCGAAGATCACGAGGCCGACGCGGGTCGCAGCCTGACCGGCCGGCATCGTTTCCCGGACGATGATGGCATAGCTCGGCACGATCCCGCCCTGAAACAGGCCGAACATCGCGGAAATCACATAGAGCGAGGTCAGGCCGTCGAAGAACAGGTAGAACACCAGCGCCACGCCCTGCGCCACCGAGCCCAGCAGCAGCGTGCGCAACCCGCCGATGCGGTCGGCGAGAAAGCCCGAACCGACCCGGCTGACGATGCCGAAGGCCAGCATCAGCGATAGCATTTCCGCGCCGCGCGCCATGCCGTAGCCGAGGTCGCCGCAATAGGCGACGATGTGAACCTGCGGCATCGCCATCGCCACGCAGCAGGCGATGGCGGCGACGAACAACAGCGCGGTCAGCGCATTGGTGCCGAGGCCGAGATCGACGCGCGGCGGCGCTGCATTGGCGTGGGAGCGCACCGTCGCACGCCCCATCTGCCAGCGCAGCAGCGCGACCAGGATCGCCATCATCAGCGCGCAGCCGAGGCCGATCGCGATATGGGTGGCGCGCCATCCGGCGTGGGCGACGGCGCGCTCGACCACGGTGGGCCAGAACGTGCCGGCGATATAGTTGCCGCTGGCCGCGATGGTCACGGCAAGACCGCGGTGGCGGTCGAACCAGTGCGAAGCTTCCGTCATCAGCGGCCCGAAGGTCGCCGCAGCCCCGAGGCCGATCAGGAAATGCATCAGGTTGAACTGCCATAGCGCGGTCGCGTAGCCGGCGCCGACATAGCCGAAGGTCATCGCCACCGTGCCGATGGCGATGGCCGGCACGATGCCGAGACGGTCCGACAGCTTGCCCATGCCGACGCCGCCGAAGCCGAAACCGAGCATGGCGCAGGTGAAGGCCAACGACGCCGCCCCGCGGGTCGCGGCGAAATCCGCCTGCACAACCGGGATCACCACCACCACCGACCACATGCCGACGCTGCCGATGGAGCCGATGACGACGGCAATGACCAGCCGCACCCACGCGGCGCGCGAGTCAGGCACGAAAACAGCAGACAAGGGTGGAGAATCAATGGAGCCCGGCACGGGACGTAACCTCTCTGTCCGCGCTGTCCGGGTCAAGGCATTCCCCGAAATGCCCCATATGCGAGAATGTTATTCCGCGGCACGACCCGCGTCGGACGACGCCGTTCCCCGTTAACCGTTTGCTAACCATACACCGGGCAAATTTTGCCGGGTGAAGTCGAGTGTCGTCGGTCGTGCAGAACGGGGGAGCCCGTGGACGCCAGCGCGGTGCCTCACTTTAGGAGCGGCGGCCCGTCAGCGGCCGCCCAGACCTTTGGAACGCGCGGGCGGCATGCGCGGGGGGAAGCGGCGACGATGGTGGATGTGACGGCGGGCCAGGGTCAGGCGGCCAAGAGTTCCGGTTTCCCCAAGATCTCCGATATCGGCACCCTGCTCAAGCGCGGCGACCTCGCGCTTGCCTTCGGCGTCCTGACCATCCTCGTGGTCCTGATCCTGCCGCTGCCGCCGGTGGTGCTGGACCTGTTTCTGGCGATCTCGATCACGCTGTCGATCCTGATCCTGATGACCGCGCTGTTCATCCAGGCGCCGCTGGAATTCTCGGCGTTCCCGACCGTGCTGCTGATCGCCACCATGCTGCGGCTGTCACTCAACCTCGCCTCGACACGGCTGATCCTGTCCCACGGCCACGAGGGCACCGCCGCCGCCGGCCACGTCATCGAGGCGTTCGGCAGCTTCGTGATGAGCGGCAATTTCGTCATCGGCATCATCGTATTCACGATCCTGGTCATCGTGAACTTCGTCGTCATCACCAAGGGCTCGGGCCGCATCGCCGAGGTCGCGGCGCGCTTCCACCTCGATTCGATGCCGGGCAAGCAGATGGCGATCGACGCCGACCTCTCCGCCGGCCTGATCGACGAGAAGACCGCCAAGCAGCGCCGCAAGGACCTGGAAGACGAAAGCGGATTCTTCGGCGCCATGGACGGCGCCTCGAAATTCGTGCGCGGCGACGCTATCGCCGGCCTGCTCGTCGTGTTCATCAACGTGATCGGCGGCATCATCATCGGCGTCGCCCAACAGGGCATGCCGTTCTCCGAGGCGGCGCGCACCTACACCCTGCTCACCGTGGGCGACGGCCTCGTCACCCAGGTGCCGGCGCTGATCGTCTCCACCGCCGCGGGCCTGCTGGTCTCGAAGGCCGGCATCAGCGGCGCGGCCGACAAGGCGCTGATGAAGCAATTGTCGGGCTATCCGCAGGCGCTCGGCATGTCCTCAGGCGTCATGCTGGTGCTGTCGCTGATGCCGGGCATTCCGATGTTGCCGTTCCTGCTGCTCGGCGGCGGTGCCGGCTGGCTCGCCTGGACCGCGCAGAACCGCAACCGCGCCGCCAAGATCGAGGAAACCCGCGCCCAGGCCCAGCCGGCGGCAGACGCCGCAGCAGCCGCCGCAGCCGAGGAGCCGATCTCCAGCGCGCTCAAAATCGACGACCTCAAGGTCGAACTCGGCTACGCGCTGCTGCCGCTGGTCAACGGCCCCGACGGCACCGACCGCCTGACCGAGCAGATCAAGGCCCTGCGCCGCTCGCTCGCCACCGAGATGGGCTTCGTCATGCCGGCGGTGCGCATCCTCGACAACGTGCAGCTCGAAGCCAACACCTATGTCATCAAGATCAAGGAAGTGGACGCCGGTTCCGGCCGCATCTGGGCCAACCAGTTCATGGTGATGGACCCGTCCGGCAACCCGGTCACCGTGCCCGGCACCCATACCACCGAGCCGACCTTCGGCCTGCCGGCGACATGGGTCGACGCCTCGCTCAAGGAAGAAGCTTCGCTCAAGGGCTACACCGTCGTGGATGCCCCGACCGTGCTCTCCACCCACCTCACCGAATTGCTCAAGGGCAACATGTCGGACCTGCTATCCTACGGCGAGGTGCAGAAGCTGCTCAAGGACCTGCCGAAGGAACAGGGCGAACTCGTCAAGGACATCGTGCCGAGCCAGATCACCGTGTCCGGCATCCAGCGGGTCCTGCAACTGCTGCTGGCCGAGCGCATCTCGATCCGCGACCTCTCGACCATCCTCGAAGGCATCGCCGACGCGCTCGCCTTCTCGCGCAATCCGGCGACGGTGGTGGAGCATGTGCGGGCGCGGCTGGCGCGGCAGATCTGCGCGCAGAACACCTCGATGCACGGCTACCTGCCGCTGATCGCCCTCAGCGCCAAATGGGAGCAGGCCTTCGCCGAATCCCTGATCGGCACCGGCGAGGAGCGCAGCCTCGCGATGCAGCCGTCGAAACTGTCTGAATTCATGACGCTGGTGCGCGACCGCTTCGAGCAGGCGGCGCGCGAGGGCGAAGCCCCGGTGCTGGTGACCTCCGCATCGATCCGCCCGTTCGTACGCTCGCTGGTGGAACGCTTCCGCGCCCAGACCACCGTGGTGTCGCAGGCGGAAATCCATCCCCGCGCCCGGCTGAAGACCGTCGGCAGCATCTAAGAGCCGTCCGAGCCGGGCCAAATCCCTGCGACATTTTGGTTACAGACAAGCATTTCGTTCGTCCGCGAAAAATTTCGCAGGAACGGGCGAAACTCAAACTTGTCGCAAGATATTGAATTTAAATAGTAATTTTGAACTGGTTTACAAACCTCCCGTAACTTCAAGAGTTTTCACTCGTTTGTGAAGCCGTCTTGGAAACAAATCCCGTTCAGTTACGTTTGTTACAGCGACAGGCAATCGAACCAACGGGCCAGCGGACGACACCAACGTTCAACGGTACCGGAAGTCGCGGGAGGTTGTGATGAACCATTCGTTTTACAGCGCGGATCGTATGACCCACCTGAAGATCGTGGTGGTTGCGCTCGTGGCGGCGATCGGTGTCGCGGGCTTTGGCATCTCGGCCCGCGTTGCTTCCGATGGTGACCTCGCTCAGACCGCTCGCGCCAGCACGCCGGTGATCAAGGCGGGCAAGGCCGTGGTGCTGACCAGTTCGGACACCTCGATGATCCGCTGACGCTCGATGATCCGCTGACGCTCGATGATCCGCTGACGCAAAGCAGGAAACCAAATTCGGAATTACCAATTCACAAGGCTCTCTTCCCCGCCCCCCGAAGTCGCCTTGTGAGTGCTCAGAAGACCCCAAGTCTGAGACCAGAAAACGCCCGCTCCCCACGGGCGTTTTTTGTTGTCTGCATGAAGGCGGGAGGCTTGCGCTCAGCGCGACGCGGGTCCCGTCGCGGCAAGGTCGGGCACGTTTTCGATCAGGCGCCCGACATAGACGGCGGGTGCGGTGGCGACGCCCGTGCGCGAACCTCCCTGAGGCTCGAGCGTCACGATGAACTGCGCCTTCACAATGGTGTCGGCGTCATAGGCGGCGAGCGACGGGCGAATGGTGAAATCGCTGTTGCCGATCACCCCGAGCGAACGCGGCGGCCCGAGCTTGTCGGACACCAGCCACAGTTCGTAGCTCTTGCCAGGTTCTGACGGCGCGGCGACCTTGCGGGCGGTGAATGTCCGAGTCGCGGCATCGATGGTGAGAATGAAGGCCGGCGCGCCGGCGGTCCGTTGCAGCATCGCGACCCATTGCGCTCCCGGTGTCGGGGCGGGTGCCGCCACCTCCACGGTCCGCACCACCGGCTTGATCCGCAACGGCTCGGGCAACAGGTCCGGCCTGTGAGCCTGAAGCGCGATCACTCCGGCGAGAGCCGCCGCGATGCCCGTCATTGCAAGCCCGTAGAGGAGTCCACCACGCCCGCGCGGCTGCGATCCGGCGGCGTCCGGCGCGGCCATCTCACGCGGCTCGGCGGGGCTCACGAGCGGCGGGGCCACCGGCTCGCCGGACGGCGCCGCGTCGACGGCGCGATCGGCCACGTTCCCGAGCCGGGACTGCGCCTGGGCCGCGGCCCAAGCCTGCTCCGCCGCTTCGGTGATGGCGGCCACGTCCGCCACCGGCGCTCCGGACGCGTCGCCACCGTCCGGCGCGACGATCGTCCGATGCGCCGCCGCGACGTCGGCTGACGCTTCGTCAACCGGTGGCGACACAGGCGAGATCGAAGACTCCACAGTCTCCTGATGCGCGACGGGCTCGTCATCGGCGCGGGCCTCGTCAACCGCCGCTGGATCGTCCGCCGCGGCCGCCCGCCCGCCCGTCAGCCCGGCGGCGAGCCTGATGAAATCCCAGACATGCGCCGGCGGTTCCACCGCGGCGACCATCTGATACAGCGGGCTGAACTTGAGATCCCATGCCTCGACCACTTCCTTGAAGCCGTGATCGACGATCATCATGGTCTCGACCACCGCGCGCTCGTCCGCGCTCAGGGTGCCGAGGGCGTATTCCGCGGCCAGCGCGATATGATCGTCACTGTAGGTCATGTCATGCAAACCGCGGGTCAGGCCAGGCCGAGACATGGGCGAATTTCCATCATGCTTTGTCGCAGCGAGGCCTGCACGGTGTCCGGCGGCAGGGCGAATTTCTCCGCCAGCTGGGCGCGGCTCCAGCCGTTGTAGTAGGCGAGCAGCACCAGTTTCTGGGCCTCCGGATCGAGCCGGCCGACACAGGCCAGCAGATTGCTCAAATCCTCCGACATCTCCCCCCGCGCGATCGGCTCCGGCGTATCGGAGGCCACCGCCGCCACCTCGTCCAGCGGCTCGCCGCGCTTGCGCACCACGTCGATCGCCCGCTTGCGCGCGATCGAGACCATCCATGCAACCGGCGCGGCAAGGTCCGGATTGAACTGGCCGGCGCTGTGCCAGATTCGCACATAGGCTTCCTGCACGATCTCCTCGGCCAGATCCTGATGCCGCACGATCCGCAGCACCACACCGAACAGCCGGGCGCGCGTCGCGGCGTAAAGAGCCTCGAACGCGGCCTCGTCACGCCTGCCCACCGAATCCAGCAGTCCGGCGAGTTCAGCCTGTGTCACCATTCCTCCTCCCCCAAAGTCATGCCATCGACCCTGAACGCTAGCATATTCCGCCCGCACCCGCTCCACGACGGCGGCCGAAACACAAAACCCGGGCGCGAGGCCCGGGTCCGATATTGCGCAAGACTAGCGGTAAAACAAACGTCTTTGATGATGGCGGGCCCCCGCGACAACCGGGCGGAGCCAGACGCTTTCACGGCGGGGCCGCCGCCCCCGGCGGCCGGTTCGCGACAACCGCCGCTGTCAGGCGATGGCGCCGAGCCGGGCGCGCATCAATCCGATGCTGTCGAGGTCCGCCTGTTCGCGGGCGCTTTCCTCGGCACGCTCGCGCGCCTGGTCGCGCTCGTCGAGCAGTTCGACCTTCTTCAACGCCTCGAACGCCTCGCCGAGCACGGCCTTGGCGTCTTCGAGCTGGACCCGCAATTCGTCGGCGGAGCGGGTCAGGTTCTCGCGGCGCTGGATCGCCGCCTTGGCATAGGTCGGATAAGCGAAGTGGGACGGATCCTGAATGCCGGCGCGGTCCTGCTCATGCTGGATTTCACGCTCCAGATCGACGGACATCCGCTGGAAGTCGGCGATCATGGTTTCGATCTGGACAACCCTGCGGCGCTTCTCGTCGACCTGAAATTTCTTCAGGCGGATCAGCGTTTCACGTGACTTCATCGACTCGTACTCCCCAGAAGTCCCGTCAAGGCGGGACACGACCGGCATCCCTGCAGAGGCCCCTCCGGTCGAACACAGATGCCGGGATCATGGCGCGACAAAGTTAGCTTTCCGTTTCCAAGATTTATCCAATTTGATCTTGCAAAATCTGCTGCAGGCGCCGGTAACCCTCCGCGAGGCTGGTCGCCTCGTCCTTGCCCTGACGCAGGAAATCCTCCAGCGGCTCGTGCAGGCGGATCGCCTCGTCCACCTCGGGACTGGAGCCTGCCCGATAGGCGCCGAGCCGGATCAGCTCCTCCATGTCGGCATAGGTCGCCATCACCTGCCGGCCACGGGTGATGACCGGCAGGAACTCCGGATCGGCCGAGCGCGGCATGGTGCGCGACACCGATTTGAGCACGTTGATGGCCGGATAGCGGCCGCGCTCGGCGATGCCGCGCTCCATGACGATGTGACCGTCGAGAATGCCGCGCACGGCGTCGGCCACCGGCTCGTTATGGTCGTCGCCGTCGACCAGCACCGTGAAAATGCCGGTAATGGTGCCCTCGTTGAGGCCGGGACCCGCCCGCTCCAGCAGCTTCGGCAATTCGGTAAAGACGGTGGGCGTATAGCCTTTCGCGGTCGGCGGCTCGCCAACCGACAGGCCAATCTCGCGCTGCGCCATGGCGAAGCGCGTCACTGAATCCATCATGCACATGACGTCCTTGCCCTCGTCGCGGAAATATTCCGCGATGGCGAGGGTCAGGTAGGCGGCCTGACGCCGCATCAGGGCCGGCTCGTCGGATGTCGCCACCACCACCACCGAGCGGGCGAGGCCTTCCTCGCCGAGATCGTCCTGCAGGAATTCCTGGACCTCGCGGCCGCGCTCGCCGATCAGGCCGATCACCGAAACGTCGGCGTCGACGTTGCGCGCCAGCATCGACAACAGCACCGACTTGCCGACGCCGGAGCCAGCGAAGATGCCCATGCGCTGGCCGCGGCAGCAGGTCAGGAAGGTATTGAGGGAACGCACCCCGAGATCGAGCGGCGCGCCGACGCGCCGGCGGGCATGGGCCGGCGGCGGCGCGTTGCGATAGGGCATCGGCGACGCGCCCTGAAGCAGCGGCCCCTTGCCGTCGATCGGCTCGCCCATGGCGTTGACCACCCGCCCCAGCCACGCCGGCGATGGACGGACCTGGCCGGCGGCATTGGCAATCACGGCGCGACAGCCGCGGCGCACGCCCTCGAGCCCGGCGAACGGCATCACCACCGCATTGCTGCCGGAGAAGCCGATCACCTCACAGGGGATGTAACGGTTGGCCCCGGTCTCGACCACGATGCGCGCGCCGACCGACATGGCGTGAATCGGTCCTGCGACCTCGACCATCAGGCCGCGCACGCCGACGACGCGGCCATAGATATTGACGCCGTCGAGATCGGAGATCTGCTCGGCCAGCGCCTTCATTGCGAAAACCTTAAGTTTCCGCGATGTGGCGGCAACCTCTTAACCCTGTGTTTACCCGCATCGTTAATCATTGCGTCACTGTCTTTGGTGACTGGGCGTGCTCGGCCTTCAGAATAAAGGGGCGAGTCGCAGGAGTCGGTTAGGGCCGGCTCTTAATGTGGAACTTGAACGGTCGGGTTGAGAAAAGCTTCTTACAGGCAACATCTTAGTGCGATTCGACGAAAATTGCACGATAGCGCTTGCGCACGGGAATCAGCTTTTGTTAACCATATGCCGTCAGGATCCGAATCAGTTGTTCAAAGGCGTTTCCAGTGCCGCGAGTCTGCGGCCGGCCTGACGCCCGGAGCGGCGACTAAAGGGGACTGGCATGCGCGTATTGCTGATTGAAGATGACAGCGCCACTGCGCAGTCGATTGAGCTGATGCTCAAATCCGAGAGCTTCAACGTCTACACGACGGATCTCGGAGAAGAAGGCGTCGATCTCGGCAAGCTCTACGATTACGATATCATCCTGCTCGATCTGAACCTGCCGGACATGTCCGGATATGACGTTCTCAAGCAGCTCCGTGTTTCGAAGATCAAGACACCCATTCTGATCCTCTCCGGCCTCGCCGGCATCGAGGACAAGGTCAAGGGTCTCGGCGTCGGCGCCGACGACTACATGACCAAGCCGTTCCACAAGGACGAACTGATCGCCCGCATCCACGCCATCGTGCGCCGTTCCAAGGGCCACGCCCAGTCGGTCATCCAGACCGGCGACCTGGTGGTCAATCTCGACACCAAGACCGTCGAAGTCGGCGGCCAGCGCGTGCATCTGACGGGCAAGGAATACCAGATGCTGGAGCTGCTCTCGCTCCGCAAGGGCACCACCCTCACCAAGGAGATGTTCCTCAATCATCTCTATGGCGGCATGGACGAGCCCGAACTCAAGATCATCGACGTCTTCATCTGCAAGCTGCGCAAGAAGCTCGCGAACGCTTCCGAAGGCCGCAACTTCATCGAGACCGTGTGGGGCCGCGGCTACGTGCTGCGCGAGCCGCACGAGGATGAAGTCCGCATTCCTGCCTGACCGTTTCCACTGGTTCCTCCCAGACTGAGCCCCGCCGCAAATGGCGGGGTCTTTGTTTTTGGGGCTGTCCTCGCCACAAGGCGGAACGGTGACGGACTTCGGCACAAAAGGCGAAACCGCGGCACGGCGCGGCGGCGTCAGCCCATCGCTACGCCGCGATGGACGCCGGCCATCATCGGCGGCACCAGCGACAGCGCCGGCCGCGCACCGTTCGGTACATAGACGCCGCGCAGATCCGGCCGCGCGCGATAGGCATCGGTCAGCCCGACCACGGTTTCGGCGGCGCCGAGAAACAGACAGCCGTCGGCCTCGCTGACCCGCTGCATCCGGCCGAACACATCGGCCTTGGTCGCCTGATCGAAATAGATCAGCACGTTGCGGCAGAAGATGATGTCGAATTTTCCCAGATGTGCGAAATCGTGCAGCAGATTGAGCTGGCGATACTGCACCATGGCACGGATGTCGGGATTGAGCTGCCAGACGTCGCCGAGCTGGGTGAAATGCTTCATCAGCAGCTGGATCGGTAGACCGCGCTGCACCTCGAACTGGCTGTAGACGCCGGTCCTGGCCTTCTCCAGCACTTCGTTCGAAAGGTCGGTGGCGACGATCTCCGCGCGCCATCCGGCGGGCAGCATGTCCTTGAGGATCATCGCCAGCGAATAGGGCTCCTGCCCGGTGGACGCAGCCGCGCACCAGATGCGCAGGCTGCGGCGGCTCTCGCGCGCCCGCAACAATTCCGGCAGCACGGTGTGGCGAACGTGGTCGAACGGAATCTTGTCGCGAAAGAAGAAGGTCTCGTTGGTGGTCATGGCCTCGACCACCTCGACGAGAATGGCGTCCGAACCGTTGCGGATCGCCTGCACCAGATCGCCGATGCCCGCGAGCCCGGCCCGGCGCGCCAGCGGCAGCAGCCGGCTTTCGATCAGGTACTGCTTGTCTGCCGTCAGCAGAAGGCCGGAGCGCTCCTTGAGCAGCTTGCGCAGGTAGTCGTAATCGAACGGTGTCACCCGCGAACTCCTGAAAACATCCGCACCACCTTCGGCGCGATCTGATCGAGCGGCAGCACGGCCGCGCAGATGCCGGCGGCGGCCGCGGCCCCCGGCATGCCCCACACCACGCTGGTGGCTTCGTCCTGCGCCATGACGCTGCCGCCGGCCGCGACGATATCGCGCCCGCCATTGGCACCATCCGCACCCATCCCGGTCAGCACCACCGCGAGGATGGAGCCCTGCCAGACATCGACCGCCGACGAGAACAGCGGATCGACCGCAGGCCTGCAGAAATTGACCTGCGGGCCGTCGTCCAGAGCAATCACAGGTCCGCCGCCGACCGTGCGCGCCACACGCATGTGGCGACCGCCGGGGGCGAGATAGATCCGCCCGGCCCGCACCGGCTCGCCGTCCACCGCCTCGGCCGCGGGACGGCCGCTCGCCCGCGCCAGATGTTCGGCGAGAATGATGGTGAAGGTCGGCGGCATGTGCTGTGTGATCAGCACCGGAAAGCGGTCGATCACCGGACCGATGCCCGCAACCATTGTCATCAGCGCCTGCGGGCCGCCGGTGGACGAGCCGACAAGAAGGACGCGGGGCACGAGCGTGCCGAGCGGCCGCAGCGCGATGCGGGCAGGCGCGACGGATCGCGCGAGTGCGGGCTGAAAGGGGGCGGCCTGCGCCGGCGCCAGCGGCGGGCTCGCGACCAGCTTGGGCCTGCGCCCGCGCGCGCCGAGATGGCGGATTTTATCGATGAGATCGCGCTTGAACACGTCGGCGGCGGACGCATCCCGCGCGCTTTCCGGCTTCGGAATGTAGTCCGACGCACCGAGCGCCAGCGCCCGGAAGCTGATCTCCGCATTGCGGCGGGTCAGCGTCGACGCCATGATGACGACAAGGTCGCGTTTCCTGTCCAGCAGCAGCGGCAGCGCCGAGATGCCGTCCATGTCCGGCATCTCGATATCGAGCACCACCACATCGGGCGCGACGCGCTCAACCTGATTGACGGCATCGCGGCCGGTGCGCAGCGAAGCCACCACCGTCATGTCCGTCTCCGCCTCGATCCAGCGCGAAATCAGGCCACGGATCACAGCAGAGTCATCGACCACCATGACGCGCAACGGTTCGTGCCGTTGGGAAACCGCGCCGGGGCTGGTCAGGACTGCAACACTCATCACATCAACTCAACGCAACCACACGGCACCAATGCCTCCGGCCGCAGCCGGAAAGGCCCGATCAGATCAGGCCGACTTCCTGAAACTTCGCCGTGACGATGTCCTTGTCGAACGGCTTCATGATGTATTCGTTGGCGCCGGCATGCAGCGCGCGCGCGATGTGGGCGACATCGTTCTCTGTGGTGCAGAACACCACCTTGGGCCGGTCGCCGCCCGGCATGGCGCGCAGCGCGCGCAGGAAATCGTAGCCGTCCATCACCGGCATGTTCCAGTCGAGCAGGATGGCGTCGGGCATGCCGCGCTTGCAGACTTCGACTGCCTTCTCGCCGTTCTCGGCTTCGCCGATCTGGAAATCCAGGCCTTCCAGAATGCGCCGGGCGACTTTGCGGATCACGCTCGAATCGTCAACGATCAGACACGTTTTCATTCCAGCCCCTTTTCTGCATGCCCGCGCCGGCTGTTGCCGTTCCATGCGGACCGTTTCCCTTGCCCGTTTCTTTCAGTCACGCTCACGCGGCCAGCATGTCGGGCGCGATTTCGAGCACGCGATCGACATCGAGCACCACCATCAACTGCCCGTCGAGCCGGTGCACGCCGCCCGCCATCTTCGACATGCGCGGATCGAGATTGACCGGGTTCACCTCGCGGCCGTCGTCGGGCAGCTTCAACACCTCGCCGATGGCGTCGATCAGCAAGCCATAGGACTCACCGCGCAGATCGACGCCCACCGCCATCGGCGGGCGGCCATCCTCGTTCTTCGGCAGGCCGAGACGCGCGCGCATGTCGATGGCGGTGACGATGCGCCCGCGCAGATTGAGCACGCCGGCGACGTCGCTCGTCGCCAACGGCACCCGCGTCAGCCGTTCCGGCATGAACACGTCCTGCACCCGCGCGATCGGCAGGCCGAACAGCTGCCCGCCGATCATGGCGGTGACGTATTCGGTGACGCCGCGCTCGGTGCTGTCGATGGTGTCGGTCATGGCCCTGTCCCTCATGCCGCGCGGCCGATGTCGGCGGTCTGTTCCTTGAGCGCCGCGATCAGGCCCGGCCGGTCGAACTTGGCGACATAGTCGTGGAAGCCGGCCTGCCGGCCGCGCTCGATCGCCGCCGGCGACACCAGCGATGACAGCGCGATGATCGGCATCGATTCCGTGCGGCGGTCGGAACGGATCGCCTCGGCGAACTCGAAGCCGTTCATCTCCGGCATTTCGATATCGGTCAGCACCACGTCGAAGGCCTGTCCGGCGCGCAGCACGCCGAGGCCTTCACGACCGCTCTGCGCCACCGTGACGCGATAGCCGGCGGCTTTCAGCACCGGGGCCAGCATGTTGCGGAAGAAGGCGGAGTCGTCCACCAGCAGCACCGTCTGCGCGGTGGCGGAGGGGCGCATTTCCTTGCGGCTGAACCAGTCGGCGAAGGCCATCGGCAGGAAGTGGCCGACGTCGATCACCTCGGTGGCCTGGCCCTTGACCACGGCGGAGCCGAGGATGCCGTCGCGCGTGCTCATCACCTCGATGCTCAGGTGCTCCTCGACGATGTCGACGATCTCGTCGACCACAAGGCCCATGGAGCGGCCGTCGTCGGCGAACACCAGGATCGGCTGCACGCCGCTGTCGCGGATGGTCACGCCATCCATCTCGACCAGCGGCATCAGCTGCTCGCGGTATTGCACCATGTGGCGGCCGTTGGAGACCTCGATCTTGTCCACCGCGATCTCCTCGAGCCGCGTCACCAGCGCGAGCGGCACCGCCTTCGGCTGCGGCGAGCCGGCGCGGAACACCAGGAGCGAGGTCATCTGCGCGTCGCCGCCGCCCACTGTCGCAGCCGTTTCGTCGGCGATCTCGTTCGCGGCCGTGGCCGAAGCGCCGAGCGCCTGGGCGATGCCGTTGGGATCGATGATCATGATCACCGCGCCGTCGCCGAGGATGGTGTTGCCGGAGAACATGCCGATGTGGCGCAGCTTGGTGGACATCGGCTTGACCACGATCTCCTCGGTGTGGAACACGCCGTCGACCACGATGCCGAAGGTCTGGCCGCCGACCTGCGTCACGACGATGAAGCCGTTCTCCGGATCGCTCGACGCGCCGTCGTCGATCTTGAGCAGCTTCTTCAGATGCAGGAGCGGCAGCAGCTTGTTGCGCAGCCGCAGCACCGGCGTGTCCTTGATGCGCTCGATGCGGTGATCGGAATTGGCCCGCGCCCGCACCAGTTCGACCACCGCGAGCTGCGGAATGGCGAAGCGGTCGCCGCCGGCCTCGACGATCAGCGCCGAGACGATGGCCAGCGTCAGCGGGATCTTGATGATGAAGCTCGATCCCTCGCCGGGCACCGACTTGACGTCGATGGTGCCGCCGATCTGGTCGATATTGGTGCGCACCACGTCCATGCCGACGCCGCGGCCGGACACGCTGGTCACCGCCGCCGCGGTGGAGAAGCCCGGCGCGAAGATGAACTTGTGGATCTGCGCTTCCGTCATCTTCTCGACGTCGGCCTCGCTGACGAGGCCGTTGTGCACCGCCTTCTGCCGGATGCGCGCGGTGTCGAGGCCGCGGCCGTTATCGGCGATGGCGATGATGATGTGGCCGCCTTCGTGATAGGCGGAGACGCGGATGGTGCCCTGCTCGGGCTTGCCGGCGGCGACGCGCTCGGCGGTGGTCTCGAGCCCATGGTCGGCGGAGTTGCGGACCATGTGGGTGAGCGGATCCTTGATCAGGTCGAGCACCTGGCGGTCGAGCTCGGTGTCGGCGCCGTGCATCTCCAGCTCGATCTGTTTGCCGAGTTCGCTCGACAGGTCGCGCACGATGCGCGGCAGCTTCTGCCACGCATTGCCGATCGGCTGCATGCGCGTCTTCATGACGCCTTCCTGCAGTTCAGCGGTGACGTTGGAGAGCCGCTGCAACGGCACCTTGAATTCGGACTCCTCGTTGCGGCGGCTGATCTCCAGCAACTGGTTGCGGGTGAGCACCAGCTCGGACACCATGGTCATCAGGTGTTCGAGGGTGTCGACATTGACGCGGATCGACTGGTTGGCGATCTTGTCGCCCTCGCCCGCCTCGGCTTCGGCGGCGAGCTTCTTCGGCCCCGCGGCCTTCGGCGCGGGCACGGCAGGCGGTGCAGCAACGACAGGCGGCGCAGCAGCGAAAGGCGGAGCAACAGCAACAGGCGGCGTCAGCGGCGCGACGATCTCCACTTCGGTCTCGCGGAAGGCGCGCTCCAGTTCATCGAGCGACACTTCGCCGGGGCGCAATTCGCGCTCCAGCGTCTGCATCACCACCGTTCCGGTGGTGGCGGGCTGTTCCGCGGGCGTGGCGGCGGCGGCAGGAGCCGCGCCGTGCTCGGCCATGTCGTGCAGCGCCTCGATCAGGTCGGCATCGGAACCGTCGGGTTCCGCCTCGGTGGCTTCCAGCCGGCCAAGAATGTCCTTGATGCGGTCGATGGTGGAGAGAATGAGGGTCACGGCCTCGCCGGTGACCGGCATGCCGTCGCGGAACTTGCCCATCAGCGTCTCGGCGGCATGGGCGAGGGATTCGAGCCGCGGCAGGCCGAGGAACCCGCAGGTGCCCTTGATGGTGTGCACCAGCCGGAAGATGTTGTCGAGAATCCGGGCGTTGTTCGGGTCCTGCTCGAACTTCACCAGCTGATTGTCGACGGTATCGAGACTCTCGTTGGTCTCGGTGAGGAATTCCCGCAGCAGATCGTCCATGACACCGCCCGACGCATAACACGGCGTGCCAGGCACACCATCGCAACGCGGGCAGTTTCGGCGCAAAGCGTTTAATATTGGTTGAGTCACGGCGAAGGAATGCCGTGACAAACTACTGAGGCGCGGCGGTATCTATCGCCGGCGCCGTCCGCCGGAAGCAGATGGCGCGGCGGCCTTGTGGATCACACCGCGGACACCACCACCGCGTTGGCGGGTGCCGTCCCGGCTTGCGCCGCCGCATCGGTCTCGGTCGCGAGCGACACCGTGAGCCCGCACGCCTGCGCCAGGAGCGCGGTGTAGTAGGGCTGCACGCCGTGAGCGGTGACGCCGCCCGCGTTCTCGACGGTGAGCTGGGCGGCGACATTCTGCGGCTCGCGGGCGTGGCTGCCGGAGGCGCGGATGCGAAAGCCCATGGCCTCGCCCTCGCCGACCGGATCGACGGTGAGTTCGCCGCCGCGCGGGATCGCCTGCTGCGCGATCACCAGCATGTTGAGCAGCAGCTTGACCCGGTTCTTGGCCATCAGCAGATGCGGCAGGTTCCAGACGATGCGGGTGCGGTCGTCCTCGAGATGGCCGCGGGTGATCTTCTGCGCCTCGCCGAGGTCGATCTGCGAGCCGGCGGAGCCGGCCGCGCCATAGGCGATGCGGCAGAACTGCAGCCGCGCCGATGTCGATCTGGCGCTCTTGCGGATCAGGTCGAGGGCGAATTCGCGGTCGTCTTCCTTCGAGCTGCTGTCGAACACTTCGAGCCCGTTGACGATGGCGCCCACCGGATTGATGAGATCGTGGCAGACGCGCGAGCACATCAGCGCGGCGAGTTCGATGGCATCGGGGGCGGGATTTGCGCTTGCAGGATTCGGGACTGCGGGGTCGGAGGCGGGCGTGCCGGACATGGGGACCTTTCCTGCGATTTCGCTGCGTCGGCTACGATCGGCCGCGGAGGCATCCATGCCCCTGCCGCGAATCACGCCTATGATGGCGTCGTTGATACACTGCGGCCGCCCGCGCGGCCACCGCGCCAACCATAAGGAACCGGCAGGGGCGATGAGTGACAGGGACGATGCTGCCGCCGTGACGAACGACGAAGCGGCGGCGCTGATGGAGCCACTGACCGGTCTGATCGCGCAGGCGGCGGTGGCGACCCTCGCCGTCGACCGCACCGGCTTGCAGGTGGACGGCAAGAGCGACGGCTCGCCGGTGACCGAAGCCGACATGGCGTCGGACCGCGTCATCGCCACGGGGCTGGCGCGGATCGCGCCCCGGATTCCGGCGCTGTCCGAGGAACGCACCCACCTCGCCGCACGGCCCTATGAAGGCAGCTTCTTCCTGATCGATCCGCTCGACGGCACCCGCGAGTTCATCGCCGGCCGCGACGAATTCACCGTCAACCTCGCCCTCGTCAGCCACGGCCAGCCGGTGCTCGGCATCATCGCGGCCCCGGCGCTCGGGCTGATCTGGCGCGGCGTCGTCGGGCGCGGCGCCGAACGCCTGCTTCTCACCGCCGACGGCCGGACCGGGGACGCGCGGCCGATCCGCACCCGCCCGCATCCCGGCCCCGGCCAGCCGTGGACCGCCACTGTGAGCCGCTCCCACGGCGACAGCCGCACCGACGGCTTCATCGCGGCGCGGCCGGGCGCGGTCCGGCTGGCGCTCGGTTCGGCGGTGAAGTTCGGCCGCATCGCCGAGGGCGGCGCGGACGTCTATCCGCGGCTGGCGCCGACCTCGGAATGGGACGTCGCCGCGGGGCAGGCGGTGGTCACCGCCGCCGGCGGCACGATCACCGACAGCGCCGGCGCGCCGCTGTGCTTCGGCACCGCGAAGCGGTCGGATTTCCTGGTGCCGGATTTCATCGCCTGGGGCGATCCCAAAGCGGCGGCGCAGCTATAACGCCCGCGATCCGTCAGTCGTCGGCGAGCTGGTCCCTCACCGCCGGCCATCGCGCCTCGGCCTGCCGGCCGATGCCGTCGGGATCGGCGGCGAAGGCATCGCGGCTGTCCTCGCGGCTGAACAGATAGAGCCGCTCATGCGACACCAGCCAGAACATCGGCCGGCCGGCCACCGCCTTGCCGCGCGCCACGTCGAGCGGATCGTAGCCGCCGAAACGCGGCGCATAGATGTCGGGCGCGGCGAGGAACGCCGCCCGGTTGGCGGCATTGCGGAAGCGCCACACCACGCCGCCCTGCCAGGCTTCGACCTCTTCCAGCCCCGGACACGGCGCGGCGTCGGTGAAATAGGCCACCGGATCGATGCCATCGATGGCGAGGCCGCTGTGGCGGTTCACCACGATTCGTTCAGTGGCGGCGTGGACCTGCGGCACGGGGCACGACAACGCCACGGCGACGGCCGCGCTCAGCAGCGCCGCGCCGGCCCAGCGGGAACCCCAGCCTTTCCTTTCCTGCCGCCGTGCCGTCATAGTTGATGCTGATAAATAAACGAGTCGGGTTCGTGGAGCCGCAGCTTAAGCCGATGCTGGTCAGCAAGGCGTTAAGCGACGGTGGCGGAGCCCGGCCATTTGGAGCGCGGCCGGCAAAGCGGGGGAGACGGTTTGCATGCGGCGGGGGCTCTGAATTCTTCAACCGGCGCGTCGGGCCGGCGCGGGACGTCATCCGTCCCGGCCGATCGCGTGCCCGTCCAGATGCGTTTTCCAAAAGGTTTCCCAAGGGATTTCCAAAGGGGTTTTTCATGAACTTCGCTTCGCGCATTGCGGCCCTGGTGTTTGCGGCGACGTTGGCAATGGCCATGCCCGCCTCAGCCCAGCAGCGGAACAACAACACCTATGGTCCCGAGGAACTGGCCCAGGCCGGACATCGCTTTTTCGGCAACGTGTCCCGTGGCCTCGCCTCGGTGATCGAGCGCGCCGTGAGCCAGTGGGGCCTGCCCAACGGCTACATCCTTGGTGAGGAGGGCAGCGGCGCCTTCGTCGCCGGGCTGCGCTACGGCGAAGGCACCCTCTACACCAAGAACGCCGGCGACCTGCGGGTGTACTGGCAGGGACCCTCGGTCGGCTTCGACTGGGGCGGCGACGGCGCGCGCACCATGGTGCTGGTCTACAACCTGCCTTCCACCGACGCGATCTACCAGCGCTTTGCCGGCATCGACGGCTCGGCCTACATCATCGGCGGCTTCGGCATGACGGCGCTGACCGCCAACGGCATCGTGCTCGTGCCGATCCGCTCCGGCGTCGGCCTGCGGCTTGGGGCGAATGTCGGCTACCTGAAGTTCACGCCGCGCCCGACCTGGAATCCGTTCTGAGCGTCACCTGACCGGCGTCAGCGGGCCGGAGGGGAAGCTCCGACCGCGGGCCCCGCCAATCCCAACCCGCTGTGCGGCTGGCTTTTTCCCGGCCCGCCATGGCATGGTGGCGCCGTTTCAATCCTGACCCCCGGGGGACACGCCAATGGTCGAACCGATCATGTATCTGGCGATCGGTTTTCTGCTCGCGACGCTGCTGGCCCTGATGTTCATGCCGCTGGTGCACAACCGCGCGGTGCGGCTGACCACCCGGCGCCTCGAAGCCGCGACGCCGCTGTCGATGGCCGAGATCCAGGCCGACAAGGACCAGTTGCGCGCCGAATTCGCCATGGCGGCGCGGCGCCTGGAAATGACCGTCGAGCAGCTCAAGACCAAGTCCGCCACCCAGCTCGCCGACCTCGGCAAGAAGTCCGACGCCATCAACCGCCTCAAGATCGAACTCGGCGACAAGACCGCCGCGATCTTCGCGCTGGAGGCACGGGAGAAGGCGCTGAAGGACCAGCACCGCGCCACCTCGGAACAGGTCGCCGCCGGGACCGAGCACCTGCGCGACGCCGAGCGGCAATTGGCCGAGCGGCAGGCCGAACTTGGCCGCCTGACCGGCGAGCTGTCGCAGGGCGCGGTTACCGCCGCGGGCCGGGAGGCCGAACTGGCGGCAGCGCGCGCCCGGATCGAGGCGTTGCAGGGCCGCGTCACCGACGCGGAGAAGGCCGTGGCGCAGGCCAAGGACGCCGAGCGCCTGAGCGCGCGGGTGGCCGAGCTCGAAAGCCGCCTCGCCGCGCAGGACAAGACCCTTGCCGAGCAAACCAAGACTCTTACCGAGCAGACCAAGGCACTTGCCGAGCAGACCAACACCCTCGCCGAACGCGCCCATGACAACGACCTGCTGAGCCAGCAGGCGGACGCCGCGCGCCAGACCGAGCAGCGCCTGCGCGAGGCCGTCGCCGCAGGCATCGGCGCGGCAGCCACGCTGGAGACGCTACGCGCGGACAAGGCGGCGCTGGAGCAACAGCTCGCCACCGCGCGCGACGAACGCGCCAGCCTGCAACGCGACCTCGACCTGATCCGGCAGCAGGCGGCCGCGGCGCGCGCGCCCGAACAGGATGACAGCGCCCTGCTGCGCGAACGGATCAGCGACATCGCCGCCGAGGTGGCGCAACTCGCCGCCACCATCGAGGGACCGGATTCGCCAATCGGCGCCATTCTCGACGCCGACGCCGAAACGAAGGCGGCCCGCGCCCCGGCCAAGGCGACCGGCAAAAAAGCAGCCGGTCAAGCCGGCGGAAAAACGACCACGGAGACCGCGGCGAAGGGAGCGGCGCCGGCCGCGCCGCGCGGCACTCTCGCCGAACGGATTCGCGCCCTGCAGGCGCAGGCCGCGCGGGGTCATCACCCGCACTGAGAATCGCGGCCGCCGAAACCGCGCCGGCGCCGTCGCAAAGATGGCGGTTCAGGAGGGCGTCACCAAGGCTGGCCCGTGCGCCACCACATTCGCGGCGAAAATCGCCACGGGATCGGGCCGGCTCGCTTGACACCCCCACCCCGGCTTCCGTAAATCGCGGCCTGGATCGGCCGCGCGGCCGTTTCGGGCGCATAGCTCAGCGGGAGAGCGTTCCCTTCACACGGGAGAGGTCCAAGGTTCGATCCCTTGTGCGCCCACCACTCAAGGCCCTGCAAATGCAGGGCTTTTTATTTTTTATCAAAAATTCCATCGTGCAAATTTTGACGTTTGAAGACGTTTGCTGACGTTTAAGTGCGCCCAAAATCCGCCCATTAAATGTACATACGTTTTATCAAATAAGGTATCATATTGCCATTTTCCGCGTCTTTGCATAGCTCTCTGCAATTAATTCTAAATACTCCATAAATATCAGATAGATAGATAAGACTCTCTTGGAGAGCACCAACCTACGTGCGCTGTACTGCCACGATCACCGTTGCCCGCACGATTTTTTCAAAAAAATGAATACCAAATGCCGGCTCTACGGAGGCCGCTGAATCACTGTTCCCTAGAGGCCC
>JAFKES010000122.1 GCA_017308495.1 Afipia sp.
TCCGATCTCTGGAATCCCGACAAGAGGTTGCCCAAGGGATCGTTTCCGACGCTGGGCCAGATCGTGCGCGATCAGTTCAGGTTGCTGATCCCCGCCAGAGTGATCGACTTTGCGATCGGGCGGGATGCGAAGAAGAACCTTTATTGAGCGTGCCCTGTGGGCATCGCGGAAACATCGGCGGGGCCGAAAATCTCCGTGAACGCCTGCTTCAGCGCGATGTCGACATCAAGCATGCCCACCGGCAGGCCGAGATCGACCAGGCTGGTGACGCCATGGCGCGGATCCCCGACCCCGCAGGGCACGATGCCGGAGAAGTGCGTGAGGTCCGGTTCGACGTTGATAGCGATGCCGTGCATCGACACCCATCGCTTCAGCCGCACGCCGATGGCGGCGATCTTGTCCTCGTGGGCCGGGCCCTTGTCGGGCCGCGCCACCCAGACGCCGACGCGATCCTCGCGTCGCTCGCCGCGCACATTGAAGGCGGCGAGGGTCGAGATAATGAGCTGTTCGAGGCTTGCCACATAGGCGCGCACGTCCGGCCGGCGGCGCTTGAGGTCGAGCATCAGGTAGACCACGCGCTGGCCGGGGCCGTGATAGGTGAACTGGCCGCCGCGTCCGGTCGCGAACACCGGAAACCGCGCATCCAGCAGGTCGGCGGGCTTGGCGCTGGTGCCGGAGGTATAGAGCGGGGGGTGCTCCAGCAGCCAGACCAGCTCGGGCGCTTCGCCGGCAGCGATCGCGGCGGCCCGCGTCTCCATCTGTGAGACGGCGGCTTCATAGCCGATCGGGCGGTCAGCGACCCGCCATTCCACGTCGCCGCCGCCCGTCGCCAAAAACGACGTCAGGGCAAGGTCATCGCGGCGGTCCGGCAAGGCATTAACCATTGGCTAACCATAATTGTGGTGATCTGGAGCATCATTCATGTTGGGTGCGGAAGCTGGAAGTGCCAACTATCGATAAAGTCTCCGTGGATCTGATGGTGGTGCTCGGCACCACCTCGATGCCCGTTCATCAGGTGATGCGGCTCAGCCGCGGCGCCATCATCGAACTTGACGCGACGGAGCAGGACGAGGTCAAGGTGCTGGCCAATAACCTGCCCATCGCCAGCGGCGTCGTGGTCGTCAACCGCAACCGGATCGGTGTCGAAGTCAAGCAGATGCTGCCCCGGGCCCCGGATCGCAGGTAGGTCGAAAACGGCTGTCGGAAAAGGCAGGCGGGCCTTGTCCCTCCCATTCCGATTTGTTACATGGGCGCCATCCAACCGGCGTCCGGAACGAATCCCGGACCGGCGATTCAGCGCTCGTGGCGGAATTGGTAGACGCGCTGCCTTGAGGTGGCAGTGAGTAACATCGTGGGGGTTCGAGTCCCTCCGAGCGCACCACAAAACCTCACAATCGAAATTCTCAACTGACTGAAAACAAAGGCGAACTTAGAATCGCCTTGCGCTGCTGATTTCGGCTTTCGCCAAATCTGTGATGCCGATCGCAATACACGCGCGACACGAGGGCGAAATCGGTCGGGGCGGCGGGAGAGGTGCGACAGCCGATGGTCCCGCGTCAGCCGCGACTGCGCGCGCCGCGCATTCGCTTTCATTTTTGATATAAATTTTCCTGTCAATTCAGACGGTTCTGGATAAGGTTGCGCTCCAAATCCGGAGCGGGGCTGACGGAATTTCGGTTGCCGCCGTGCCGGTCGCTGCGGTGCGCCGCGCCGCGGTGATCCGTTTGAGAAGTTTCAGCTCATGCAATCCGACCCTAGGATTCTGGAAATTGGCGGGATGGCGCTGATGGCCGCTGCCTACCCCAATACCACCTATCATTGGTCAACCCTTCCGGGTTTCAAGCCGTCCGGAGATCGTCAGCGGCTGGTCACGTTGGCCTCGCTGCCCGCGCTGTCGCGCGCCCTTGCGAGTTCCGACTACGATCTGGTGGTCGTCAATCCGGGCTCGTTCAGCCCGTGGCAGCTCCAGGCATTTTCGCGATCCCTGTTTCGCCGTAGCGCGTTGCGCGGCGACATCCCCTATTTCCGCAGCTTCGGGCCGGAGATGATCCGGGGGCGGGTCGCGGCCCCCATAGCGGTGTGGGACTGGGACGACCCCGCGGTCATCGACCGGCACAACGTGTTCCTGCTCGACGCCGCGACGCTCTATTTCAAGCGGGAGCTGCCGCCGGATTACTGGCGGCTGTTCGTCGGCACGCTGCATCGCCGGGTGCCGACGCCGCGTTTCCGCTCGGTCGCCCGGAACCGGGCGCGGATCGCGAAGATTCGCCCGATTTCGCTCGGCCTGCCGCTCAACCGGGAGCACCTCGCGACCGCGCGGCCGGTGCCCGACAGCGAAAAGGCCGCCGACATCTTCTTCACAGGCCGCGTCACGGATTCGTCCACCGTCCGCCAGCAGGGCCTGATCGAGGTGATGAAGCTGAAGGACAAGGGCTATCGCGTCGATATCCCCGACAACAATCTTTCCTTGAGCGACTATCTCGCCCGCTGCGCGCGGGCGTGGCTGACTTGGTCGCCGGAAGGATATGGCTACGATTGTTTCCGCACCTATGAGGCCGCGATCTGCGGTTCGGTGCCGGTCCTCAATCGCCCGACCATTCATCGCTACAAGCCGCTGCGCGAGGGCGAGCACTGCTTCTACTACGATGTTGAGGATGGCGACCTTGTCCGTGTGATGGAGGCGGCGCTGGCCGACCGCGCACGGCTGTCGCGGATGGCGAAGGCGGCGGAAGATCTGGTCCGGGCGGAGCACACCCAGGCCGCTCTCGCCCGCTATGTCGTGGAAACCACGCTGGCGACGCATCGGGCCGGCGGTCCGTGACGCGCGTGGCGTGATGGCCTGTCAGAGCGTTTCACGCTTTGGTGGAAACGAAAACTGTCATTGCCGGGCTTGACCCGGCAATCCATCTTCTTGCAGCGACTTTTCTTAGATGGATGCGCGGGTCAAGCCCGCGCATGACGATTCCGGGCAAACCTAAATTGCTCTCAAATCGTCCGGGCGTTCGTCTGGTTGCCGGTCTTGACCGGTTTGGCGGCCGGGCGGGACGGAGCGCCATCCACCCGCACTGGCGAGGTGCCGGGCTTCCGCACGGCAAGGGGCTGTTTCTTCGCGGTCGAGAAGCTGGCGTGAACCGGCTTGACGATCCGGAAGCGCGCATCGGCGGGTTGGTGCAGCACGACGAGGGACGTCCGCATCCGCGCCGGCTGCGATGCCAGCCAGACCGAGCGGACCGATCGCGGCGCACGGCGCGGCGAGACAGCCGCTGCGCCGAACACGAATCCGTCCGGGCGCTGTTTCGAAGACACATTGGTGTGGTGAACCCATGAGGGAATCCACTGCGCGGGGGTGGTGACCGTCTTCGGCCGCTCCGGCGTCGCCGGGACCACGTGGACCACGCGATAGCCGCGCTCTTTGAGCTGGCGGAGAATGATGGGCAGGGCGGCCTGGGTCCGCGGCTGGATGTCGTGCAGCAGCAGCACGCCCTTGCCCTTGGCCTCGATCCGCGACAGCGCGTACTGGACCACCTGTCCGGACGAGATGTGCCGCCAGTCGTCGGCGGGGAAATCGGCGCTCCAGGTCATCAGCCCGCGCTTGGCCAGTTCGGCCTCGACGTTGTCAGCCCGGCGCAGGCCGGGAATGCGGAAGAACGGCGCGGCCTGCGACGGATCGCCGAGCGCGGCCGTCACATGGGCGATGCCGTCGTCGATCTCCGCGGCCATGCGGTCCGGCGGCAGCTTGCCGAAATGAAGCGGGTGATTTTCGCTGTGGAACGCGATGGTGTGTCCGGCGGCGTGCACGCGGCGCACGTCCTGCGGATAGGCCTTCGCCATGCGGCCGACCATGAAGAACGTCGCCTTGACGCATTCGGCGGCCAGCGTGTCGAGGATAGGGTTGGTATGCGCCGGCAGCGGGCCGTCGTCGAAGGTGAGAACCACCTCGTGGTCTTCCAGCGGCAGCGTCTCGCCATATTGCATGGTGCCGATGCGCGGATGCTCCTTCGGGTCGACCACGAGGGTGCGCGAGGTGCCGAGCGCATCGGGATTGCCCGGGCAACTGGCGGCGTGGGCGGCGCCGGCTGCGAGCGAGACGCCGAGGGCGGTCAGAATCGCCGGGGCATATCCGGCTCGGGAGCGGCGCATGGAACGACCATTGGTTGGGCGCGAAAGGTTCATAGTTAACGTCCGGGTCATGAACAGCGACTTAATCCGGGGACGGCGGTGGCACATAGCGGGCATGCTACGAACTCTTGTTGGCCGCGCGGCCGGGCACGAGGTGGACCACCCGGTAGCCGTTGCGGTGCAGGTAGCGCAGGAAGGCCGGCAGCATCTTCGCCGTCTGCGCCTTGGTGTCATGCAGCAGGATGATGCCCTTGCGCGCCTGTTCGAGCCGTGAGGTCAGGAGCGCCAGCTGCTGTTCCGGCGTCATTGGATTCCAGTCGCTGGCCCACAGGTCGGCTCCGAATACGGCGATGCCGCGCGATTGCAGGCTCGCCAGGAGCGCAGGCGTCGAGGCGAAGCCCGGGAAGCGGAAAAACGGCGTCGAGGGCGTCGACGTCGCTGCGCCGTGCAGCGCGCGTTCGTCGGCGGCGATGCCGCGGTCGATCTCGTTGACGGAGTCAGGCTGGCCGATCCGGTCGAGCAGGCGGTGCGACCAAGTGTGGTGGCCGATGCTGTGGTCCGCCGCCGCGATCCTGCGCACGAGAGCCGGGTTGGCCTCGGCGTTGCGGCCGATCAAGAAGAACGTCGCCCGCACGCATTCGTCGGCGAGCGCCGCCAGCACCTTGGTGGTGGTCGGCGGATAGGGGCCGTCGTCGAAGGTCAGCACCACTTCCTTGTCCGCCAGCGGCAGGGTCTGCGGGAAGCTTTTCAGGCCGACGCGGGGATAGGTCGCGGGATCGATCGTCATGACGCGCGCGGTGCCGAGCGCGTCGGCGCGCGGGCAATCGGCGGCGCTGGCGGCCACTGGTGTGGCGAGCGCCAGCGCGACCAGCGCGGCTTTGAAACAAGTCATCAGCAATCCTCACGTCGGCGCAATGGCCGCGCCTATCCCACACCACGCCTTGCGCTGTCGATGGGCTATTCCCCGGATATTCACGCAAATCCGCCGGATTTCATCGTCTGGATGGCGAGAGCGGTTCAAGACGGCAATTCCGCCTTTTTGCAGGCGATTGTCCTGCAAGCCTGCGTGATGCCCGCCGTTGCGGGCTTCACAAGGCCGCCTCCATGGGCCCATGATGGCATGGGCGTCGCTTCACCCCATCCCGGAGCCTGACATGCAGACCGTCGCAGCGCATGGCGCGAACATTCCGGCTATCGGCCTCGGCACATGGGAACTGCAGGGGCCGACCTGCGCACGGATCGTCGAGCAGGCGCTGCGCCTCGGCTATCGCCATGTCGACACCGCACAGATCTACGAGAACGAGCGCGAGGTCGGCGAGGGGGTGCGCGCCTCGGGCGTCAGGCGTGCCGATGTCTTCGTGACGACGAAGGTCTGGTCCACGCATTTCGCGCCCAACGATCTGTTGCGGTCGGCCAAGGAGAGCCTCGCCCGTCTGCGCATGACCGAGGTCGACCTGTTGTTGCTGCACTGGCCCAATCCGCAGGTGCCGCTGGAGGAGACGCTGGGCGCGCTGGCGCAGGCGAGGGAGCAGGGCCTTGCCCGCCACATCGGCGTGTCCAACTTCACCGTGGCGCTGATCGAGGAGGCGGTGGCCAAGTCATCCGCGCCGCTGGTATGCAATCAGGTCGAGTATCACCCCTTCCTCGACCAGACCAAGGTGCTGGCGGCCTGCCGCGCCCACGGGCTCGCGGTGGTGGCCTATAGTCCGGTGGCCAAGGGTCGGTTCAAGGAATCCGAGGCGCTGAAGCGGATCGGCGCGCGCCACGGCAAGACGGCGGCGCAGGTCTGCCTGCGCTGGCTGCTGCAGCAGAACGTCGTGGCGATCCCGCGCACGTCGAAGGTCGAGCGCCTGTCGGAGAATATCGATGTGTTCGATTTCGCGCTCACCGACGCGGAGATGAGCGAAATCTTCGCCATGGGGTCGCGCGCCGGCCGCCTCACCAACGGCAGCTTCGCGCCGCAATGGGATTGATCTTGCGGTCCTGACCGGCCATTCAGGGTGTCATGTTTTTCGGCCTGTCCAGAATTATCGGCTTTTTCGTCGTGCCGTCGAACGCGGTGGCGATGCTGTGCGCGCTCGGCGTGCTGCTGCTCGCCACGCGGTTTCACGATGCCGGAACGCGCGTCCTGATCGCCGGCGTGCTGGCGCTGCTGGTGTTCGGCTATTCGCCGCTCGGTAACTGGCTGCTGCTGCCGCTGAGCGAGCGGTTCCCGGCGTGGTCGGCGCAGGGCCGCGCGCCGGACGGCGTCATCGTACTGGGCGGCGCGATCGATTCCGAGCGCAGCCACGCGCGCGGATCGCTGGAGATGGATGCGTCGGCCGAGCGGATCGTGACGATGCTGCAACTGGCCCGTCGCTTTCCGGCGGCGCGCATCGTGTTCAGCGGCGGCAGCAACAGCCTGATCGGAGAGGCCGTGCCCGAGGCCCCGATTGCCGGCGATCTGCTGGAGGATTTCGGTACGGCTCGCAGCCGCATCCTGCTTGAGGGTGAATCCCGCACCACCGCGGAGAATGCAGCTTTTACGCGCGAGCTGGTTGCGCCGAAACCGGGCGAACGCTGGCTGCTGGTGACCTCGGCGTATCACATGCCGCGCGCGGTCGGTGCGTTTCGCAAAGCCGGTTTTGAGGTCGAGGCCTATCCGGTGGACTGGCGCACGCGCGGCTGGAGCGATGCGTGGACGCCGTTCGTTACGGCCAGCGCCGGGCTCGCGCGCAGTGACGTCGCCGTTCACGAATGGATCGGCCTGATCGCCTATTGGCTGACGGGGCGTACAAGCGAACTGTTTCCGGGCCCGCGCCGGGCCAATTAGCTAATCGTGGCGGGGCAGGCCGAGGCGGTAGACGCCGCGGAAGTCGTTCGGATCGGCCGGCTTGCCCTTGCGGTAGATCACGAGACGGCCGGCCTGCGCGAGCGCCACTGCGGAGCGGCGGATCGGCACCAGCAGGCCGTGCCAGTCCGCGCCGTCGTTGAGGGCTTGGGTGAGCGCGTGGGCGATCTCCGGCGCGCTCAGGGTCTTGCCGTTGGTCTTCGCCAGCACGGCGAGAATGGCATCGTCGAGCGCCGGGCCCGCGAGAGGTTTCGAATCGGAATGGGTCATGCCCATGCCATGACGTATCCGCGGCCGCGCGGCAAGCGGGCCGCTCTATTTGACCATCGCGCGGTAGGTGTCGGAATCGAACTGGCGGCGCCAGATCACCACCACGACGGCGATGGTGGTGGCCATCAGCACCCATGGGCTGATGAACCAGCCGAGATAGCCGAGCGCGAACAGGAAGGCGCGCTGTCCGCGATTGAAATGGCGGCCGGCGGACTGGAACACCCGCGTCGTGCGCATCACATGCGCCTGCGCTTCCGGCGTGTCGCGCTGGTCACAGAACGGCATCGCGCCGAGCAGGATCGCGACATAGTTGAACAGCCGATAGGCCCAGGCGAACTTGAAGAACGCATAGACGAAGATCACCACCAGCCCGATGGACTTCAGTTCCCACAATGCAGGCGAGTTGGAAATGCCGAACGGCAGCGTCGAGAGCACCGATATCGCCTCGCTGGTCGAGCGCAGCAGCGTCAGCCCGCCGCCGATCGCCAGGAGCGTGGTGGAGGCGAAGAAGGCGGTGCCGTTCTGCAGCGACGCCATGATCTGCATGTCCACCATGCGGATCTCGCGGTCGAGGGCGCGGCGCATCCAGACCTCGCGATAGATGTTCATCCGCGCGCTCAGGCTGTCGCGGCCATGGCGCGACCGTTCCAGCGTGAGGGCGTAGATGCCCCACGCCGAAATGAACAGCGCGATCGCCACGATGTCGAGATTGGTCAGCGGGCCCACGGTCGCATTGCCTTTCGGATGATCGCGCCACGATAACGCAAGCCGTGAACACAAGCCATGGCCGGGTGCGAAGCGCTTTCGCAAACCGCGGCGCGGGTTGCCTGTGCTGCTCCGGCCATGGCACAACCGCGCGACAGAGGAGAACCACCGCGATGGCCTTGACGCTCGTGATCGGCAACAAGAATTATTCCTCGTGGTCGATGCGGCCGTGGGTGGCTCTGAGGGGCGCTGGCATCGCTTTCGACGAGATCGTCATCCCGCTCTATACCGGCGAGGCGGACAAGGCTCGCATCCTCGCCGTGACCCGCTCCGGCAAGGTTCCGGCCTTGATCGACGGCGACCTGACGGTGTGGGATTCGCTGGCGATCATCGAATACGCCAACGAGCGTTTCCCGCAGGCCGGGCTGTGGCCGAAGGACATGGCCGCCCGCGCCCATGCGCGCGCGATCTCGGCCGAAATGCATTCCGGCTTCGTTCCGCTGCGCAGCGAGTGCGGCATGAACATCCACCGGCCGGTCCGGGCCAGGGCGCTGTCCGACGACGCGCGCGCCAATATCGCCCGCATTCAGGAGATCTGGACCGAGTGCCGCGCGCGCCATGGCGCCGACGGCCCCTATCTGTTCGGCGCCTTCACCGCCGCGGACGCCATGTTCGCGCCGGTGGTCCACCGCTTCCGGCTCTATGACATCGCGGTGACGCCGCCAGTGCGCGCCTACATGGACACCATGCAGGCCAACGCGGCTTTCCGGGAATGGACCGACGCGGCGCTGGCGGAAACGCTGCTCATCGACCGGTTCGAGATCGACTGAAGCACTCGCGAAAATGTGCCCGCGCCACCGCTTGACGGTCCGGCGTGATCGGCGCTTGGCTGCGCCGAAGGGCGATTTGCGATGAGGATGTGATCATGGGAATTCTGGATATGCTGACGAGCGTGATGGCGTCCAAGACCGCCAGCGAGCTCGAAGCGGGTGTCGTTCCGGCGGTCCTCGGCGAGGTGTTGGGCAATGGCGGGCAGGGCGGCCTTGCCGCCATCGTCGCCAGGCTGGAGCAGGCCGGGCTCGGCGATCAGGTCAAGTCGTGGATCGGAAACGGCCAGAACCTGCCGATCAGCGCGCACCAGCTTCAGGAGGTGCTGGGCAACGAGACGGTGCGCCAGCTTGCCACCCGTTTCGGCATTCCCGCGGATCAGTTGTCTACCGTTCTGGCCCAGGTTTTGCCGAAGGCCGTCGATCAGGCGAGCCCCAATGGTGCGCTGCCGCCGGCCGCGTGAGCAGAATCGGCTAACGCTCTGAAGTGACCGAAAAAACCGCCATTTCGCTGATGCGAGGCAGAATTGCGGCATTGCATTCAGCCGACCCCAGCCCTAAATTGCCCGCATCGCCCCTTAATTTCATGTAACTACATGAATTCAATGTATTATTTGGCCGTGCCCCGTAGCCGGGTTTATCTGGCCAAATAGAGGCTCCGTGTGCTATACGCCAGCGGGCGTCAAACTGGCCAAACCGGGAAAGCGGCAGGCCCGCGAATGCGCGTAAAGCGTGATGGAGCACGGTGTTGAAGCACAAATTCGTGGTCGGAGAGACCGTCTATTTCACCGCGAGCAATGTGGCGCGGCCAGCCGCGACCGGAACCTACGAGGTGATCCGGCTGCTGCCGACCGATGGTGACGACTGTCAGTACCGCATCAAGAGTTCGACGGAAGCTTTCGAGCGCGTGGCGAAGGAAAGCCAGCTCGTTACAGCGTGACGTTCAGAATCCGGCGGAATTTTGCCGCGGTTGCGGCGCTTGGTCTGGTTCGCACGAATAGGGACCACGCATGAACCGGGCATTGGCAACCTCTCTCGAGAATTTCTGGCAGTCGCAGAGCCTGCCGATGTGGCTGACCATATTGGCCGCCGGTGTCTTTGCGATCGTGCTGATGGTGACCTTGTTCCGCGCCGAGCGATCGGTCGCGAACGGCGCGCTCACGGTCATTACCCTGCTGGCCATCGGCATCGCGGTCACCACCATGATGCGCGCATCGGTGCCGGGCGGCGGCGCCCTGGTGGCGACTGGGTTGTCGCCGGGCGCACATTCGCCCGCGTCGCTGCCGGCGCTCGCGTGTCTCGACGGGCTCGCGGGGGAAACCGTCGAAAGCGCCTGCGAGAAGTCGCTGTTCGCGTCGGCCGATTCGGCGGCGGCGGGGGTGTCCTATGCCGCGGCCCAGATGTCCCGGCTGGCGTCCTATGGCAGCGCCATGGCGGCGAACGAGGCCATGACCCCCGAGCTCAATGCCTTGCGCCGGACCATCGAGCGCGACCGCTACGGCCTGGTGGCCCAGGTCCTCACCACCCGCGAGGGCTGCACGCTGGCATCGTCTTGCCCGTTCTTTCAGTCCCTGACCAATTCGGCGCAGATCTCGTCGAACATGGATGACCATCTCTACGACAGTCTGGTGGCGCGCTATTCGCCGGGATGGGGCGTCGCCTCCGCCGCACCGGCGCTTGCTGCGGCTCCGGCCGCCGCGCTGCCGCCGTCGACGCCGACGGGACGGCCGATGTCCGGTGATTTTCCAAGCGCGGCCTCGATCCCGCCGGTCAATATCATGACGCCGGAGCCGGCGGCGCAAGGCGCGCAGGCTGCTCAGCGTCCGGCGGAGCCGGCTCCATCGCGCCCGCCGCCGCCAGCGGCGGCTGCGAGCCATGCTGCGCCTGCGCCTGCACCTGCGCCCGCCGCGCCGAAGAAGCCGGCGCCGCAGAAAGCCGCGCCGCAGAAATCGCGTGCACAAGCACCGGTGCAGCTTGCGCCTCCCCCGGAGAGTGATGATAACTGATCGCCTCGCGCGCGATGATGCGCGGGGTTTCGTGATCGCGCCTGCGTAACCGTCAGACCATGCCGCTTCATCTCCTCAAGCTCAGCGTCGGCGCAACCTCGGTCAAGGATCTGAAGGGCTGGATCGCCGAGCGCGTGCGCCAGAACAAGGCCAAGGGCCTGCCGGCACGCCATATCCATGTCACCCGGATGGTTCCGAAGCGTGTCGAGGAACTGCTCGACGGCGGCTCGATCTACTGGGTCATCAAGGGCGAGATCGCCGCGCGGGAGAAGCTGTGCGGCATCGAGCCGTTCCGCGACAAGGACGGGATCGGGCGCTGCCGGCTCGTGATGGAGCCGAAGCTCATTCCGGTATCGCCGCGTCCGATGCGGCCGTTTCAGGGCTGGCGCTATCTCGATCCGAAAAGCGCGCCGCCGGACCTCGGCAAGGCGGCGGAAAGCGTCGCCGCGATGCCGGAGCCGATGCGCCGCGAACTGCGCGAGCTGGGGCTGCTGTAACCTCCGCTCAGGCGCGGATGTTGTCGATCAGGCGCGTGGTGCCGAGTTTCGCCGCCACCAGCAGCCGCACCGGGCCATCTGTGAGCGAGGATACTGGCGCCAGCGTGTCGGCATGGCGCGCTTCGAGATAATCGAGCACGAAGCCGGCGCGGCCGATGGCCTCGGCACCGTCGGCGAGGGCCGCCTTGAGGCGGTCGCCGCCGCGTAGCCGTTTCGCTGTGTCTTTGAGCGTGCGGAACAGCACTGGCGCGGCGCTGCGTTCCTCCGGCGAGAGATAGACGTTGCGCGACGACATCGCGAGGCCATCGCGCTCGCGCACGATGGCGCCGCCGATCACTTTCACGCCGAGGTCGAGATCGCGCGCCATGCGGCTCACCACCTTGAGCTGCTGGAAGTCCTTCTCGCCGAACAGCGCCATGTCCGGCCGCACCTGGGTGAACAGCTTGGCGACCACCGTGGCGACGCCGCCGAAGAAGTGCGGGCGGAAGCGGTCTTCCAGTCCGGCGAGGGCGGGGCCTTCCGGCGCGATCCGGGTGGCGAAGCCGTCCGGGTACATCGTTTTCGCATCCGGATGCCAGACCAGGTCGACGCCTTCGGCCGTCAGCTTGGCGAGATCGGCCTTCCAGGTGCGCGGATAGGAGCCGAGATCCTCGTGTGCGGCGAACTGGGTCGGGTTGACGAAGATCGAGACCACGACCTTCTTCGCCCGCCGCCGGGCGAGGCGGACCAGCGAGATGTGGCCATCATGGAGCGCCCCCATGGTCGGGACCAGCGCCACGGTGGCGTTGCGCCGGCCGAGTTCGGTCCGGGCGCGATGAAGGGACTGAAGCGAGCGTGCGATCAGGGGCTGGGTCATGTATGGTCTGAAGCGTTGGGAGCGTCCGGGACAGGGCCTGTCCGGAGCGCGGAATGGGCGGGCGGGCGACCTTAACAACAACACCGCGCCGAGCCAATGACGCCCCCAGCCGGGGCGGAATGGCGCGCCGAGACTTCACCGCCCGGATTGACGTCGAAAAGCCGAATTCTTGGGCAATTCTTGGACATGCGTGAGCCGGCGGCGGTTTCCCGCGACGGTTGATTTATGTGAAGTTGGAGCCGTGTCGTTGTGGATTTATCCACCCGGCTCACCACATACATGATGATGACAAACTGGCACGTTTGATGCATTGCACAAAATAGTCGGCCGGTAACGGCCTGATCTGAGGAAATGTCACTGCCTTGTCTTTCGGTTGTCGTGATCCGGCTGGACAAGGGCGAGAGTTTCTAAAAGACTGAGTTCGTTGTCCCGATGCGGGGCATCTGGACCGGTTTCGGGGCGGTCGAGGACGAGATGAAGCGCGGAATTTTTGTCCTGCTTGGTCTGCTTGGCATTGCGGCGGTTGGGTATCTGACCGCCAGCAAGTGGGCCATTCGTCACGAGACCCTGACGTTCTACGACGCCACGCGCAATCGCCCGGTCGAGGTCGCCATCGCGGTCCGGCGCGACCGGGAAATGCGCGCCGATGCCGGCATGGGCGATCTGCCGGTGGCGATCGTCAACCACGGCAATACCGTGAAGTTCACCGAATATTCGTTCCTTGCCAACGTGCTGGCTGCGCGGGGCTATCTGACGGTCAGCATCCAGCACGATCTGGACACCGATCCGCCGCTGATGACCAAGGTCGGCGAACTGTATGTCGGCCGCCTGCCGGTCTATGAGCGCGGCGTGGCCAATATCGAGTTCGCCATCGCGCAGATGAAGAAGATCGAGCCGAACGCCAACTACGATCATCTGACGCTGATCGGCCATTCCAATGGCGGCGACATCTCGATGTATTTCGCCAAGATGCATCCCGACGCCGTGAGAAAGGTGGTCACGCTCGACAATCTGCGCGTGCCGTTTCTCACCCAGGGCAAGTTCAAGATCCTGACGTTCCGCTCCACCGATCCTGTCTTCAAGGCGGACCCCGGCGTGGTGCCCGATAACGAGACCTGCGAGCAATCCGGCATCACGGTGGTGAAGACCGACTTCCAGCATACCGACATGAGCGATCGCGGACCCGACAAGGTGAAGACCTCGATCCAGGGCGTGCTCGACAAATTCCTGGCGGACGACAGCAAGCTCGCGCCTGTCGATACCAACAAGATCGCGGTACCGAAGCCCGGATCGGTGGCGCAGGCTGCACCCGCGACACATTGAAACGCCGTGCACGAGACGGAGCACCGGGCCGGGCAGGCCCGGTTTTCGTTTGCACGTTTGCGTGAACTTGGCGGAGACGGCTCGCTTTTGGCGAGCGTTTCTGATCCGGCCTACTAATCTCGTGACAAGACGTCTGCTTCGTTGAGTTCGCCCGGATCACGAATGAGGTGACAGCCATGGTCGCGATCAACTCCCCGCAGCCTTCGACACTCCCGCCGCCCATAGGCAGGCCGCGGCTCGTCGCCGCCAGCGATGACGAATGCGTCGCGCGCCTCGCCCACGCGGTGGCCGAGCACAACGATCACAAATTACAGGAAGTCGCCGAACTGATCGGCCGCCTTGCGGTGCCGATCGAGTGAGGGTGCGCGGGCGCGCCACCGCGGCGCATTGACCATCGCGGATTCAGGCTCCACATAAGGCTCGTTGATGAGGCGAGCCTGCATGACGCGCGATCCGAGCACTCCGAAATCCACCGAGCGACCCGTTACGCGGGGCGGGCGCGTGCCGGAGACGTCGTCCAGCGCGGCGGATATCGCCGCGTTCGTCGCCAAGGCGCGCGCGATGACGCCGGGCCAGGCCGGCAGCGGCCGGCTGATCTTCGCCCTCGACGCTACCATCAGCCGCCAGCCGACCTGGGACATGGCGTGCAGGCTTCAGGCGGAGATGTTTCGCGAGGCGGGCGCCATCGGCGGCCTGATGGTGCGCCTCGTCTATTATCGCGGCTTGAGCGAATGCCGCGCCAGTCCGTGGCTGTCCGATACCGCGCAGATTGCCCGCCTGATGAGCAGGATCGAGTGCGAAGGCGGCCGGACCCAGATCGGACGGGTGCTGTCCGATGCGCGGCGCGAGGCGATCGCTTCCGGCGTGCGCGCTATCGTCTTCGTCGGCGACGCCATGGAGGAGGACGTCGATGCGCTGTGCGCGACAGCGGGCGAACTCGGCCTGCTCAAAGTGCCGTGCTTCATGTTTCAGGAGGGACATGATCCGGCGGCCGAGACGGCGTTTCGTGAGATCGCCCGGCTGAGTGGCGGCGCGTGGTGCCGCTTCGACACGGGCTCGGCGGCGCAGTTGCGCGACCTGCTGCGCGCGGCCGCCGCCTATGCGGCGGGTGGTCGCGAGGCGTTGATGCGGCTGGCCAGGACCACATCGGGCGCAGCCGCGCTGCTGGGGCAGATGACCTGACCCGGGCTCGATGGCGCGGCTTTATTTCGCAATAGGTCGGCCGGGCAAATCCGTTTATCACCATGGAGCAGGCGGAGCGGTGCTGGCCGCACCTGCCGGACCTGATCTGCAAGGATAACTCGATCTCATGCCGACCCTCATCGCAGGCATCGTCGCCGTCGCTCTGGTCTATGCCGCCCTGAATATCGTCAAGGGCGCGGACCCGAAGTGGCTGGCGAAGGTCATCCGCGGCGGCGGCGGCGTGGTGACGCTCGCCGCGGCACTGTTTGTCGGCGCGAAAGGCGAACTCGCGGTCGCGATTCCGCTCGGCATTTTCGGCGCGGGCCTGCTCGGCTGGTCGCCGTTCGGCGCAAAACTTGGTTCTGCCTGGTCCGGTCCGTTCGGCTGGCCGGGCGGGAAATCAAAGGGGCAGAAGTCGCAGGTACGATCCCAGTTTATAGAGATGACGCTCGACCACGACACCGGAGCGCTTGACGGACGCATCGTTGCCGGACCCGAAGCGGGGCGCGTACTCGACGACTTCACGCTCGATCAATTGATCGTTCTGGCCCGCGGGTTCGACGCCGAGAGCTGGGCGCTGCTGGAAAGCTATCTGGACCGCCGGTTTCCCGCCTGGCGTGAGAACGCGCAGGGCGAAGGGGCAGGCCGGAGTGGCGGCCACGACCGCGGCGCGGCGGCGAGCGGAAAAATGACGACGGAGGAGGCCTATCAGATCCTTGGCCTGAAGCCGGGCGCGGGGCGTGACGACATCAGCCGGGCTCATCGCGCCCTGATGAAGAAACTGCATCCCGACCAGGGGGGCTCGACGTACCTCGCCGCCCGTGTGAACGAGGCCAAGGATACTCTTCTTCGCAATCATCGCTGACTCCAGCACGCAACATCACGCCACAGACTGCGAGCAGCTTGTCCTCTCTGTCCCGAATGCCCCCGCGGACGTCCACCGTTGACCGGCGTGATCGATCCGACGGATTAAGGTTTTAGAGACCAAACCTTGAAAAATGGTTGTCGTGGCGCGGGGGCTTGCGAAAACTTGTTGCGCGCCGATCGCGCAAGACGAAGGCACAATAAAACGCACAAGAAAAAAGCCCGCGTCGGATGCGCGGGCTTCGTTCGTTTCCGTTGGTGGTCGGCGGCGAGGCGATCAGTTGCGGATCGCGATGCAGGAAATGTCCGAGCGCTTCAGCGCGCGGCAGGCGGCTTCGGCCGAGTTCTGATTGAGGCCGGCGAAGCGCGCGCGATAGAGCGTCTTGTTGCCTTTGGACACGGCCTCGGTGAACGGATCGGCCTCGCTGAGCAGTCGGCTGGCGCTGCCGCGTGCAGCGTTGAGGCGCGAGCGGGCTTCGCTTTCGCTTTCGAGCGCGCCGACCTGGATGATCCATCCGGAGCGGGCAGCGGTTTTGATCGCGCCGTTGTGCTGGATCGTCTGGGTTGGCGCTAGCGCGGCCTGCTGAACCGGCTGCGGCGCGGGCATCGGAGCCGGGGACGCCTGCAGGGCGGCGGCCTGCGCGCCGAGGGTGCTCGGGGGAGCGCCGCGTGAAGGGTCCACCGGCGCCATCGCCTGGGCGTTCGCGGTCGCGGGCGGCAGGGCTGCTCCGATCACCACCTGTCCGATGCCATTGTTGGTCGGAGGGGCGACGGGGATCGGCGCGGGGAAATCGTTGCGGGACTGGGCGGACGACGTCTGCTGCCAGGGCTTGGTGTCGGCTGCGGCGTCGGCCTTGCTCTCGGCCACATGGGCCCTCGCCATAACCGCCCGGGAGGTCTCGGCGGTGTCAGCCTTGCGGGCCGCCGGAATGGCGCTGGTCGCCACCGGCGCATTCGGCGCGGCCGAAGCCACCTTGGTCTGTCCCATGCGGACCTGAACCGTCTTCACCCGCACCGGCATCATCGGCTCGGCCGATCCGGGCATGGCGGCGAAACTCTGCGATGCGATTACGCCGCTGGTCATCGGTGCAGGTGCGGCGTTGGACTGAGGCCGGGCCTGCGGCACGGCCGCCATCGCGACAGGCGCGGCGGCGGTGACCTGCACGCGCGGGGCAGGCAGCGGAACGGGCTTGGATGCGACGGAGGCGACGGTGATGGCGCCTTGCGCCTGAACCATCGGCGCGGCGCGGCCCGCCTTGGTCTCGACCGCGGCATCATCGTCGTCGTTGTTGATCGGCGCGGCGGCCACGCGGACATCGCCGCCGTTACGCTCGGTGATGGCGGCGACGGACCGGCGGGTCGCACCTTCGTTGAGATGTTCGGCGAGCAGGTTGCGCATGATCGCGTCGCGCGATCCGCCGCTGCGGCCGCCGAGCACCACGCCGACCAGATAGCGGTTGCCGCGCTTCATCGAGGTGACGAGATTGAAGCCGGAGGCGCGGGTGTAACCGGTCTTGATGCCGTCGACGCCCTCGACCTGCCCGAGCAGGCGGTTGTGGTTGCGGATCACACGGCCGCGATAGTTGAAGGCTTCGGTGGCGAAATAGCGATAATACCGCGGGAAGCGATCCTGGATCGCACGGCCGAGGGTGGCCTGATCGCGTGCGGTGGTGACCTGATCGCTGTCGGGCAGGCCCGAGGCGTTGACATAGGTGGTCTTGCTCATGCCCAGCGCGCGCGCCTTGCGCGTCATCGCCTTGGCGAAATCGTCTTCGCTGCCACTGATCGCTTCGGCGATGACCACGGCGGCATCGTTGGCGGAGCGGGTCACGAGGCCCTTGATCGCGTCTTCGACGCGGATGGTCTGGCCGGGTCGCAGCCCGAGTTTGGTCGGAGCCTGCACCGAGGCGTGCTGCGACACCTCCATCGGCGTGTCGAGCCGCATCCGGCCGCTCTCGAGGCGCTCGAACAGCATGTAGAGCGTCATGATCTTGGTCAGCGATGCCGGATGGCGGATCGCGTCCGGGTTGGTCGCCTGCAGTGTGCTGCCGGAGTTGGCATCGACGATGATCGACGCGAATTGCGGGCTATAGGTCGCTGCGGGGGCGTGGTGACGATGGTGCCGGGAGCGGCGACGCGCATCCGCCGGGTCGGTTGTGAAAGCCATGGCGACCGAAACGGTGGCGACGCCAAGAAGGCAAAGGCGGAGCGTGCGCGAAGACGCTATTTTGACACCGATCATGAATTTCCCCGTCTAGTCCCAGTCTCATCGCCCCGTTCTGAGGCCAAAATTTGGTCCGCCCCGCTGCCGCCTGTCCGGTGGCCGCGGGCGTGGAGCGTTGGCCCCCGGCCTGTCAGCCGAATTTCGTATGTCCGGCTAAGGCTTTGGAGTTACAGCGCTTTCAGATGCGTCGCGAAATCGCCGCGGCGCAGGGAATCAGGGTAGGTCGCTGCGGTTTCAAAAGGGTTAAGCAAGGGTTTCCGCGGAGCGCGGGATTTGCCTCAGATTAATATTGGTTGTGCGTCGCACAAAAATTGTTGACATTTTTGTGCAATGCGATATTGTTAACTTGTGATTGCGAGCCGGGGACTTCCCGGCAAGAAAATTGTCAGTCTGGGAAAGGACACCGAAATGGCTAACAAAGTGGAAGAAATGCAGAACTACGGCAAAGAGCAGCTCGACGCCGCCGTCTCGTCCGCCAATACTTTTTCGAATGGCTTTCAGGCGATTGCGACCGCTTATGGCGACTATGCCAAGAAGTCTTTTGAAGACACCAAGGTTTTCGTTGAGAAGCTGACCGCCGCCAAGTCGTTCGAGAAGGCTGTCGAGATCCAGACCGAGTTCGCGAAGTCGGCTTATGAGACCTTCGTTGCCGAGTCGCAGAAGATCGGCGGACTTTATGGCGATCTGGCCAAGCAGGCCTACAAGCCGTTTGAAGCGATGGTGGCGAAGGCCACTCCGACCGCTCACTGATTTCCTCGCTTCCTTTGGCGAGAAAAAAGCCCGGCCTTGCGGCCGGGCTTTTTGTTGCGACGGGAGGGCCCCGGTTTATCGCGCGAGGCGCAGTTTCGAGAGCGCGTTGCCGATCGAGCTGAACGCCGTGCCGATGCCGTTGGCGCTCGTGGTCGAGAAGAAGTTGTCGCTGCTGCTGGCGCAGTAGGACATGACGGTCGACGTATTGTCGTTGTTGGTATTGACCTGGATCGTATAGACGATGACGCCGGCCGCCTTGGCGTTGTCGCAGATCAGTTTCTGGCGCTTGTCGATCGTGCTCGTGGAGGTCGAGAAGCGGTTTTCCGTATTGTCACCGTCCGACAGCAGGATGATGACCTTGGAATATTTGTAGTTCGAATCTTCCGCTGGCGCATTGAGCGGGCTCTGCTGGAGCAGTGACAGCCAGCCCCAGGCCAGACCGATGCCCTGGTTGGTATTGCCGCTGGGCTGCATCGCATCGATCTTGGTCTTGAGCGTCGACCATTCGTAACTCAGCGGCGTAATCGCCTGAGGACAGGAGCTGTACTGTTCCGTCGGGAACTGGGTGGCAAGACTGGCGCTCGCACCCGCCGTGGCCATGACGGCGTAAGGCGGCGTGCTCTGCACGTCGTAATTCTGGTCCCGGTCGGTGACGCAGCCGTTCCAGGTGCTGTAGGCCGGGAGAGGCGAGGGAGTCCATGTGCCGCCGACCTTCTTGGCCACACACGCGGCCTCGGTCTTGATGGTCTTGTTATTGCTGTCCTTCTTGCTGCATGTGCCGTTCGTGCTCTGCCACGCGTCTTCCCACAAGTCCCATCGCAGCCACGGCGAGCTGGTCGTTGCGATGCTGCTGATGTTGACGTCCTTCGAGAACGGGATGATCGACACATAGACGTCGCCGGTGGTTTTCGCCGAGGCGCTCAACTGGTCGATCAGCTTCTTGGCCGCGGTCTTCAGGGCGTCCATCTTGCCCGCGCTCGACATCGAGCCGGTGTTGTCGAGCACCAGCGCAACCCGCAGGCGGGTGTTGCCCCAGACCGTCGTCGTGCTCGCGCCGAAGTTGAGGGTGGGATAGCCCGCGATCTTCATGAAGTCGGTGGTCAGCTTGCCGGAGGCTGTCATGACAAGCTGCGAGCCGGCCGTGGTGGTGGACGTGTAGGTCGCGGATACGAGGACGTTCTGCGCGTCGTGATTCGTGTAGAGGGCCTTAAAATAACTCTGCGCCTTCTTGTCGAGATCCGTTGAACTCGTCGTTGAGGCGTCCCGGGACAGCATCAGGGCCGTGGAATCGAGCGCTGCCTGCATGGCGGTGCGGGCACTGTTGGCGCGGGCGTAATCGATGGCCGCGCCCACGAACCCGAGGATGGGGACGATCGCGATCGCGAACATCACCGCTACGTTGCCGCCTTCGGACCGGCGGAACCCGGTGGCGGACCTGCGGACCCGCCCGAACATCGACATACTGCTGCTCATGACGTCACCCAAAAATAGGAGTTGCTGGGAGGCGGAATAAGCGTCAGGCGTGAAGAGGTAGTAAAATGTTACGAGGAATAACGGGTCCAACGGCGGTTAGGCCCTCCTGAGACCGCGCGTTGCGAAAGTATTGCTAACAGCGCGTTGCCGGTTTCCCTCGGATTTGATCGATTCCGGAAGCGGCGAACCGATGGCGTCCGCCGCCGGGGCGAGCTTCTGCCGGGGGCGGGCGGGGCAGAGACCTGCTTGCGGGGCGGCGGCCGACGACCCATATTGTTAACGTTGTCTTGCCGGACCGGCGAGTCTCGGGACGCTGTTTTGGGGATTTTGAACTTTCACGCCATGCTGCACGCGCGCTTACACCTGGAACCGGCCAGGACATCCGGGATATCCGGCGAGACATTTGCCAACGCCGCCGCCCCTCGCATGGCCAAGGAGGACGGCAGCGGCAACGGACGCAACGGTCCCGGCACATCGGTCATCACCAAGGTCAAGCCCAAGGCCAAGCGCCCGAACCTCTATCGCGTGCTGATCCTCAATGACGACTACACGCCGATGGAATTCGTCGTCCATGTTTTGGAGAAGTTCTTCCAGAAGGATGTTGAAGCGGCGACGAAGATCATGTTGCATGTTCATCATCACGGCATCGGAGAGTGCGGCATTTTTACGTATGAAGTGGCCGAAACAAAGGTGACGCAGGTGATGGACTTTGCGCGAAAACACCAGCATCCTTTGCAATGTGTCATGGAAAAGAAGTAGCGTTGGAGACCGCCGGAGGGGATGGGCGGAGCGGACGACACGGAAGCCGAAGTGAACCATCGTAGCGGCGACCATCAAAAGATCGAATGAAGTGGCGGGGGCCATAAGGGACGCGAATGCCGACTTTTTCTCAGAGCCTTGAACAATCCCTGCACCGCGCGCTTGCCATCGCGAACGAGCGGCATCACCAGTACGCGACGCTGGAGCATCTGCTGCTGTCGCTGATCGACGATTCCGACGCCGCCGCCGTGATGCGCGCGTGCAGCGTCGATCTCGACAAGCTGCGCGGCAGCCTCGTCAACTATCTCGAAACCGAATTCGAAAATCTGGTGGCGGAGGGCGGCGAGGACGCCAAGCCGACCGCCGGCTTCCAGCGCGTGGTGCAGCGCGCGGTGATTCACGTGCAGTCATCGGGCCGCGAGGAGGTCACCGGCGCCAACGTGCTGATCGCGATCTTCGCGGAGCGCGAGAGCCATGCCGCGTATTTCCTGCAGGAGCAGGACATGACGCGCTACGACGCGGTGAACTACATCAGCCATGGCATCGCCAAGCGCCCTGGCGTCTCTGAGGCGCGGCCGGTGCGCGGCGTCGATGAGGACGCCGACACCAAGGGCAATGACGACGCCAAGAAGAAGGGCGAAGCGCTCGAAACCTACTGCGTCAACCTCAACAAGAAGGCGCGTGACGGCAAGATCGATCCGGTGATCGGCCGCAGCGCCGAGATCAACCGCGCCATTCAGGTGCTGTGTCGCCGCCAGAAGAACAATCCGCTGTTCGTCGGCGAGGCTGGCGTCGGCAAGACCGCCATCGCGGAAGGTCTCGCCAAGCGCATCGTCGATGGCGACGTGCCCGAAGTGCTGGAAGCCGCAACCGTGTTCTCGCTCGACATGGGCACGCTGCTCGCGGGCACGCGCTATCGCGGCGATTTCGAGGAGCGGCTGAAGCAGGTCATCAAGGAGCTGGAAGCGCATCCCAATGCGATCCTGTTCATTGACGAGATCCACACCGTGATCGGTGCCGGAGCGACCTCCGGCGGCGCGATGGATGCGTCGAATCTCCTCAAGCCGGCGCTGGCCTCGGGCGGCATCCGCTGCATGGGCTCGACCACCTACAAGGAGTACCGCCAGCACTTCGAGAAGGACCGTGCGCTGGTGCGCCGGTTCCAGAAGATCGATGTCAACGAGCCGTCGGTGGAAGACGCCATCGGTATCCTCAAGGGCCTGAAGCCGTATTTCGAGGATTACCACAAGCTGAAATACACCAACGACGCCATCGAGGCGGCGGTGAACCTGTCGGCGCGCTACATCCACGACCGCAAGCTGCCGGACAAGGCGATCGACGTCATCGACGAGTCGGGCGCGGCGCAGATGCTGGTGCCGGAAGGCAAGCGCAAGAAGACCATCGGCATCAAGGAGATCGAAACCACCATCGCCACCATGGCGCGGATTCCGCCCAAGAGCGTGTCGAAGGACGACGCCGAGGTGCTCAAGCATCTCGAATCGACCCTGAAGCGCACGGTGTTCGGTCAGGACAAGGCCATCGAGTCGCTCTCGGCCTCGATCAAGCTGGCGCGTGCCGGCCTGCGCGAGCCGGAGAAGCCGATCGGCTGCTATCTGTTCTCGGGCCCCACCGGCGTCGGCAAGACCGAGGTGGCCAAGCAGCTCGCGCAATCGCTCGGCGTCGAACTGCTGCGCTTCGACATGTCGGAATACATGGAGCGGCATACGGTGTCGCGCCTGATCGGCGCGCCTCCCGGCTATGTCGGCTTCGATCAGGGCGGCCTTCTGACCGATGGCGTCGATCAGCATCCGCACTGTGTGGTGCTGCTCGACGAGATCGAGAAGGCCCACCCCGATCTTTACAACGTGCTCTTGCAGATCATGGATCACGGCAAGCTCACCGATCACAACGGCAAGCAGGTCAACTTCCGCAACGTCATCCTGATCATGACGACCAACGCGGGCGCGGCCGATATGGCCAAGGCTGCGTTCGGCTTCACCCGCAGCAAGCGCGAAGGCGACGACCACGAGGCCATCAACCGGCAATTCGCGCCGGAATTCCGCAACCGTCTCGACGCCATCGTATCGTTCGCGCATCTCAACACCGATGTCATCGGCATGGTGGTGGAGAAGTTCGTGCTGCAACTGGAAGCCCAGCTTGCGGACCGCGACGTCACCATCGAGCTGTCGGAGCCGGCCAAGGGCTGGCTGATCGAGCACGGCTATGACGAGCAGATGGGCGCGCGGCCGATGGCCCGGGTGATCCAGGAATACGTCAAGAAGCCGCTGGCCGATGAGGTGCTGTTCGGTAAGCTCAAGGGTGGCGGGCATGTCCGGGTCGTTCTGGTGAAGGACGAAGCGGGCCTCGACAAGATCGGCTTCGAGTATGTCGAAGGGCCGGTGACGCCGAAGCCCGAAAAATTGCCGGGCGCCCGCAAGCGCAAGCCCAAGACCGGGATCAAGACCGCGAACAAGGCCACCAAGGAGCCGCTCAAGGCGTGAGCGTCTTCGCGTGATGGCGACAGAAAGCCCGGCGTTGCGCCGGGCTTTTTTTGTGACGCGGGGAGGGGCGGAAGGGGCGGGATGCGCCTGCCCATTTTCGGCCCGCATGCGGGGCGAGGCTGGGCAAGGTCGGTGAATGGCGTGGTCAGGGTCGATGCGTTGCATGTCACCACGAAGGGCGATCGGCTGGCTGTGCGGCGCGGCGCTGGGATGCGTGGCGCAGTTCGCGCTCGCGCAGTCGGATGCGCCGCCAGCGGAGCGCGCATCGTCGCCACCGGCGACAGCGCCCGCCGTGGCTGCCGCGGGCGAGACCCGCGAGGCGATGTGTCTGATGATCGAATCCGCCGCCGCCGCCAACGGGTTGCCGCTGGAATTCTTCGCGCGGGTGATCTGGCAGGAGAGCCGGTTCCGGCCCGATGCGGTGGGGCCGATGACGCGCCGCGGCCAGCGCGCGCAGGGCGTGGCCCAGTTCATGCCCGGCACCGCCAGCGAGCGCCGTCTGCTGGATCCGTTCGATCCGGTGCAGGCGTTGCCGAAATCCGCCGAATTCCTCAGCGAATTGCGGGAACAGTTCGGCAATCTCGGCCTCGCTGCCGCGGCCTATAACGCCGGGCCGCGCCGTGTGCGGGACTGGCTCGCGGGCAGCGGGGCGATGCCCTCCGAAACCCGCAACTATGTCTACGCGATCACCGGCACATCGGTGGACGACTGGGCCGCCGCCGGAAAGAGCGGCGCGATCAGGGATCGTGCGCCGCCCACGGGCTGCCGCGACCTGATGGCGCTGCTACAGCGCGCGCCGAACCCGTTCGTCAGCGAACTGGAGCAGCGTGTGCGGCTCGGGGCTGAGAAGCCGTGGGGCGTGCAACTCGCCGCTGGGTTCTCGCGCGACCGGGCGCTGGCGATGTATGCCCGCGCGATGAAGCGGCTCAGCGCGGTGGTCGGCGACCATGATCCGAGCCTGCTGAGTTCGATGTTCCGCAGCCGGGGCACCCGGCCATTCTATCAGGTGCGGATTGGCGCCGAGACGCGCGCCGAGGCCGACGATCTGTGCGGCCGTATCCGGCGGACGGGGCAGGCGTGCATCGTGCTGAAGAACGCGCCGGGGCGGGGGTGAGCATCGCAGGTCGGGAAACTGCCGCTACGGTTAACGCGAAAGCGCCGGAGACATTGCAAGAAACCCAATAAATACGGGTATTATTTCAATCTCCGCGCGGGCCGTTATGCTCAATGAAATGCTAACGCCGTTGCGATGATTTTCGATTAAGTTTTGCGAAACCGTTTTCCAATCATCTGGCTTCGCGGCTCGGAGTTTGCCGCGGCGTCGTTGCCAGGAGGTTGTCATGCTGGTTTTTGCAATTGTCGGCATTGCGTTCGCGGCCCTGTTCATTCTGGGCTCGCTGTCGTCGTCGTCGGTGCGCGAGCCGTTGGTCTGAGGCGCAGCACGGCATGGCACGGCGCGCGGCGATCCCGCCAGTCCGGGCGCGAAATGCATTTTTTGCGCCGCTGCTGCCCGCAACCGCGGGAGATCATGCCTTGACGGCGGATCGTTCCGTCCGCGTGATGGCTGAGACGATTCCACCGGCACAGTCATCCCGTGACCTTTCCTTTGGCCCTTCCTCCGCTCGAGTCCCCGAAATGGCATAGCGCTGCGGCCGCTTTCGCGTTCGGCGCGCGTTCGGCGCTGACGTCGATCCTGACGCTGGTGCTGTTCGCCACCTTCATCGGCATCGGCGCGCTGGCGCACGACAGCGGCTTCACCTTCGGTTGGGCCGTGGCCGGCACCGTGCTGGTGTGGGCCGGCCCGGCGCAGGTGATCCTGATCTCGACCGCGCATGCGGGTGCGACCGTGCTTGAATCGGCGCTGGCGGTGACCCTCAGCGCTGTCCGACTGCTGCCGATGGTCGTCGCCGTGTTGCCGATGCTGCGCACGCCGCAGACCCGGATGCGCCATCTCGTGCTGCCGGCGCATCTCACCGCGGTCACTGTCTGGGTTGAGAGTTTCCGCCTGCTGCCGCATGTGCCGCGGCGCTGGCGGATCGCCTTCATCAACGGGCTTGGCGGCACGCTGGTCGTGTTGAGTAGCATCGCCACCGCGATCGGCTACGGCCTTGCCGCCAACCTGCCGACGCTGCTGGCGGCCGCCATTCTGGCGCTGACGCCCTTGACCTTCCTGCTGTCCACGGCGCGAAACGCGCGCCGTCTGGTGGACAAACTCGCGCTTGCGCTTGGCCTCGCGCTGTATCCGCTGGTGCAGATGCTGCACACCGGTATCGATATCCTGATCTGCGGCGTTGCCGCCGGGACCATCGCTTTCGCCGTTCACCGCTGGCGCAGTGGAAAGAGGTAAGGCGGCATGACCGGACTGTTCGGCAATACCCACGCCATCGCGATGCTGCTGTTTGCGGGGTTCCTCTCCAACGAGGTGTGGCGGATGCTCGGCCTCGTGATCGGCCGGGGAATCGACGAGGGCTCGGACTTTCTGGTCTGGGTGCGGGCGGTGGCCGCCGCCATTCTGGCCGGCATCATCGCGCAAATCCTGATCACGCCGCCCGGTGCGCTGGCGACGGTCCCGGATGGGGTGCGCTATGGCGCGGCGGTCGCCGGCTTCGCGGTCTATCTGCTGGCGCGTAAATCGGTGTTCGCAGGCGTCATCGCCGGCGAAGCCGTCATCCTCGTCGGCCAGTGGGCGTTTGGCTGAGCCGGCTTATCCCCGCAGCGCCGCGATCAGCCGCGTGGCGTGGTCTTCCAGCACGGCGACGTCCTCCTTGCGGCTGGCGGGAGGTAGCAGCGGCACGCCCTCAGTGCGCGGCATGATGTGCACATGCAGGTGAAACACCACCTGTCCGCCGGCCGCCTCGCTGAACTGCTGCAAGGTGATGCCGTCGGCGTTGAAGGCTTTCTTGCCGGCGATGGCGATGGTTTTGGCGGTGCGCGCCACATGGGCGAGATCGTCGGGTGCGATGTCCAGGATGTTGCGCGCGGGCGCCTTCGGGATCACCAGCGTGTGGCCGGGCGAGCGCGGCATAATGTCGAGGAACGCCAGGGTGTGCGCGTCCTCGTACACCTTGTGACAGGGAAGCTCGCCGCGCAGGATTTTGGCGAAAATGTTGTTGGTGTCGTAAGCGGTCATGATCGGTCCCGGATGTGGAGCGCCGTACCATCGCCGCCACGGCGTGCGCGGTCAAGCACGAGGAGAGGGGCGGTCAGGGGACGGCGGTCTGCTCCGGCACGGTGTCGGCGATTTCGTCGATCCGGTCGGCGAGGTCGTTGAGATCCCGGTGCAGGCCGTCGAGGTTGAAAGCGAGGCCGAAGATCCGGCCCACGGTGTTGAAATCCAGCGCCCGCATCACGCCCGACTGGCGCAGTTGGCCGAATGTTTCGGTGAAGGCGAGAAGCGCCGCCTCGGTGTCGTTGCGCGCCACTTTGGAAGCGGCACCGAGCGCGGAGGCGCAGCGCCCGGTCAACTCGGCCTCGGCCCGCAGCAGCTGCGCTGCCGCCGGCGCGAGCGTCGCCGCGACATGGGCGGACACCGGCTCGCGCAGCACGCCGCCGATCGCCACGAGATCGTTGCGCACCCGCCACAGCGTGCGCGGGATCGCCGGTGGGATGCGATGATCGGCCAGCCGCGCGGCGCGTTCGCGCTCGGCATCAGTCATGGCCTGTTCGACTGCGGTCAGCGCCTGCCGCAGCGCCGGATGTTCGGATGAGGGCGCGAGCGCTTCGCCGCGCTCCAGCGCCTGCGCCTCGGAGAGCAGGAGCCGCTCGATGCGTTCGAGAACGGCGACGGAGCGCGTCACCACCACGGCGTGGGAGCGCGCGGGAAACACCAGCACTGTCGCCAGCACGCCGATGATGCCGCCCATGCCGATCTCGACGATCCGGTCGAACACGAAATGAGCCACAGGAACGCCGGGCGGAGCTGTCAGCAGCATGATCACCGCCGTGATCGGCGCGACCCGCAGTTGCGGACGGATGCTGGCGCCCAGGACGCCGAGTGCGGTGACGAGCACGATGGCAAGGCCGAGGCCGAGCGTCGACGGCGCATGAAGCGCCGCGGCCACGCCGCCGAGCAGCGCGCCAGCGAAGGTGCCGATCATGCGTTCCGTCGCGGCGCTGAGCGTACCACCGATGGAGCCCTGCATTACGATCAGGACGGTGAAGATCGCCCAGTATCCCTGCTCAAAGCCGAACAATTTGTAGGCGACGAAGGCGACCGCCGTGGCCACGGTGACGCGCAGGGTCTGGCGCAGCTCCGGTTTCCGG